>CAVFKJ010000001.1:0-4379 GCA_963623125.1 Clostridium sp. CAG:217
GTGTCAGTAAGACTATTGTCGATATGCCCTTGCACCTGGGGTTAGCTTATTTTTTAACTAAATAATCATTACCACTTCAAACTATCAAATAATTCATCATCTAATATTTCTTTTATATACACGGTAATAGATAATAATTTACCTGTATCTAAATCATCTTCAATCCAATAGCCAGATAAAGATTCATAATCTTCACCATCATCGTTGTATTTTAATGATTTATCAATTTCTTTTGCCTCTTTTAAGCTTGTATTAAGACTTATTCCATTGGGCAAAGAACCTTTAAAACCTTTTGTGCAATAAATTTTAAACAATTTATCATTTGATGCAAAATATAGATTGATACAATCTTCAATAAATAGAACGGTCCAAGGATTTGGGATTGTTTCTTCTTCTGCTTGCCATATTTCTAAATTGTAACTAATATTGTTTTCCTCTAGAAAACTTTTAACATTATTTAATGAATCGTACAAACTAATTTGATCTAAGCCTTTAAATGGCTTTATATTGTTGTTTAACAAACTCATTTTGATTTCCTCTTGCATTATTTCAAACAACTCTTTAAGTATTCTCTTAGATTCTTGTTTGTGCAATATACATAACAACCTTTCATGCCTCTAGTCATTAATGTTTTATAAGTATTTTTAATAATTGGTTCAGTTAGCTTTTGAGCTGCTTCTAGGCCATTTTCTTTAGCATAACCGACAATGCCTTTTAAAGATTGATCAGTTTTAGCTCTTTTGGTATAGTCAGTTACTAACTGTCCATCTTCAAATCTTAAGTCATCACCAATAATTACGCCCACATAGTCAAATTCTAGTCCTTGGCATGTATGTATACAACCAGCTTCTTCTACTGAATTTTTATCAATAGCCCAAGTTTGTGAATTACCTAAGTTCCAGCTTATTTCAAAGTTATACTCAGGGATTGTTATATCGTGTACTTTTGAATTGTTTTTACCTTCTTTTAGCCAATCCCAACAGTAGCCTGCTACTATTCTTGATTTATTATTTATTTTATTTTTTTCAAGTATTGCTTCTTTCAATTTATTAGGATCATCAAAGATTTGAAAGTCATAATCATTTTCTAATTCAAAGTTGGCTGTATCCCTTATTTCTAGTACATTATCAAGCCAAGCTAGATATCCATCTGAGCCATCACATCTAAATTGGCTTTCTAGTTTTACTTTGGATACGATGGCATTATATTCTTTGGCGTATTTTTCAATTTCAGCTACTGAGCCAATATCTTTTAGAGTTACTCTTTGATTTTCATCGATAAAGAATATTGAGAATAAGCTTGCATTAATTATTTCTTTTATTTGATTTTCACCATAAGAAAATAGTCCTGATTTCTCGTTTAGACGATGGGCTTCATCAACTATTAGTACATCAATTTCGTTTGGATTAGCCTCATAAAAACAACCAGATCCTTTAAACAAGACCTTTAAAGAACTAGTGTTATCTTTCTTGGTTAACTTAGACAAGTAGACACTTCTTGGGGCACTGTTTTTACTTACATAGAAGGCGGTTAAGTTATTGTTTAAGAATTGTTTAAGTAAGTTAATAGCTAATACTGATTTACCAGTACCAGGCCCTCCTTCTACTATCATCACATGTTTCTTATCATGGTTTTTAGCATATACACCTGTTTCTAGTGCTTCTTCATAGATAGTCTTTTGATTATCAATCAAGACAAATTCTTTATTGCCTTTAAGCAGTGATGAGAAACAATCTTGTAGAGCTTTAGATGGTTTCAACTTACCTTTTTCAATGATAAATATGCCGTTTCCATCATCACCTTTAGAAACATATTTTTTGATAAAGCTCCTTAGTTTTGATACATCGTCTTTACCAAACATTGGCGCTTTATCAATGTAATCTTTATATGAGATATCATTAATTGGATCACTATCGGTAATACCGTAATTATGTAAGAAGGCACATGGATGTAGCCCAACATTTTTATCATAGACATCTTGATTAAAACTTTGGATTAGGGTTGAATAGCTCCATGCTTGATAAGAAGGGTGGACCACTTCCCTATTGGTGTGTCCAGTATAGGTTGATACAATGCCATCTTTATTTACAAGTTGGACATGTGACCATTGTTTTAGTTCGATGATTATGACGTTGTTGTTATCTTGTTTATCTAGTCCTGATAAAAGAAAGTCTATTCTATTAGAGGTGTGAGGTATATTAAATTCTACAGCTATGCCTACATCGCTTGGAATATCTTCATCAGCTAGTACTCCTCTCATTCTGCCCATTGAGTTAGCCCATGAGTTTATTTCGGATTCACTAGTACTACGATGTAGCTTTTCTTTGAATTTTTCTAGTATCTTATCAGCTATTACATTATTGTCTACATCTTTACAAAAGTCTTTCTTATTTCCTTCATATACAAGCATAATTAGTTCCTCCCAGTCAATTTATATATATTGGCTATTCTTTGATAATAGTCTTTTCTATATTCTAATGGTTCTAGTATTTCAGCATCTTCATAAAAAGAGCCAAAGTAGTTTTCTAGTTGCATCCTTGAACAATCAAAGTAGTATATGCCTTCTTCTTTATTACTATTATCTAGGGCAACTGGTCTTTCAATATACTTTAGATTGCCCTCATATAGTTTCTTGCCATGTTCACTTAATCTAATCTTATAGATAGTATTATCACTAATGCTATATTGAACACCATTCCTTTTCATTCTTTTAAAGTAACCATTTATTTCATTAGAGAATGAACATAATTTTGTTTCAGGTACTACTGACATAATATTGTATAAGTGAATTGAAGTAGCACATTCTTTTTGGTCTCTTATAGTTTTATATAATAGATAATTAAATAATTCTTCTCTTGATACATGAATTTCTTTTGGCTCAATTATCTTAAATTTAGCTTCTTCTCTTTCATTAGATTTAGCTTTTATTTTAACTTGTTGATTATTGCTTATTGCTTTATTAAGTTTTTCCAGTACATCTTGAAAGATTATTCTTTCTCTTTCATATTGTGGCTTACTAAGATATGAATTAATAAGACTTGATATAGCTTCTGATAATCTAGCCTTGCTAGCCAAAGAATCTATATTACTTTCCAAAACAATATCATCTTTATTTATTCTTAGATGTAGTTTATCTAGCTTTCTTTTAGTTTTATCATTATCTTTCTTAAACTTATTATCATCTAGATATTTAATTATTTTCCAAGATATATTAGTGCATTCATCATTAGATGGATTATAAGATTGTATTTCATGGTTTATTACTTCTTTAATCTTGTTTTCTAAATCTTCTTTTTCTTGAGAATATGTTGGATAGTAATTTACAATGATTCTTTTAATTAAAAGAGATTCATTATTAGCCATTCGAAAGTTTCTTTGGTCTTCTTTTAATTTTGAGTGAACTATTGGATCTAGATAGAATGTAATATCTTTGTTTTCCATGATTATTTACCTACATATTGTAGGTTTATTATATAACGATATTAATAAATAGACATCAAATATAAAGAATTTATGTAGGCTCGATATCAGAATATAAAACCATATCTTTATTATTAGATATATCTTAGAATGAGGCTAGGAGTAGATATAAAGAAGGGAGGAAATGCCAGATGAATAATAAGTTATTTAATAAAACCTAGAACGGCTATAAACATATTATAATTAAAGTAACTAATTCATAAAGCTAAGAATAAAGGAGTGGACATGGAAAATAATAATACTTTAAATAATAAGAAATTGTCTCTAGGATTGGATATAGGTATCGGATCTATCGGATCAGCTTTATTAAGCGAAGATAAAGTAGCCTATATGGGTGTCAGAATGTTTAATAAGGCTAAAGAAGCATCCGTTTCGAGATTAAGTAGATCACAAAGAAGAAATCTAGCTAGAAAAAAATGGAGAAAAGAACAACTACTAGAAGCATTCAATGATTTTGGTGTGCTAAGTGTAAGTGAAGAAGAAATAAAAGATGGCTATTTGATGTATACAACAAATAACGAAAAAATCACTAAACCAATTGATAAGACGGTTTATCATTTACGTTCGAGAGCCCTAAGAGAGCAAGTATCTAAAAGAGAAATTTTATTATGTCTTTACAATATCTTACATGCAAGAGGCCATTTCCTTAATGAAACAATTAATTTTGAAAATGGTAAAACTATTACGTTTGACGATTATAAAGATTTGTTCTATCAAAATTGCTTCACAGAAGAAGGGTTAAACAATGAAACAAAAGAGGCAATAAATGAAATATTAAAAACAATATTTGATGAAAAAATCGGCAAAAAAGATTTAGATGCCAAATTTAAAAATTTAAAAGCAGTAATCGATGAAGATGTTGAAGATAAATTAAAGAATACTTTATATCTAATTAGTGG
>CAVFKJ010000002.1:0-5760 GCA_963623125.1 Clostridium sp. CAG:217
TTTCTATGGTTAAAAAGAATAAGGGAATTAAAACATTAGTTGTTGTTTTGTTGGTTATACTTTGTTTATGTGCTGGAGCATTAGTTTATGTTTTAAACAATAAAGAAAGTCTTACAACAATGTATTTGGCAAGTGATAAGAATACGCTTGTCTTATATGATGAAGATTTAAATAGTGTTGAATTAGCTAGAGGAAAAGAGGTTAGTGTTTCTAATAAAAGTAAAGAAGTAGATGGGGAAACACTTTCAAAAATTTACTATGATGGTAAGACTTACTATACAAGTTTAGATAATCTTGAGAGTGATTTAAATGACTGTGTAAAAGAAAAAGAGCTTTGGGTGTATCGTACTTGTAGTGTTTATGAAAATAGTGATGGTGAGGATTTAAATGGCCTTTTAGAAAAAGGTGAGAAGATAGAGATTACAGGACATAGTGCAATACTTGAAGATGGCAGTGTTAAAAGATATGGTTTTTCAAATGGCTATGTAAATAGTAAGTATTTAACAAGCGATGAAACATTAGCTAAGGAAAACTATGAAACTAGTTTATTAAGTAAGACTAATGATGATTATGGAGCTGGTAGTGCTAGTACTTTGGATTATTATCCAAATGAAAAGCCTAGTTTTGATGATAATGTAATGCCTGATGTATGTAAGTCTTTGTACATTAATATGGAGGCCTTAAAGGATATTGAAGATTATATTGAACTAGCTAAACAAACTAGCGTTAATACTTTTGTGATTGATATTAGAGATGCCCATATTGTTACATTTAAGTCAGATGTAATGAAAGAATATTCACCTACTTCTTATGACGCGGCTTACTTTGGTAAAGAGGATTTTAAAACTCAAATTGATAAAGTAAAGGAAGCTGGAATTTATATGGTGGCAAGAATTACAGTTTTCAAGGATAAGAATTTTATGATTGATCATCCTGAGTATGCCATTATCGATAAAGATGGTAATACACCTTTTGAATATGGTGGTTCTTATTGGCCTAGCGCTTATAATAGAGAAGTTTGGGAATATAATGTAAAGCTTTCTAAAGAAGTTGTTGAACTTGGTTTTAATGAGATTCAATTTGATTATGTAAGATTCCCTGAACAAATTGATTACTACGCTGACGTTTTAGATGTCTTGGACTTACAAAATGAATATGGTGAGACAAGATCTCAAGCTATTCAAAGATTTTTGATGTATGCATGTGATGAGCTACATGATGTGCACGCCTATGTTTCAGCTGATGTCTTTGGCGAGACAAGTAATGATTATGTTTGTGCATATGGTCAATATTGGCCAGCTATTTCAAATGTAGTGGATGTCATTTCACCAATGCCTTATCCTGATCACTTCCTTCCACATTCTTATAATATTGAAGAAATAGTTTGGGAAGTTCCTTATAAGCTATTGAGTGCTTGGGGTAAACAAGCGATGCTTAGACAAAATGAGACGACAAGTCCGGCAAAAGTTAGAACTTATATCCAAGGTTATGATTCCATTTATGAGCCTTATGTAGCCTATGATAATGAGAAATTAGAGGAACAAATCGATGGCTTAAAGGATGCAGGAATCTATGACAATGGCTATATTGTTTGGAATTCGGGCAGTTATATCGATAATTATTACCTATTTAAGGATGCTTTGAGTAAGTAACCTGCAAAAATTGCAGGTTTTATATACAATGGACTAAAGAGGTTATATATGAAAATTGCAGAACTTAGAAAAATGATTGATAAGGCGGATGATGCCTTATTAAAGAAGATGCTTGTAGAAGTTTATAAGAATGTTCCCAATACTAAGAAATATGAACTTGATGAAACGATTACTAGCATTTTAAGTGGTGATGGTAAAAAGAAGGTTGAAAGAGTTGATACGCCTAACTTTGATAAATTGAAGGATGAGATTGATGAATTTTTAGAAAACGCTTATGCACAAAACTATTTTGCACCTAATAGAACCATTCCTAAAAAGGATAGACCCAAATGGCGTTTCCTTGTTAAAAGATATGTAAAAGAACTATGTAATATCAATGTGAATAGCGGAAATTATGATAGTGCGGTTGATCTTTTGATTAGGTTATACCGCATGATGTGCTATGCATGTAACTGCTACTTATTTAATACTGAAGATCCTTTTAATTCGGTTGGAATTAGTCAATATGATTTTTATGAGATTCTTGCAAGTAGACTTTTGGCAAAAGGTTATACTAAAGAAAATCTTACAGTTTTATTAATGTGTGCTTGTACAGGTGGTTTAAGCAGAGAATCTTTAAATTATTCACAAGAGGCATTACTATTGTCCAAGTTGGATAATGTTGAACAAATAAGCTTGGCAATTGATATGGCCAAGGATTTAACTAATCAAGCTAATAAAAAATTAAAAGAACTTGGTAAAAATTATAATTCTTATACTATTGAAGATGATATTAATAATTTTACCGACTTTGTTTTTATCGCTATGATTAAACTAGAAGAGTATGATGAGGCGATTGAGTATTATTTCAATAATCATATTGATAGAGACAATGAAATAACATTGTATTGTGCCCTTGTTCTAGTTGATTGGTATGCTGAAGATGATGATCTCTGGCTTAAATATTATGAATATGGAACAAAGAAAAGAAAAATTAAGCCTAGGGATAATTTAAAGGAAGAATATAAAGAAAAAACTAAATAAGAAATTAAATCATTTCCACTTGGAGATGATTTTTTTATGGCTTCATTTGCATATATATCACGTCAATCCCCATTTTTAGGTATACAAGTCTTATACATACAAGCTAAGTAATGTATTTAAGCATACTTTTATACCTAAAACCTAATAATTGTTACATTAATAAGCTTTTATTTATCAAATATATGTTTAAATAAAGGCTTTTTTAATAATTTCTTGTTTTTGAATATGTTATAATTTAGGTATACGGTAGGTATACATAAATGGGTAAATATTCAGTTCCTCAAGAAATAAGAGATCTTAAGCCAAAAGGTACTATGGTTAAGCTTATACATGGTAAGTATTATGTTTATGAACATAAACACATAAAAGAAAACGGTAAATGGAAAACACAAATGGGAGAAGTAATTGGTTCTATTGATCCAACTCTTGGTTATATTCCAAATAGTGCTAGATTACGTAATGGCGAAATTACTAGTGTTGAGTTTGGCAAGTATTGTTTAACTTATAACCTTACTAGTGATGTATTAGAAAAGCTTAAAGAAGTCTTTAATCCAAAGGATGCTCATATGATTTATTTAGTATCTTTATTTAACTTTGTTAATGGTTTTACTTATATCAAAGATGTTGAACCTTTATTTCTACAATCATATTTATCTGCTAAGTTTACTACATTGCATTTAAATCAGAAAGCCGTTTCTAATTTATATGATGATTTAGGTAGAAGACAAGAAAAAGTAAATATGTTTGAAGACTTATTAATTAACGAATCAAGTAAGCAGTTAGCTTTTGATGGTCATTGTATAAAAAGTGCTTCTAATGATAATGAATTAGCTGAACCAGGTAATAAGAAGAATACTTTTAAAGATGATCAGATAAATGTATTAATGGCTTATGATATTAATACATCTAGACCTGTTTTATCTAGAGTATATTGTGGTGGTACCTTAGATAAAGTATCTATTAAAGATTTAATAGTAAGAAAGAATCTTCATTCATTATTGTTTATAGTAGATAAAGGCTTTTATTCTAAAGATAATATCGAATTATTCTCAAGTAATGATAATCACTATATTATTCCTGTTTATGATAGTCATAAGTCAAGTAAGAAAGTAACTAGTACTAAAAGTATGGAAGGCTTATTTGTATATGAGAGATCTAGAAAAAGAAGTACAGTAGAATACCATGAAGAAAAAATTGATGGTAAGAAAGTAATTTACTATAGAGACTTATCACAAAACGCCTTAGAGAGTACTGATTATTTATCTAAAGTAAATGAAGGTAAATATACTATGGAATCATATCTAGAAAAGAAAGATAGATTTGGAACTATTGTCCTTGAAAGTAATCTAGATAAAGATGCTGAAGAAATATATAAGCTTTATAAAAGAAGATGGTCTATTGAAACCTTCTATGATTACTATAAGAATAGATTAGATGTAAATGCTTTACATCTAAATGATTACTATAAAACACAAGGTTTATCTTTTATTATGCTTATTACTTCTTTAATCTATTCTTCATTTAATAAAGCTTTAAAAGAAAACAAGATTAAAGAATCACCCGATAGTATCTTGATTAATGCAAGCTTTCTAAAATTACATAAGAACCTAAATAAAAAATGGAATATAGAAAACATTAACCATAAACATATAGAACTATTTGAACGATTTGGTATTGATTTATATAAAGAAGCTTCTAATATTTAAATAATACCACTCGTATACCTAAAAATGGGGATTGACGTGATATATATATATTGATAACATTTAAATGCAAGTAAATGGAGGGACTATAATGAAAAAGTTACTTACAATAATGCTTTCTATGGTGCTAGTTCTTTCATCATGCTTAATGATAAGCGCTGATGATGAAACAATTATAGCTAAGCAAGATACCAATGGCGATTTAGTTATTACCGCATATAGCGATGAAGCTAAAAAAGTGATTCAAGATGTATATGATGGATGGGGTGAAAAGCTGGTAATGGTCAAATTACAGTAAAATACGCTCCATATTATGGCGGCAGCATAATGAATGTTCATACTACTCTTTGGGATGGTAGCGCAGATGATCGTATGTATATTGAAAAAGATGGCGATTCATTAAGGGTATCAAAACAGACATTAGTTGATGGCGGATTTGTAAATGGCAATTGGGAACTACAATTACATGGCAATGATTCTAAGACAATTACCGTAAATGTGACAATGAGTGGTTTAAAAGATGTTGTGCCAAATATCGCTAGCTCTTTGACCTTAGTTGGCAAGATTGATGCACCAATTGAAGGCGCTTCTACTGAAATTGATCAATCTAAGTTAAAACTATTAAATCAAGATAAATCCGAAATTAGTCAAGATGATTTTTATGTATGTTGGGCTGAAGAAGGAACTTTAAATAATGGCCAAAAGACATTACATAAAACAGATGATGAAACTTTTGATATCAACAAAAAATATTTTCTAGTAGTGGAATATTGCTATGTTTCTGGAAACAACGATAATACTGATGTAGAACTTAATTATGATTACGCAAAACTAGTTAAAGATGAATTCCATAAAGGCGGAGGTGGTGCTCCTGGTACTTACTTTGTTTGTCAGAATTATATTGAATATACTTTGGAATTTACAGTTGGTAAGGTTGTAGCTAAGGAAAATATATCTAATGGTGTATCCGAAGCAATCGCTAGTAAGGTTTCAATAAAGAATAGTGCAAGTGAAATTCAATATTTATTCGATGTAACAGAAGAAGAACAAGAAGCTTTGGATGCTGGTAAGAATCTAGAAGTTCAAATGGTTATCGGAAGCCAAAGTGCTGTTGCAAAAGATGATGTTAAAAAGGTCGAAACTTATGCGGCTGATAATGGATTAACTTCGGCGGTTATTTATGATATTAGCTTGTATAAAAACATCGAAGGTGATAGTGAAGCAACTCCAATAACTGAAACAAATGCTAAAACAGTTATTAGCTTCCCATTAGAAGATAGATTAATTAATACTGATTCTAATTATGAAAGAACATATAAGGTAATCAGAGTTCATGAAAATGGTGATGCAGAGCCAATTGATGCTACCTACGATGGAAAGAG
>CAVFKJ010000003.1:0-8180 GCA_963623125.1 Clostridium sp. CAG:217
TACCCCCTGTTTAGTTTCTTAAGTTCTTGAATATACTTTTTAGGAACGTTTAAGTCCCTATCCATTTTATCAATTAATGCATCAAACGACTTACTATTTTTAATTAAATGCAGTTTTTCTTCATATTCACTCATTTGTCCAATGCTACGATTAAGTAAATCAGATATGGCACTTTTAGAAACACCATAGTTATCAGCTATTTCACTCATTGATAAATCATCATAATAATAATCATTTAATACTTCATTTTGATGAGTAGTAAGCAAACAACCATAAAAATCAAATAAGATGTTACCATCAATCTTATTTAACATTAGGATCCCCAATAATACTATATAGATACAAATCAAAATCAAATGGTTTTATATCATCCATTGTCTCACCTAAGGTAATAAACCTTACCGGAATACCCAAAACGTTTTTAATCGCAATGACGATACCACCCTTACTAGTACCATCCATCTTAGTTAAGATGATACCCGTTAAATCAGTTACCTCGTTAAATAAAGTAGCTTGTGACATACCATTTTGGCCTGTATTGGCATCAAGTACCAACCATACATTATGGGGAGCACCTTCGATTTCTCTGCCAACAACTCTACGCATCTTCGCAAGTTCTGCCATTAGATTAATCTTGGTTTGAAGTCTACCCGCAGTATCACAAAGAAGAATATCAATATCATGCTGCTTAGCGTATCGACAAGCATTTACTAAAACGGAACTTGGATCTTCATTTTCTTTACCAGCTACAAAGTCAACGCCTACCCTATTTGCCCATTCTTCTAATTGTTTGATTGCGCCAGCTCTAAAAGTATCAGCAGCTGCAAGGCATACCTTTTTGCCTTGGCCCTTATACATCTTAGCAAGTTTTGCACAAGTACTAGTTTTACCAGAACCATTTACACCAACCATTAAAATAACGGTTGGTCCATTTTCGTTATAAACAATTGGCTCTTCTTTCTTTTCTTTATAAATGTTATCAAAAGTTTCAAGCAAGATATCCATGACATCTTCTTGCCTTAAATAAAGATAATCTTGGGTTTCTTTAAAGAAAGTATCACAAATTTGTTCAGCTGTCTTATAACCAATATCACTTTCAATTAAAGTAATCATCAATTGTTCAACAAAGTCTTCCTTGTTGGTGGTATTATTCTCAGTAATAAATCTTAGTTTTTTACCCAAAGCGTTATTAGTTTTGGCAAAACCACTTAAGTATTTACTTTGATCCTTTTTTCCAGTAATTGCTTCTTTTAAAGAAGAGAAAAAACTCATAAATTATTCTCCTTTACTAGCACTATTATCAGCTAGTTCTATCGCATCCACAAGCTTAACTTTAAGCATTTGGGAAACACCTCTTTGTTGCATTGTTACACCGTATAATGTATCACATTGTTCCATGGTACCAGGACGATGTGTAATGATTAAGAATTGACAAACATTTGAGAATTGTTTAATGTATTTGGCAAATCTTTCAACATTAGCCTGGTCTAGTGCGGCCTCAACTTCATCGAAAATGATAAGCGGTGATGGTTTAACCTTAATAATTGTAAATAATACACATAAGGCAATAAGCGTTTTTTCTCCACCTGAGAAAAGTCTAATGGACTTAACTTGTTTACCAGGAGGTTGTACATCAATATCAATGCCTGTATTTAAGATATCATTTTCATCTTCAAGAATAAGTTTAGCCTTACCACCACCAAACAACGCTTTGAATGTATCATTTAGATTATCGTTAATCTTATCAAATGTCTCTTTGAATTGCTTCTTCATGATTTCATCCATCTCTTCAATAGCATTTAAAATCTTATCTCTAGAAGCAATCAAATCATCATAATTTTTCTTTAAGAATTCATAACGTGTATTAACTTCGTTATATTCTTCAGGAGCTGACATATTAATGTTGCCAAGAGAAGCGATATCATTCCTTAATGAAAGTACTTCATCCCTTTCATTACCAGTAATTTCATATTCTATATGACTTAAAGCATATTCATAAGTCATTTGATATTCACTAGCTAATCTATTTAAATTATTTTCAAGCTTAGTTTCAATAACAGCCTTCTCTTTACTTATATTAAGAATAGAATTATTAGCACTCTCAGATTGCTTACGCATAATACGAAGTTGTTGATCAACTCTGTCAATTTGGGCTGAAAGCTTCATTCTTTCTTCTCTTTTTAATTTTAAAGAAGTAGAAAGTTCATCTTTTAAAGAATAAGCTTTAGCTAAAGAAGAAACAACTTCATTGTCAAATGTTTCGTTATTTTCAATATTCTCAGGATTGATTAAAGCATAATCATTCTTAAGCTTTTCATACTTAGCCCTTTTTACATCAACTAAAGGTTCAATTTGAGCCACACTTATACGTTTTTCAGTAAGTTCGCTTTCAACTTTACCCTTTTCTTCAACAATCTTATTAAACTCTTTATTGGCAAGCTCGGCCTTAGCACTTAAAGAAACGAGTTCACTCTTATTTCTTTCTAGTTCACTATTAGCGGTAACAATACTGGTTTCATTTTTAACCTTACCACCAGTCATATAGCCACCTTTATGAACAATATCGCCATCAAGCGTAACTATCTTATAGCCATATTTTAATAGTGATGCTAGATTATTGGCGTTTTCAAGGTTATCACAAACGATAATATTGCCAAGCAAACTATCGGTTACAATATCATATTGTTCATCATTGTAAACAAAATCGGCCATTACCCCAATATAACCTTGCGTATTTTCACAAACTATTAAATCTTCTTGTTTTAAATCATGTTCCTTTAAAACGGTAATAGGCAAAAAAGTTGCCCTACCAGACTTATTACGTTTTAAGAAGTTGATACAATTTCTAGCTGCTTCCTCATCTCTTGTGATAATGTTGTATGTTGCATTAGCTAAAGCGCTAGATAAAGCATATTCATAGCCATCATGAGCTTCAATAACTTGTCCTACAACACCATATACACCAAAGAAAGACTTTTGATTGGACATAATCGCTTTTACACCAGCTTGAGCATTTGATGAAAAAGGATCTTTTAATAGATTTTCTAGCACTGCAATACGATTTTGCAGTCTAAAACTTGCATTATTAGTTTCCTCTTTCTTTAAAGACGCATCAGCTAACTTTAAAGCTAATTCACCAAGGTTTTCATTTAATAAATTAAGTTCATTATTTAAGGTATTTAAACGATTAACTTTGTCCTCATACTCAAACTTAGCTTCTTCAAGCATATTCTTTGTTTGAGTGATTTTCTCTTTGCTAGAACCCATTTCCAAAGCATACTTACGCTTTTCATCAAGTTCAACTTTACGTGTTTCTAGTTTTTGGATTTCATTTATTGCGTTAACCAGTTTTTCTTGGATTTGATTAAGCTGTTTATCATATTCCTTTAAACTTGCTCTAGACTCCAAATTATTATTTTCATTAATTTGAACACTAGTATTATTCATAGTAAGAGTAGTCTCTAAATCAAATAAGCTTTTATCAATCTCCTCTTTTTGACTATTGTATTGTTTAATTTCATCAACTAAAACAGCAGTTTCAATCTCTTCAAGTCTTTTCTTCTTTTCACGATATATCTCTGCTTTTCTAGCTTGACGCTTTAAAGGTGAAACTTGTCTTTCTAGTTCATCTAGAATGTTTTGAGCCTTATCTAGATTCTCTTTAGTACGTTCAAGACGGGCAATAGATTCCATCTTTCTTTTCTTATATTTAGAAACACCAGCTGCTTCCTCAAAAATGCCTCTTCTTTCAAACGGTTTGGCATCCGCGAAGCCTACTACATTACCTTGGGAGATAATTGATAAAGAGTCCTTACCTAAACCTGAATCAAGTATTAAATCAATAACATCTTTAAGTCTTACCACATTATGATTAATTAAATATTGTGCTTCACCCTCACTGGCATAAATTCTTCTTGTAACTTCAATTTCATCATTGCTAGAATTTAAAACTCTTTGACTATTATCAAAAACAAGGGTTACTTCTGCCATACTAACGGCCTTACGACTCTCAGAACCAGCAAAAATGACATCCGTCATTTTCTCGCCTCTTAAGGATTTAACGCTTTGTTCACCAAGTACCCATCTTATGGCATCCGATATATTGGATTTACCACAACCATTTGGTCCAACAACGCCAGTTACAGGGTCTTCAAAATTTATTACCGTTCTATCCGCAAAGCTTTTAAAGCCCTGCATCTCAATGCGTTTTAAAAACATTTATTAATTCTCCTAAATATTATTATACAAGATTAACTATTGCCTTGTATTGTAAGATTTTTAACCCACTTTTCTTTTCTTACCATTCTATAGGCAATACCGGCTTTTACAAAGTCCGTGCTTTGACCAATGATATAAACAAACAATACCGGAATATTTGTTTTATAGGCAAATATCGCAACAAGTGGAATATTAAACAGCCACATAAAACATGAGTCCATAAACATCGTGCTTCTTGTATCGCCGCCTGTTCTTAAAGTAAAGAAACATTGGGTATTAAACATATAAAGAATATAGAAGAATGACATTACTAAGATAAATTGTTTAGCTAGATTTAAGGAATCACTTGATACTTTAGAATACAATAACGGGACAATAAAGGTGCTTGAAGCCATTAATAAGCCAAATACTAAAGATAGAAGCATACTAAAGCAAATTAGTTTATAAGCGTTGTCTTTGGCTTCTTTTAGCTTATTAGCTCCAAGTGGAGTTCCAACAAGGATGGTGGTAGCTGTTGCCATACCCGCAAATAAAATAAAGAATAAATCCGATATCGTAACCGAAATACTGTAAGCTGTATTAACAATAGCACCTCTACTTGAATAAGACTTAATTAAAGTAGTCATACCAAATTGCCATAATGTTTCATTGGCGATTAAAGGAATAGCCTTAATAATAATGTTTTTAGCTAAGCTCTTTTCAAAATGAAATATCTTAGTAATAGAACTATTAAACGCATAATCATTTTTAGAAATAGCATATAAATATAAAATTGCCTCTATTATTCTAGCTAAAACCGTGGCAATAGCTGCTCCTTTAACACCTAGTGCTGGTAATCCTAAATGACCAAATATTAATAAATAGTCAAACAAGATATTAATTACCAAAGACACCATTGACATAATAACTGGCAATCTTGTCTCACCCGTTGCCCTTAAAGATTGTGATATGGGAAAAGATATGCCAAGTGGTAGGTATGATAAGCAAGCAATTCTAATATAAGCGCTGCCAGTTTCAATAATTTGAGGATCATTTATGATAAAACCAATTAATTTTTCAGGAATAAATGTCGCCAACAAGAAAAATAAAATTATTATTGTATATGAAGAAACGATTGAGAAACGAAAGGATTGTTTCATATGTTCATTATCGTTTGCGCCATTATATTGCGATAAAAAGATAATACATGAAACAATTAGACCATTTACGGCATATTGGCAAATATTATAATAACGATTCGCACAAGATACACCACTTACCGCTACATCACCTAACTCACCTACCATTAAGTTGTCTACTAGATTGACACTAGCAACAATTAATTGTTGAAACATCAACGGTATAGCAATGGTTAAACATGTTTTAATTAATATTTTATCTTTAATGGTTTCTTTTAAATATTCAAAAAGCATAACAATACTATATTAACATATTAATCGATTAAAAAGGGATTAATTCGGCCTAAATCAATAGTGTTATTTAGATATTCTTTACCTTCAATTATTTCAATATGATCCTTTTTAAAAGAAAGACCATAATCATTAATTCCATCCGATAATAGATAGTTGTCATTATCAATATATTTAATAAATGGATTACGTTTGATATACATTAAAACTCGCTTACCTTTTACAAGGACATATGGTCTAATAACAATGTTATTTCTTTGTTTATAGGCATCAATCAAATCATAGACCATATTATCGCTTAGCTCGCTACTTAAGATGATCTTTTTAAAGCCAAGTCTATTTAGTAGCTCATAAGCATAAGAATTAGATACATTTAATGTATAATAGGCAATCTTATCGCCTTTATTTAATAGGCCTCCTATTTCACTTATGACATTACTATTGTATTTACATTCGTTATTTATAACTGGATTGATATTATCTAGCTTTAATGTTTCATTATAAGTCGTTTTATCAATATCATTTAATAATAAACTACTGTTTATTTCTCTTTTGAAACTATCTAAATAGGCATTAGAAAACTCTTCGTAGAAATTTCTTCTAATTTCATTAATTTGGCTTTTGGCCATAAAGCAATTGCCTACTTCAACATCAAAATCTGCTAAATAAAATGGTAAAGCATTAAATTTAGAGAAGACATCTTGTAACATTTCTTTACTTATTGGCGCCTTTAAGGCAACATCAGGTTTTATATCTAATGTTTTTTCGTATATAAAATCATTTAATTTAATACTTAATTTAATGTTTTCATTTTCAATAAACTTGATTTTTAAAGAAATGCCACGTCTTTTTAAATCGTATTTTAAAATACTCTCTTCAAGACTATGGTCAAGTGTTTTTACCACCTTGGCCCCTTTATATACAACATCATCTACTTTTACTTTAATAATTTCATTTTTATAGGCTTTTGAAACAAATTTCTTATTTACCGTTAAAGTATTTAATATCTTACCAGTATCTTTATATTTGTTAATGATTCTAATGCCATCAAATTGACTTACATCACTGTTTAGTCTAATAAGACAATAGCCATCCCTATAATCAATTACTTTGCCTATTTCCTTTCCCATATGATTTGGTCTATTATTACCAAAAATATCGATATCCAAATCATTTAAATAGGCATTAGTAAAGCCTCGATTAAAGACACAAAGTAAATCGTCGTAATCTTTTTTAGACAAATGATATTCCTCGTTATTATAGTAAGCATCAATGGCTTTTCGATATAGCTTTGTAACTAGTCCTACATAAGCTGGCGATTTTAGTCTTCCTTCGATTTTAAATGAAGAAACTCCAGCTTCTATTAAAGATGGAATATCGTTTAATAAAAACATATCCTTAGGACTCAATAGATAATCGGTATCCGTTTCTATTGCTTTACCATTTATTTCTTTAAGCTTATATTTTAGTCTGCAGCACTGTGCACACATTCCCTTATTAGCGCTTCTGTTTTTAGATACAGCTGACATTAGACATTGGCCAGAATAGGATACGCAAATTGCACCGTGGACAAAACATTCAATTTCTACATCTTCTTTACATGCTTCTTTAATGAAATCAATATTAGATTCTCTAGCTACCACAACTTTTTTAAAGCCTAGTTGTTTACACACTCTAACACCTTCAATATTATGAACATGCATTTGCGTTGAAGCATGTAAATTAAAATCAGGTAATTCTTCTCTTAAGCGATAAAATAAGCCTAAATCTTGAATAATTAAGGCATCTACACCTATCTTATATACTTCTTTAGCCAATTTTAAGGCATTCTCAAGCTCTTTTTCACTTAGAAGTGTATTGATTGTCATATAAACCTTAACACCCCTTAAATGACAGTATTTCACTGCTTCCTTAAGCTGTTCTAAATCAAAGTTATTAGCACTTGCTCTAGCCGAAAAAGATGTACCACCAAGGTACACCGCATCAGCTCCATAATTTACTGCCGCCTTTAAGCAATCCATGTTGCCACATGGTGATAATAATTCTACTTTTTTCATAACATTGACACTATAAACAATTCAATTAAATTCTTTTCATCTATTTCACTACTAGTCTTACACTTTAAATCTAAATCCGCTAATTTATTAAGTAAACTTAAACACTCTTTTTTATCTAAGGTATTAACTGTTTTACTAACTCTAAATGACTTACTATTAGTCTTGAAAGTTATAGAATCAATGCTTTCTCCTAAAGAATAATAATAGTCTACTTCATAAGTATAACGAAGTTGGGAAGCAATTAAGGCAATTATGCCTAAAATGCTATCTTCATTTTTCATAATTCTTCTTAGTAAATGAATAGATCTAGTAACTTGTTTATCCTTAATCGCATTAATAAGCTCAAAGATATTTTCTTCATCGCTACTTGAACAGAGTCTATCAATACAATCCTTATCAATAGAATCAGGATATAGCTTTAATACATCAATATTTTGTTTAAATAATGTTAAATTATTGTTACATAAGGAAATTAGATAATTAAACAAGTCTTTTC
>CAVFKJ010000004.1:0-14370 GCA_963623125.1 Clostridium sp. CAG:217
AATGTAGTTGTATAAGCTAGATATAGTAATAATATGAATATTAGCGTTGATATAATCGATATAAAAGATATGACGAAGTTTTTAAATTTTTGCATTACATCCCCTTTTGTTTTATATATTGTATAATCATATACATGGACAATAAAATATTTAAGAATTATATATATAACATTTTATATCAATTGGTAAAACTATTCTTACCATTATTTCTAGTTTCTTACACTTATTCGCATCTTGGCCCTAGTACTTTAGGTATCAATGATTATGCAAGTAATATCGCTGCGTGGTTTATTTTGCTTGGTGTCTTGGGTATTAATACTTATGGTAATAGAGAGATTGCTAAGGTAAGAGATGATAGAAGTAAGTTAAGTAAGACTTTCTATGAGATATTATGCATGCAGTTTATCAATATGATGATTATGTTGGTGTTCTATGTCTTGTATACCATCTTTTTTGTAAAGAGTAATCAAATTATTTATTATTTAATTTGTTTATCCGTCTTATCAAATGCCTTTGATATTTCATGGTTCTATTATGGTGTAGAAGACTTTGGCATTGTTTCAATTAGAAATATCGTTGTAAAGATTGTCAGTGTCATGTTGATTTTTGCGTTTGTCAAAAAGCCAGCTGACTTATGGATGTTTACATTAATCAATTCTTTGACCGACTTTATTGGCCAAGCATTAACTTTCTTGGGTTTGAAGAAATATATTGATAAGACCAAGGTGACAGTTAAAGAGTCTTATAAGAATCATTTAGCTGGTACTTTTGCCTTATTTATTCCTACTATTGCGATTAATATTTATACTTTACTTGATCAAACATTGCTTGGTTCTTTAGTAGAAGATAAAGGCCAATTAAGTTTATATAAGACTTCTTTAAGTTTTGTGAAGATGTTCCTTTATTTTGTTACTTCCATTGGTGCGGTTGTTATGCCAAGAATTGCCAACGCTTTTGCCAAAAACAATAATCATGATGAAGTAAACAAATATATCAATACAACTTTTAAGTTGGCAATCATCTTATCAATTCCTATCTTTGTAGCTTTGGAGGTTGTATCAAGTTCTTTCTTCCCTTGGTATACAGCAGATGAAGCCGATCAAATGATTTTCTTGGTAAGACTTGTTAGTCCAATTATTATTTTGATTTCTTTTTCTAATGTCTTTGGTACCCAATATCTGGTGCCAACAGGTAAAACTAGTCAATATACTAAGTCAATAATTGCCGGGGCAATTGTTAATCTAATTGTTAACTTATTTACTATTCCTAGATGGTATGGCGCAGGTGCTTGTGTGGGTAGTATTTGTGCTGAATTTACCGTCACTTTTACCCAATGGCTATTTATAAGAAAAGATGTCAAGCTTCATGCCTTAAACACAACCATAAAGTCTATTATTGCGGCTTTAGTAATGGGTGTTGTCATTTACTTTATCGGCAATATTATGGGAGCTCGTATTCTAACCAACATGGTTCAAGCTATTGTGGGCATTGTGGTTTATTGTTTAGTTTTACTATTGCTTAAGGAAAATACAATCTCTAATCTTTTTAATAAGATGGTTTTAAAGAAGAATGCTTAAGAAATTTTTTAATAAAAAGAGCTTATTTACTATTTTGTTTGTGCTTATTGCCTTGCATCCTTTTTATGAGCTTGATTATCTAATTGCGGATTATCTTCCTTTTAGATTTACTACTTTAGTTAATTTTGTTTTCTATCCTTTAATTGTTTTATTGCTTTTTATATTATGTGAAAAAAATAAGAAGAAAGTAATTATTATTACAGTTATTTATGCGGTATTGATGATTGCCTATTTTATTCCACATTGTATTACGGGCTTTTATCTTCAAGATAATATTCATTTAACTAATTTATATTACTTTAGTATTTATGATGAAGTCTTTTATATTCTTACTTTACTTATTCCGATTGTTTATGTTTATATCTATAGCTTTTGTGACTTAAGAGAAGAAATATTAAAGGCCATTACAGCTTGTATTTCTTTTACAGTGGCCGTACCTATTGTAATATCTAATTTCCTTAAAGTAGGTAAGACTACATATGAAACTGATTTGGCAGGTAATTTCTTTGATTGGTTTTCTAAACCATTTGATGCGACAGATCATCATCCGCGTAATTATGCGACCAAGTTTCTTTTTAAAGAAGGCAATACTATTGGCATATTGTTGGTTATTATTTTGCCTTTTATGTACTATTTCTTTTTAAGAGAAAAGGATTTAAAGAAGAAGATTGGCTTGGCTATTTTAATTATCTTTGATTCTTTGGCCATGATGATGTTAGGTACACGTGTGGCAGCTTATTGCGCCCTACTTATTCCAGTAGTTGTCTTAATTATTCATATTTTTACTTCAATTATTAAGTTAGAGTCATTTAAGAAGGGTTTTGCCTTATTTTGTGTATTACTTACATTAATGAATGCGGGTATCATTCCGGTTTGTCCAGCTTATCAGAATCAACAATTTGATGCGGCCGACTTTTCGACTTTAAAGATGGACGATTCAATAAGGGAAAGCTATCGTAAGGGTATTGAAGAGGGGGCTGAGGGCTTCGAGCCTTTCTCACCTGCTTGGGTAGATTATTATGTTTATATGTTTGAACAATATAAGTTTTTAATGGGTGTAACTCAATCAGTATATTATGAATATTGGTATGACTATCATGTTGATCCAAAGTTTTGGGTTGATTTAATCTTTGATTATGAACTAGAAGATAGGGCTAATGCCAGACAGGTGGAGAAGATATTTTATAACTATAAGTGGCAATATTTAACCATTCCCCAAAAGCTTACGGGTTTTACTTATAGTTTATTTATGTGGGGTGGCATTAATATTGAACAAGACTTTATCTTACAAGCCTACTCTTTTGGTTATTTAGGTTTTCCTTTAATAATGGGACCTTGGATTTGTCTAATACTATATTGTGTAATTAAGTTCTTACTTGGGGTTAAACATAAGAAATGGAATATGTTTAATATTATTTGTTTGATGTCTTTAAGTCTAGGAATAGTTACTTCGTATTTATCGGGACATGGCATAGATCAATTTAGTACCAATATGTTTATTTGTCTAGTTATGGCTTATTTAATACAGAATTTAAGGGTGAACAAAGATGATAAGGCTTAGTATTATTGTGCCGGTTTATAATGGCCAAAAGACAATTAAAAGGGCAATTGATTCTTTACTTAAACAAAGCGAGAAAGTTAATATTATTGTCATTGATGATGGTTCTAGTGATGATAGTGCTAGTATTGTAAAGAGTTTAGCTAAGGATAATGATAATATCTATTATTACTATAAGGATAATAGTGGCATTTCGGATGCCCGTAATATGGGTGTTGATAAGGTTGATACCGAGTTTTTTGGATTTTTAGATTGTGATGATTTTGTGAAATTCGATATGGCTGAAAAGATGCTTAAGGCCATTGGCGATAATGATATCTGCATGTCTAACTTTACTTGGGTATATGAAGATGGCTCAAGAAAAGTGGCTAAGGATATTGGCTATAAGAATAAACATGAGATTATCGAAAAGATGTTTTGTACTCTTTGGAATAAGATATATCGTACTTCTTGGTTTAGAAGTTGCGATATAAGATTTCCAAGTGGCCTAAGATATGAGGATACTTCGGTTTTAATGAAGTTAGCTTATTATATGGACAAGGTAAGCTACGAAGATGAAAGCTTTGTGGATTACTATCAACTTAAGGGTTCAATTACTCATACTTATAATATTAATATCAATGATATGATTGCGGTATTTAGGGGTATTAAGAAGTTTTATGAGGACAAGGGTGCTTTTGAGGAATATAAAGCAGAAATAGAATATTTAACGATTCGTTTCTTTTTGGGCAGTTCTTATTTGCGCGCTTGTAAGATTAAGGATAAGGCGATTAAGAAGGATACTTTGGATAAGGGTTGGCAATATTTAAATGAGACTTATCCTGATTTTAAGGACAATGTTTATTTAAAAAATGGTGGTCGTAAGAATCTTTATTTTAGGCTTATTAATAAGAATCGTTATTATTTTAATGCACGTATTTTTAAAAGATTATATGAGCTTGGAGTAATGAAATGAGATTAAATAGAAGAACTTTACTTGATATTTTAATTTGTTTACTTATTACTTTAATTGGTTTTTATAGTTATTTTAGTGGTTCTATTGGGGTATTTAAGGATCAAGATTTAACTTTCCATCTTAATCGTTTTATTGGTTTGGCTAAGGCTTTTGAAGAAGGACAAATACTTCCTAAGATTTATCCTTATGCCAATAACGGTTTTGGTTATGCTTCACCATTATTTTATTGTGATATCTTTTTATATCCCTTTGCCCTATTGAATCATTTTGGACTAGGGGCGGCATATTGTTATAAACTGTGTGTGCTATTTTATTCTTTTCTTTCTAATTTATTTATTTATTTTATTTTAAAGAAAGAGTTTAATAAGCGTTTTATATCTTATATAGGAATAATTTTGTATTTCTTTAATACTTATCATTTATATAACTTGTTTATTAGAAATGCCTTGGGTGAAATACTTGGCATGACTTTTATTCCTTTAGTTATTTATGCCATCTATAAAGTACTTATTAAACATGAGGATTGTTTTATTTTTCTGGGCGTAAGTTTTTCTTTATTAATAATGGCTCATCTTATCACAACACTACTATATGGTCTTTTCTTTTTATGTATGATTGTTGTCTTTATTATCTTAAATAGAAAAGATAAGAAGTTAATTATTAATACTATTAAGACTATTATTAAGGGCAGCATAGTAGGATTGTTGTTGAGTTGTTGGTACTTAATGCCGATGTTTGAACAATTACATAGCCAAACTTTTTGGCTTAACATTAATGCCAAATATAACAATATTGGTGCTGGTACTTATAGTATTTTAGAAGTATTCTCATTATTATTTAATGATTCTACACCTATTGTAGGTGCTTTGTTTATTCTACCGGGATTAAGTGGTCTATTTATTAAAAATAAATATATCAAGATTATTACAGTTTATTGTCTTATTTTATTTTTGATAATCCTTGGAATATTACCGGGAACTTATTTAAATATTATTCAATTCTACTTTAGATTATATGTAGTAATATTCCCGTTGTTTTGCATTGTGATTATCTATTTAATAAATAGTATTACTGATGATAAAAAGAAATGTATTGTTTGTGGTGCGTTAATTGTTTATTCTCTTGTTAATGTAATATATGCTAATAGTATAGCTTTAAATAAGGCTCCTGTTTATCTAAAGGATAATAGTAGTCAGTATGATATCAATCATTGTTATGAAGATACCTTAGATTACAATCATGATGAACTTGGTGGTGCTGAGTATTTGCCTTATACAGAGTTTGTTAATTATGATGAAGATAGTTTAGCTATTAAGTATTTTGATGATAAGGGAGCTTTGATTGATTATATTTATGACTATGATAGATTTTTTACTAGCATTTCCTTTAAATGTAATAATGATAGTGATTTAGAGTTGGTATTGCCACTTTCTTATTATAAAGGTTATAGTGGTTATGAACTAATTGATGGCAAGTATCAAAAGATTGATTTAAGTTATAGTGAAAAATATAGAGAACTTTTAATTGATAGTAGTAGTGGAGAACATTCTTATTTGGTTAAGTATGAGGGAACTTTAATTCAAAAAGCTACTTTAATTGTCTCTTGTCTTTCTTTTGTGGGTTTAGTATTCTATGCTTATAAAAGAAAAAATGTTGTGTTATATAATGATTAAGTATAGGAGAATTTATGAATAATAAAGAAGCAAAGATTGCGGTATTAATACCTTGTTATAATGAGGAACTTACGGTAGAGAAGACGGTAAGTGATTTTAAGAAGGCTTTGCCTAAGGCTGATGTTTATGTCTACAACAATAATTCTAAGGATAAGACAAGGCAGCTTGCTTTAAAGGCTGGAGCTATTGTGTGCGATGAATTTAAACAAGGCAAGGGTGCGGTAGTTAGGTCAATGTTTAGAGATATTGATGCGGATGTTTATATCATGGTTGATGGTGATGATACTTACCCAGCTGAGGAAGTCGATAATTTAATTAAGCCAGTACTTGAGGGTAGGGCAGATATGGTAATAGGTGATAGACTTTCTAGTACTTACTATACCGAGAATAAAAGACCTTTTCATAACTTTGGCAATAGCTTAGTTAAGGGTTTAATCAATTTCTTATTTAAGTCTAATTTAAATGATATTATGACTGGCTATCGTGCTTTTTCTAAGAAGTTTGTTAAGTGTATGCCGGTTATGTCAGATGGTTTTCAAATAGAGACAGAGATGACTATTTTTGCCTTAACTAATAATATGTTAGTTACTAATGTTCCTATTACTTATCGTGATAGACCTAAGGGTAGTGAGTCTAAACTTAATACTTATTCTGATGGTTTTAAGGTATTACTGACATTATTTAATTTATTTAAGGATAATCGTCCTTTCTTATTCTTTGGTGTCTTGTCTTTGGTTATCTTTATTATTGGACTTTTAGTAGGTGTTCCAGTAATCAATGAATTTATTAAGACAGCCTATATTACCAAAGTACCTAGTGCAGTACTGGCGGCAGCTTTGATGCTTAATGCCTTCTTATTATTTAGTGTGGGCATTATTATGGATGCAGTAAAAAATACTAAGCGCTACTTATTTGAGTGTCATATGAATGATGTGATTAATAGTTTTAAGGATGAGTAATGTTTTATTTTCTTTCTTTATTTTGGATTCTCTCGATTAGTGGATTATTAGTTATTTTGTTTAAGCGTAAGTTTGAGATGGTATGTACTATCTCAATTCTTTTTGGTGCTTTGATACTGTATTTCTTTGGTTTTATTAATCATATTCGCTATGGTTTTTATTTTACTTTTATCTTTGCCTTATTATTTTATTTAATATTAATAAAGCGGTTTATTAAAAAAGAATATAACAAGTTAATTGAATTTAGGGATAATTTCTTTGGATTAGGCTTATTTTGGTACCTAATATTATGTATCTATTGTTTCTTTCTTTATAAATATACCGGCTTTAGTAATTGTGATGAGTTTACCCATTGGGGTCCTATGCTTAAGGAGACAATTAGACTTGATGGTTTTTATGCCCAAGAGGCTTCTAAACTTATTATGCATAAGGATTATCCACCTTTGTTTACTTTAATTGAGACTCTTTATATGGGCTTTAATGGCTTTAAGTTTCATGAGCCTTTTGCCTATGTAGGACTTGTAACTTTTATGTTTTCGATGTTTCTGCCTATCTTTTCTAATTTTAATATTAAAGATAAAAAAGATTGGCTTAAGTCTTTGATTTGTGTAATTTGTGTAGTGCTAGTTGGTTTAACACTTGATAAAACTGATACCGCTAGTGATTATGCCTTTGTCTATAATTCTATTTATGTTGATTGGTGTCTAGCTTTATTTTGTGCCTATGGTCTTTATATGACTTATAAGGAAAAGGATTGGGACTTATTCCGTTTTGTTTCTCTTGGAACGATACTAGTTTCTTTTGTGATGATGAAACAAATGGGTTTAGTATTTTATATTATTGTCTTATTTTATGCTTTCCTTAAGGTATGTTTTATTGATAAGAAGTTAGATATAAGAATGCTTATAAAGGGTGTACTTGTTTTAATTGTTTTACCTATCTTATTTTATTTAAGTTGGAAGTATATTGTTGGCTTATATAATATTTCAGGTCAATTTCAAATTGGTCAATTAAGTATTAAGGAGTTCTTTACCATTATTAGTGGTAATGGTGATATCGAGTGGAAGTATGAGGCTTTTAGAAACTATTGTAGTAATTTATTGCATCGTCCTTTAGTTTTGCATCCTTTCAAGATGGCTTATTTTACTTATGTGGCCTTAATTATTGTTTTAATTAATCTTATCTTTTGGTTTAAGAAAGATGGTTTTTATTTATCAGGAATTTATCTAATTGGGGCAATTGGTTATAGTGTAGCGATGTTACTTTTATATACCTTAGCATTTGATATTGATGAGGCACCATATTTAGCTTCCTTTGATCGTTATATGGCTTCTTATTTATATTGTGGTAGTACTTTGGTGATAATGTTGGCTTTTGATAGACTATATGATTATCTTCTTAAGGATTGTTTGATTCTAGGGTTATTATGTTTATTTGTTGAATATGATAGCTTGGGTTATTTAAAGATTAAGACTAGTGTAAGTGATGATTATCGCATGACTATCACGGTTATTGAACAATGGGGCGATAATAACTTTGAAAGAGAGGACTTAAATGGTTTTAGACTTAAGTTTGATCATTTAGGTTATTTACTTGAAAGTGATGAAGATTATAACAAATTAGTAAAGGCTTTAAATAGTGATGATGGACTATATATTGTAGGCTATGATGATATCATCTATCATTTTTGGGAGAAGCTTAATGTTGAGGATTATTTGTTTAATGAACAATATTATAAGCTTGATAAGGAGAATGGCGATATTAAGCTTACTTGGGATGCGTTTTCTTTTGTCCACTATGTTATTATTTACTATTTGATGGGTGTATAATCGATTAGAAAGAGGTTTTTGTATGATTAAGTTTAATGTTCCACCTTATTTACCTGAATCTGACAAGTATGTACTTGAGGTAATGAGATCAGGTGAGATTGCGGGTGATAATAAATATACTAAGTTAGATGAAAAGATTTTAATGGAGAAGTTTAATTCGCCTAAGATTCATTTAACTACCAGTGGTACTAGCGCCTTAGAGATGGCTTGTATGTTACTGGATATTGGACCTGGTGATGAAGTAATTCTTCCAAGTTATACTTTCTCAAGTACAGCTAATGCGGTAGTTATCTTTGGTGGTGTGCCAGTATTTGTGGATATTAATCCTAAGACCATGAATATTGATGAGACTAAGATTGAAGAGGCAATTACCGATAAGACTAAGGCTATTATGGTTGTTCATTATGCAGGTATTGGTTGTAATATGGAAACAATTTGTGATATAGCTAAAAGACATAATTTATATTTAATTGAGGATGCAGCACAAGTTGTAAATAGTACATATCATGGTAAGTATCTTGGTACTTTTGGGGATGTAGGTTGTTACTCTTTCCATGAGACAAAGAATTATTCTATGGGTGAGGGTGGTGCTGTTTCGATCAATAACAAGGCTTTAATTGATAGATGTGACATCATTAGAGAAAAGGGTACTAATAGAACACAATATTTCAATGGTCAAGTTGATAAGTATACTTGGGTTGATAAGGGTTCTAGTTATTTACCTAGTGATATCTTAGCTGCTTACTTATATCCGCAACTGTTAATTATGGATGAGATGAGGCAAGATAGAATTGATAGTTTTAATTATTACTACAAGTTACTTACTCCTTTAAAACAAGAGGGTAAACTTGATTTACCTTATGTGCCAGAGGGTATCGTTCATAATGGTCATATGTTTTATATTAAGACTAAGGATTTGGAAGAAAGAAGTGCTTTACAATCTTTCTTAAAGGGAAAGGGTATTGGTACAGCTTTCCATTATGTTCCACTCCATAGTGCGCCAGAAGGCTTAAAGGCTGGTAGGTTTGTAGGTGAGGATGTTTATACTACTAAGGAATTTGAAAGGCTTCTTAGACTTCCTATGTATTACAAGCTTAATAAAGAAGATATTGAGTACGTTTGTGCTTGTATTAAGGAATTTTATGATTCTAAATAAGAAACTGGGTATCCAGTTTTTTTGTTGTATAATTTTTTTAAATAGAGGAGAGTGCTTATGAAAAGACCAATGTTTATTAAAGTCTTACAGTGTCTTGTATTGTGCATGCTGGCATGTACAATAATACCTACTCATGTTTTAGCTACTGACAAGGCTATTGCCTGCAGTAAGGATAAAGATGGTAACATCACTAAAAATTACTATAGTGTTAGCGATGCGATGAATGCTTCTAGGCAAGAAGGTGGCGTTTATATGCTTGATGATTGGGATATTGGTGCTCAAATCAATATTGTAGAGGGTACTACTTCTATCATTTATATGGATGGACACATCATTAAAAAATCCAATGGTAAACTATCAGGTAATTGTGAGGGTGGTATTTTTACTATACATCCTAATGCCAAGTTGTATTTATATGGATCGACTAATGAAGAAAAACTTAAGGATAGTAAGGGTAATGAGATAGAAACTGGTGGTTTAGTTACTGGTGGTTATGCTACCCATGGTGGTGCCGTTTATATGAAAGAGGGTGCCAAATTATATTTAACTAATGTTGCGATTAGTGGCAATAGTACTGATTATAAGGGCGGCGGCATATATATAGCTGGCGAAGATGTTGAGATTTGGATGGATAATGCCCACATTGATCATAACTGGGCTGGTAGTTCTGGTGGTGGTATTTATTCAGAAGCCGATGGTACGCATATTCATATGAAGAATAATTCTACCATCAATTATAACCAAGGCAATAAGACCGGCAGTAGTGGTGGCGGCGTTTGCTTTAGGTATTCATGGTTTTCTATTGAAGGTGATGATGACACTTACAATGAGATTAGTTATAACAAGGTTGTTATGGGTGATTATGGTGATGGCACTTCTGGTGGCGGTATTCATGTTGCCGCAAAACAGATGGCAACAAATTATGGCCTTATTCGTAACCTAAAAATTACGCACAATTTTGCCGGTTATGGTGGTGGCGTTGATAACTGCGCTAGATACACAATATTACAGGATGTAACAATTACAGACAACGAATCTAAAATAAGAGGTGGCGGCGTAGCTGTAGTTTATGATGTTGACCTTTATGTTAGGGGTAACGTTAAAATAACTAATAATAAACGTACTGACGGGGCTGTGGATGATGTATTTTTACAAACAGCTTTTGGACAGGCTTATGTAAGAGCTAGTGGCCTTTCTTCAAGTTCTTTAATAGGTATTAGAACAGAAGATTCAGGTGATACATTAGTAGTTAAGGATATATCGGATACTAGTCTTATTTCTTGTTTCTATATGAGTGATTACAAGGATTTCCATATAGGCTATCAAGCAAGTGATAAACAGTTATGGCAAAGAACAGGGGCTACAAGTTATACCGTAAAAGTAAATGATCAACCAGTTGGTAAATATGCTGAAGGTAACAAGGTTACGGTTGTAGATAATAATACTGATGCAAGTAAAATCTTTACTTCTTGGATAGAAAATTCTTATGTTAAAGATCCAAGTGATTTAAAGTCAGAGACACTTACATTTACAATGCCTGCACATGATGTAGACTTAAAGGCTAACTATACTGCTGGTGCAAGCGAACTCGCTTTAAGTCTAGCTAGTTTCACTAATGATCAAACTCTTCCTACTACAGGTACTTTCTCTTGGAAGTTTGGTGATGAAACTTATAGTGAACAAGTTGATTTGAAATGGTATAAGAAGGAAAATGGTACTTTTGTAAGTTGTGCAAAAGAAGATAAAGCAGAAAGTGGCACTGTCTATGTCTTTGAAGTATGTGTTGAACCAAAAACAGAAGATGGAATTCATGTTATAGCTAGTAATGTTGCAAAGGAAAATGTAACGGTAAAATACGGTGATAATGGTACTGTTGGCTTAAGTGAACTTTCTTTAAATGATGAGGGTACTTTAAACTTTAAGAGTAATGAAATTCTTGTTGGTGAAGATAAGATTAAATATGTTGATCCAATTGTTGTTTCGGTACGCGAGGGGGCAAGTAGAAGGGAAGTTGTAACAGCTATTAATAATGCCACAACAACTATCGCTACTTCATATAATGGTCGTGAATATAACGTACAAGCAAAAGCAGTTGATATAGATGAAGAAGCATATGATAGTTGGTTTGATGAAAAAGGTGAAAATGGTAAGATTGTTATGCCTGAAAATGCTAATCCTTCAAGTTGTTATACAAAAACACTAGAGATATATAAAGAAGGTGTCGATAAGAACAGAATTAATGTGGACGAAGTTAATGATGTTATGTTGGTAGTTATGGTATTACCTAATAACGATGGAACCGATGATACAAAGCCAAGTCAGCCTGATTTATATGATAATGATTCTTGGACGAATGAAGGTAGCAAATTTAAGAAAATAAAAACAAACTATAACGATTATCAAAAAGATACAGTTTATCTACTTTATTACGATGAAGGAGATAGTGGCGTCTTAAAATGGAACTTTAAGCAATTATTTGAACAACAAATTGAAGCGAAGAGTAATACTTATAAAGAAGTAAAAGCTTTTGCTTGGGTTGTTGAAAATGGTAATATGTCTGAAATAGCTAGTAAGACTTATATTCTAGATAACTTAACTAGGTCATCATTTGGTACATCATTTATTTCTAGTATAAAAGTGGATATGGGTCCTATCGAATATGGAAAGGCATTACCTTCTAAGATCAATAGTATCAATGTAACTTTATCTAATGATAGGGTGGATTCTTATAGTGACTTAGGTATTAGTTGGAATTCAGATGATACGACAGCTTTAAATAATAAGTCTTATATTGCTACAGTAGAATTAAATAATATAGGCGGTTATAGTGCTGATTATCTATCTAGTTTACATGTAGAAGTTAATAAAGATGATAGAATCTATGCTTATATCAAGAATGAAGATGGTAAGGCTAAGTTATATATTATCTTCCCAGAGCTAGAAGGTAGTACTGGTGATTATAATGATGTAGCTTTAAGTTATACTTTAAATGATATAAAAATAGGTGATTATACTAGTGAAATATCTTATGAAGAGGCATGTAAATTAAATAATGATTTAAAGAATTATGTTTTACCTAATGTGATTCTTAGTGCGTTAAATAATAACAAAAATAAAGAAGGTAAATATACTGAGAGTAAATTTACGGGTGATGTTTCTTATAAGATTGTTAGTGCATTTAATAAGGATAACTATGATTGCCAAGAGATAGTCATTGAGGGAACAATTAATAAACCTTCATATTTGAACTTTAATGGTTTAAGTAATACATTTACCTTAAGAATTAAAACTAGAGCTAAAGTTGGTTATACACCGGAAGAAGTAGTGAATAAAGTAGTTACTTGTGAGGAGTATATGAAGTCTAAGGATTGGACTTGGTCTGAAACTAAGAAGGCTTGTGTATATAAGGTAAGTAATACAAACAGTAAATAAAAAGATAGGCTCTCTAATTAGGGAGCCTATTCTATTAATTCATAGTAATTGCTTGATAAGATTATTTGACTATATTTATAGTGTTTTTCTGCAATCCCTAAGATATCACTGGTATCTTTACCAATTACTGTTTGCGAAGATGCTTCATAATAGAAATTATTTGCTAGGATACTATAATCTGGGAATAAGACATAGCGATTATCATCTTGTACAAATAAGTCTTCACCTATGATATAAGCTTTAGAATCATCTAAATCAAACATTGATGTGATGGTTGGGTAGATATCAAAGGTTGAAGAAAGAGTTGTGTTTTCTTCTCCTTTTGTTGTTGAATCATAGATTATAAAGGGTGTTTTATAGATATCATAGGCATGTTTTAGATTACCATATAAACTGGTTAAAGTATCATCATGGTCTATACCATATGGATAGTGGTCACCAAATAACATGATTACGGTATTGTCTAATACGCCTTTTTCTTCTAGTTTTTCTAGTAATACTTGTATGCCTTCATCAAGTTTCATTTGTGCCGCATAATAGTAGGCTTCTTGGCTTGGGATATCTGGATATAGTTTGATTACTTTTTCATAGTTATCTAGTATTTCTTTTCTTCCTGAATAGTATGGCATATGTCCACTGGTAGTTATTACAAAGTCGTAGAATAGATTATCAGTGTTAGTGTTTTCTACTACTTTTTCAAATAGCAATGAATCATCTATCCAATTGTTGTAGACTTTGCCATCTAACTCTAGTCCCAAGTCTTCTTTATCGTATAAATATTCAAAGCCAAATGACTTATGTAATATTTCACGATTATAGAATTCTTTGACGTGTGAGTGATATGAATTTACACTATACCCTTCATTTTTAAATAGATTAGCTAAAGCGTATGGATAATAGTTATCACCAAAATCTTTTGACGTAGTGCCATAGTCAATTGATGGCATCATCCCTGTTTGGGATATAAATTCCGAGTCATTAGTATTAGATGGATAAAGAGGTGCATAGTGATTAGTAAAGTAGGTACCTTCACTAGCTAGCTTATATAAAGTAGGAGTTAAGTCTTCTTTAATAGCTTGGGGTCCAAAGGATTCACATAATACAAGTACTAAGTTCTTTCCCTTATAAATGCCATTTAATTCACTTTTACTTCTTTTACTTTCTTTAATAAAATCGTTGATTTCAATAATATCAGATACTGTATAGTCACTATCTTTTACTTTTAATCTTT
>CAVFKJ010000005.1:0-5371 GCA_963623125.1 Clostridium sp. CAG:217
CCAACAACACCATTATCATCGTTCAGTTATACGATTTAGAAAAAGTTGAGGATAAATATTTAATCGAATATTTGCAACAAATTATAATGTAAGCCTTTTCATATAAAAAGTAGTATAAACCAATTATTTCATATTGAAAACGGTCCCATATGGTAATAGAATTTTGACTGTACTTTGAAAAAAATATTACTAAAGTACGCAATATTGCAAAAATAATTACAGGAAATGGGGACTTGTATGAGTGAGATGTGCATATTAATTCCAGCATATTGTCCAACTGAAAATATTCTTCAATATGTTAAAGAATTAAACGAAAAAGGGCTACAAAATATTCTTGTAGTAAATGATGGATCAGATAGTACTTATGATTTGATTTTTCAAAAAATTGAGAAGGAAACAAATTGTGAAGTAATTGGATATAAGAAAAATAGGGGTAAGGGTGAAGCTTTAAAATTTGGCTTTAGCTACCTTTTAGACAATAAACCACAGATTGACGGCGTCATTACGGTTGATTGTGATGGCCAACATAGGGTTAATGATGTGCTTAAAGTATATAAGGCGCTAGAAGAACACCGTGATGGCATAATTCTTGGAGTAAGAGATTTTTCGAAAACAGATAATGGCGAAAATGTTCCTTTTAGATCTAAGCTTGGTAATCTGTGTAGTAGTGGCATATTTTATCTTTTATATCATCGTCATTTATCAGATACTCAAACAGGTTTAAGAGGCTTTTCAAGGAAATATTTAGCTTTTATGAATTCTGTCGATGGGGAAAGATATGAATATGAAACTCAAGAGTTAATCGATTGTGTTAGAGAAAATATTCCTTTCTATGAAGTGCCGATTTCCACGATATATGAAGAAAATAATTCTGGTAGTCATTTTCATCCTATTAAAGATAGTATAAGCATCATTTGTACTATGTTTCATGGATTGTTTATGTTTGCAGGATCATCGATTATATCTAGTGTAGTTGATATTACGCTATCTTGGTTACTACTTGATAGTTTGCGTTTTGTAATAGAAGAAGATTTGATTAGAATAAGTCTAGCTACTATGTTGGCTCGTCTTATTTCGATGTTTATTAATTATTCATTAAATAGAAGATTAGTTTTTAAAGATAATCAAGACAATTATAGAACGGCTGTTAAATATGTTTTCTTATGCACGATTGTAATGATTCTTAGTTCTTTATTTGTTTATTTAACTAGTCATTATTTATTTTGGAATGAAAAAATAGCCAAGATTATTGGCGATTGTTTACTGTTTTTCTTTAGTTATCATATGCAAAAGGGGTGGATATTTAATCATGAATAAAGTAAAAAAACAAAAAAGTAAAGTAATGGTCAAAAATGACCGTGAATATAAACAAAGTATATTGTTTATTGTTACCGGAATATTAGTGACAATTTATTTGTTGTGGCGTCTTTTATTTACTTTGCCATTACATTCAAGCTTACCAGAACTAATATTTGGTATTATGCTTTGGGTTGCGGAAACCGTAACAGTAATGACTACTTTTGAATTGTATTATCGTAAAGTTAATGCGGATAAGGGACATCTAGATATGCCAGTTATTCCTGAGGATGCGTATGGAGACGTGGATGTTTTAATCGCTACTCACAATGAACCATGTGATATTTTGTTTAAGACAGCTAGTGCTTGTACATTTATGGAATATCCCGATCCTAGTAAGGTTCATATTTATTTATGTGATGATAGTCATCGTGAAGAGGTAAAAAAACTTGCGTATGATTTAAAAATTAGCTATATTGAGACACCAGATAACGACTATGCTAAGTCAGGTAATTTAAATTATGCCTTGTCGCAAACAACTTCGCCATTAATCGCTACTTTTGATGCGGATATGATTCCTTGTCGTAGCTTTTTGATGGATACCGTTCCTTATTTCGCCTTAACTGATTATATTAAGGAAGATGGCATTTGGCGTTTAAGAAATGCTGATGAAAAGGAAGAGGATTTAAAGATTGGTCTAATTCAAACACCACAAAGTTTTTATAATTTAGATTTATTCCAATTTAATTTATTTGCGGAGGATGTTATTCCTAATGAACAGGATTTCTTTTCAAGAGAAGTAAATCAAATGCGTAACTCTTCAAATGCTTGCGCATATACTGGAAGTAATACTTTGATACTTCGTAAAGCTATGGAAGAAATTGGTGGTTTCCCTTATCATACGATAACGGAAGATTTTGAAACTAGTTGCCGTTTACAAATGGCTGGCTATATTACTTATGCTACTGATAAGATAGAAGCTCATGGACTTTCGACAACTGATGTTTCTTCAATGATGAAACAACGTATTCGTTGGGCTAGAGGTGTTATTCAAAGTATTCAAAATACCCATGCGGTTTTTTCTAGAAAACTTTCTTTTAGTGGCCGAGTAACTTATCTAAATGCTTTCTTATATTGGTGGTCTTTCTTTAATCGTATTATCTTTATTCTTGCCCCAATTATGTTTGCCTTATTTGATTTTAGAGTAGTTGATTGTAATTTAATACAATTGCTTATTTTCTGGTTACCAAGTTATTTTTTCTATAGCTGGTCAATGAAACAATTATCTAGTAATGTTAGAAGCCAAAAGTGGAGTCAAATCATTGATACTACACTTGCGCCTTCTTTAATTATTCCGGTTTTACTTGAAACCTTGCATATTAGAGAAACTAAATTTAAGGTTACTAGTAAAAAGAAACAAAAGAAAAATAGTAGTGCCATTTTATATGCAATACCACATTTAGTTTTAATTATTCTTTCAGTTTTGGCAATAATTCGTTTTGTAAGAGGAAAATATGGCATAGCTTTAGTTTATAGTGCTGTAATTATCTATTGGCTATGTTATAACCTAATCGCTCTAATTTACTCTGTTGCGTTTATGTTGGGCAGAAATATGCCTAGACAATACGAAAGAATTAAGGCTAATGAAAAGGCTTGTCTTACTTTTGGTGAAGAAACAGTATATGGTGAGACAATCAATTTATCGGATAGTGGCATTTTACTTCAAACTAAAGTTAAATTACCTGAAGATATAAGCACTTTTGAATTAACAATTGAAAATGATTACTATGAAGCTTCTTTACATGGTGATTTAATTAGACATTTTGAAGATAAAAATGATAAAGATGAAGATATTTATATGTATTCTTTTTTAGTTACACCAAATAGTGAAAAAGATAGAAGAGAATATAATCAATTGATTTATGATCGTGATACAGGTATCGCTAAAGAACTTGATGGTTGGAATACAACATTTGATGATTTGCTTAGAATTTTATCTATAAGAGGAAGACAATTACTTGTTAGCTTAAGAGGAAAGAGTGCATAACATGAAATTAATAGTTCAAATAGGATTTATATTATCTTGTTTAGGCTTTTTATTTTGGACAAAGAAATTGCTAAATGTCCCATTTAACTTTGTACCTGCTTTTGTTTTATCTTTAATTACGGTATTTGTTTATTTTGGTGGTATATTTAACATCTTATATCCAATGGCTTGCTTTATTTATGGTTTAGGTATTGTTTTCTTTATTTGGTATGTCATTATTAAACATAAGGAAATTGTATTGGATTTTAAAAATATTAGGTTATTGGATATTTGTTTTCTAATTGGTGCAATTCCCTTCTTATTTCTACTTTCAAGTGAACATTTAGTACACTATGATAATTTTACGCATTGGGCTTTGATAGTAAAAACATTAGTTATAAATAACGCTTTCCCTACATCTAATACAATGATTGAATTCACTAATTATCCTATTGGAACTTCTTCTTTACTGTATTATTTCGCATGTTTTTTAGGATATAGTGATGGAATCTTGTTACTTGGACAAGGACTATTAATATTTTCATTTTTTTATGCCGTATTTGGCGTAATAGAAAAACCTAAGTGCTTTTTATTGGCGGTCATTTTAGGGTTTGGATTATCAACTTTATCTTTCTTTAATCTAACGATTCGTATTAATAATTTGTTAGTTGATTTTATTTTGCCAATCTTAACATTGGCTTGTTTTGTGATTATATATCGCTTTAAAAATAATCTAAAAGTACAGTTACTTTTACTTCTTCCTTTACAAGCATTACTGTTGATTGTTAAAACAACAGGAATTATTTATTTTGTATTTATTCTTATTGTTTGGCTTATGGAAACGATTAAATGTCATACTTCACTTAATAAGATTGATATTATATTGGTGTTTTCTACATTAATATTAAGTTTATCAACTTATTTAACTTGGAATTATCATGTTTTAACGGTTTTTAAAGATGTTCAAAATAAGTTTGATACTACTTCAATTGCTTCTAAAACTAGCGAAGAGATGATAAGTATTATTAAAACTTTTGTTTCTTCATCACTAGATATAACTACAAGACCTTTCTTGGGATTTTTATTAGGAAATCTTTCAATTGTTATAATCTATTTTTTGATTAAGGTTATCTTTAAACAAAAGTGGAAAGAATTATTTAAGTCTTTGATTTTATTGGACTTAATGGTTGTTTTGTATTATTTAGGGATTTTGGCATTATATTTATTTTCAATGCCACTTGATGAAGCAATAACTTTAGCGGGATTTGAACGTTATGCAAGCAGTATTATTGTTTTGTTTATTGGTACTTTAGTCTTAAAAGTTACTTTACTTGTTCAAGAACATTTATCTTTTGATGAAGATGGGCATGTGTTATATAAGAGTCCTAAGTATAAGCAGAATTATCAAAAGAGTATTTTAGTTTGTATCTCTTTTATCATTTTGATTTTATCTAGTGAATATAACGGAATGATTTATAATGATTCAAATTATGATACCTCTTTACCTTATATTATCGAAAATGTTGTAGGTGATCATTATAAGGAAGATGATGAAAAGTTTCTTTTGTTTGGTTCTGACTTTGATGGACAAATGACAAGCTACTATTTTCAATATTTGGCAAAATATTATTTATATGCACCTAATGTAGATGCGGTTTGTACTTTCTATGAGCCTAATTTAGATAATCTTTTAAAAGATTATGATTATCTTGTTGTAGTACAAGAAGATAGACAAGAGGAAGCTTTGCTTAAAAAACATTTTAATGTAGATGGTGAATGTGGCTTCTATAAGATTGTCAAGAATAATGACAAGATTAGTTTAGTTAAAGAAGATATTTAATAATAGGTTTAAAAAAAAGAGCTTTCGCTCTTTTTATTTTGATTAGACTACTTATTATCTTGAGTAGTATTCGACAACTAGTAGTTCGTTTACTTCTTGGTTTAATTCTTTTCTTTCAGGAAGTCTTACGAATTTACCTTTTTTGTTTTCTTTATCTACTTCAACATAATCCTTAAATGAAACGCTAGCTTCTAGGGCATCAGCGATGC
>CAVFKJ010000006.1:0-20677 GCA_963623125.1 Clostridium sp. CAG:217
AACTGGTATCATTTTAAAAAGTGATAGTGGTATCAAAATCGCGAGTTATTAACAATTTTCTGAAAATGTATTGACATATTTTTTCTCTAGTAAGAAAATATAGACAAGGCGATGAAGAGAAGAGTACCTTAAAGGGAAAACGTAGAGAGTCTTGGGTTGGTGAAACAGGACATGGAAGTTTGAGGGAATATGGTCTACTGAGCTTCTATTACGATGAGTAATAGACGTAGTGCACACGTTATAGTGCTAGAGTATGATAGTACTTGAAGAAGGTGTAATAAAATTTTATTACATGAATTAAGGTGGTAACACGATTATATAGTCGTCCTTATGGGACGGCTTTTTTGTTTCTTGCTTAGTACTATTAATGATAATTTAGGAGGTACAAAGATGAAAAAATTATTTACTCTATTACTTGTTTGTTTGTTAGCTTTAGGGTTAACAGCTTGTGGTTCTAAAGAAAGCAGCGATAGTGCTGATAGTGGTGAAACTAGTACAACAATTCAAATTGCTGTTCCAAATGATACTACTAATGAAGCAAGAGCTTTACTTCTTCTTGAAAACAATGGCATTATCAAACTAAAGGATGGTGCTGGTATTACAGCTACTAAAAACGATATTGAAGAAAATCCTTATAATGTTGATATTGTTGAAGTAGAAGCTGCGCAAATTCCAAATGTATTAAAGGATGTTGATTTTGCGGTAATTAATTCAAACTATGCAATCGATGCTGGCTTAAATCCTACTAAAGACGCTCTTGTTCTAGAAGGTTCTTATTCAGCTTATTCTAATATCTTAGCTGTAAAAGAAGGCAATGAAAATGAGCCTAAGATTTTAGCTTTAAAGGCTGCCTTAGAATCTAGTGCTGTTAAAGAATATATCGATAGTAAATATGATGGTTCAGTTGTTTCAGTTGTAGAAAACTTAACTAATGGTTATGATGATTCAATTGATTATGATGCTTTAAAGGGTACTACTATTTCAGTAGCCGCTTCTCCAACTCCACATGCTGAAATCTTAAGTGTTGTAAAGGATATCTTAGCTGAAAAGGGCATTACATTAAATATTGTTGAATTCACTGATTATGTTCAACCAAATAATGTTGTTGATTCTGGTGAAATTGATGCTAACTACTTCCAACACCAACCATATCTTGATAACTTCAATGAAGAAAATGGTACTCATGTAGTTTCTATTGCTGCAATCCATGTTGAACCAATGGGTTTATATGGTGGCAAGACTACTTCTTTAGATGTATTTTCTAAATAAAAATGATTGAGATTAAGAATTTAAACAAAACATTTAAAACAAGCGCTTCTGTAGTAGAAGCGCTTAAGAATGTTTCTTTAACAATTGAAGATGGTGATATTTATGGCATCATTGGTATGTCTGGGGCAGGCAAGTCAACGCTTGTAAGATGTCTTAATTTCTTAGAAAAACCAGACAGCGGCGAAGTTATTATTAATGGTAGAGTTCTTAATGATTTAAACCAAAAACAGCTTCTTGAGCTTAGAAGAGATGTAACAATGGTTTTCCAAGGCTTTAATTTGTTGATGCAACAAACTTGCCTAAAGAATGTAATGTTTCCTCTAGAACTTGTTAAAACAGATAAAAAGAAGGCTCAAGAAAGAGCTTTGGAATTACTTGATATTGTTGGCTTAAAAGATAAGGCTAATGCTTATCCGGCGATGTTATCAGGTGGCCAAAGACAAAGAGTAGCGATTGCCAGAGCTTTGGCTTCTGATCCTAAAATATTATTATGTGATGAGGCAACTAGTGCACTTGATCCAACAACTACTAATCAAATTCTTGATTTAATCAGAGATATCAACAAGAAGATGAATATTACAGTAGTAATTATTACTCATCAAATGTCAGTTGTTGAAAATATCTGCAATAAGGTTGCGATATTAGATAATGGTGAAGTTGTTGAGACAGGACTTGTAGCTGATGTGTTCTCTCATCCAAAATCTTTAGCAGCTAAAAAACTTGTTTTCCCAGAAATCGATTCAAGTAATAAAATTGTTAAAGATAGTGGCGAAAAGACCATTCGTATTGTCTTTAATGGTGGAACATCAACTGGTAAGCCTTTACTTACGACTTTAGCTATTGAAAAGGGTGTTGCTTGTAACATCATAAATGCATCTGTAAGAAATATTAATGGCAGTTCTTATGGCTCAATGCTTATTGGCGTAAAGAATGAAGAAGAGCTTAATAAGACACTAGATTATCTTAATAAGGTAGATGGTGTTAATGCGGAGGAATTTAGTTTATGAGTAATGAATTATTACAAATGATTGTTGAACAATTTCCTTTGGCTTTATGGGAAACCTTTTATGCAACATTCTTAGCTACATTATTCGCAACAATAATTGGTCTTCCACTTGGTGTAATTTTGGTTACCGGTAGAAAAGATGGTATTCATCCTCTTCCTGGTTGGCTTATGAAAGTGCTTGATGTGATAATCAATATCTTAAGATCAGTACCATTTCTAATTGTGGTGATTGTTGTTTTCCCACTTACAAGAATCATTGTTGGTACAACTGTTGGTACTGTAGCTAGTATTGTTCCACTTGTTGTTGCAGCATTTCCATTTATTGCCAGACTTGTTGAAGGCTCACTTAGAGAAGTTGATCCCAATTTAATTGAAATGGCTAAGTCCATGGGTGCTACTCCATTTCAAATTGTTACAAAAGTATTATTAAAAGAGGCTGTGCCTTCTTTAATTAGTAATATCACCATTGCCTTAACAACAATTCTTGGTTACACTGCAATGTCTGGCATTGTTGGTGGTGGCGGTCTTGGTAAGATTGCGATTAACTATGGTTATTACCGCTATAATTATGGAATTATGATTTGTGCTGTAATTGTCCTAGTAATTCTTGTGCAACTTATTCAAAAGATTGGTGATAGGCTGGCAATTAAATTAGATAAGCGTTTAAAAGTATAAAAAGTCCGTTTGGACTTTTTTTAATCTTTGATTAGCCATTGACCATTTTTATTGGATCCAATTCTTTCTAATTTTCCTTCCTTCTTTAGATTATTTATTTTAAGTTGGATGGTTTTTGTTGATTTATTGGTTACTTTTGATAATTTAGAAATAGTAACATTTGGATTATTTTTAATTATCTCAATGATTAATTTCTCTAAATCAGTATTTTCTTTTTGTTTGCGATAGAAACATATTTCAAAACCTTGATTTTTCATTGCATAAGTAAATTTAATATCTTCATTTTTACAGTAAGTGAAAATTCTTCTAAAGCCGGTAGCCCAACTGTCGATATCACTTGAATAATATAACACTTTTGAAATAATTGGATTCCTCAAAACTGATTCAACACCATTGAAGGCAAAGTCTTCGGGATCATATCCGCTTGGGAAAGTTCCAGGATTAAATATAACAACTTTTGTCGGTGTGATGTATATTTCGTTATTAACTGTCACATCAAAAGATGAATGGCATAAGCTATTTAATACTGCTTCTCTTATTACTTCGTAAGGTATTTCTGGGTTTTCAACTCTTTTCCCTTTAATTATTTCAGCTGAAAAATTTATATGTTCCAAAATATATTCTTGAGCTTTTTTGTTTAATTCAAATAGATTGCCTTCATATCTATTTATATCAATGAATGACAACATTTCATCGCTTGCAAATACAGCTAATTTTAAAACAATTGGCTTATTTTTTGAAAATAATATTTTTCCTGCATTGTTTAATTTATTATTAGTGATTAGTCCAAGCTCCTTTAAAACACTTTCTTTGTTTGAATAGGCATCTTTTATTCGCTTGCAATCGTTTGCTTTCTTTATGTATTCTTTAAGCAGATTTTCATCAACATCATCAATTGTTTCATCCGATTCCATTTTCTCCCATATAGCATTGCTAGAATCGGTTCGATTAACCATTTTTAGTAATTCGTGGATATCAATTTTTCTATCTTCATCTGATACTCTTATGTAAAACTTGCCTTGGGCTGAATATGGTCTATCATTCCCTATAAAGTTTATTTCAATAACTCCTGGCATATTTTCCATTTCATGAATGCTTGGATATATAGTAGGCTTAATATCTTCGTATATTTTTCTTGAAATATCTCTTAAAGTGCTATCACTAATTATTTGGCCTATCGCATCGCCATTATTTTTAACGCCAAAATATAGTGAACCTTTTCCATGTTTATTAAGCATAGAAACAATTGATACTATGCCTTCATTTAATTCACCTGTACTTTTTTTGAATTCAACCAATTCACTTTCTTTACCGATATTTAGCATATATACACCTCTTGTTTTTATTGTAACATTCATTAATTTTATTGTGTAATCAAATTACACAATAAATAAAAAATTTTATTGTGTAATTTATTGGGAAGTACACAATAAAAATTATGTAATAAAATAAGTCTATGACAAAGCTAATTTTACTTGGAACAGGAACTCCTAATGCGTGTCCATATAATAGCGGCCCTAGTGTGGCGGTTGTTGTGGATGATAATGCCTATCTTGTAGACTTTGGACCAGGTGTGGTTAGACAATGTTCTAAAGTTTATTTTAAGGGTATAAAACAACTTCATCCAAAGAATTTAAAGGTTGCGTTTTGTACCCATTTACATAGCGATCATACATTAGGCTTAGCTGACTTAATTTTTACACCATGGGTTTTAGAAAGAGAAGAGCCTTTAAGGTTAATTGGTCCTGTTGGCTTAAAACAAATGAGTGATTATCTTACTAAGGCATATAGTAAAGATATTGATATGCGTATTAATGGATTGGAGAAAGCTAATTTAGTTGGCTTTAAGACTATTGTTGAAGAAATATTGCTCGGTAAGGAAGACTACGGTGTTATCTATAAAGATGATTTGGTGAGTGTTGAGGCCTTTTCCACAAAACATGGTGATTTACAATCTTTAGCTTATAAATTTATCACTAAGGATAAAACGATTGTGATAAGTGGTGATACTTGTCCTTTGGATATTATGGCTGATAAGGCAAAAGATGTTGACATTCTTGTACATGAAGTAGAGTATGCAAAAGGGTTAATGGAAAGAAGCGAAAAGTGGCAAGTTTATCATAAAAACGTACATACTCTTAGTAGCGATTTAGCTTCTATATTAATAAAAGCCAGACCAAAGCTAACCGTTACCTATCATCGTATTTATCATATCGATACTTTTTCTGATGATGCCTTATTACAAATGGAAGTAAGAAAGAAAGCAATTCTTAAGGAAATAAAGGATGCAGGCTATGATGGGGAAGTAATAAATGGTGAGGACCTCGATATCTTTTAAGATATAATAAAGGCATGTCTATAATTGATTATTTAATTATTATATTTGGAATCGTGCTTGATGGCCTATTCATCTATAATGACAATAAATATCATAATAGTTTATCTATTCCTCTTAAAACATTGGCTTCTTTAATGTTTGTTTTACTTGGGATTAGATTATATAAGGGAAATGGCTTATTTGTACTAATTGCCTTATGTTTTGATATGTTTGGGGATTTTGTAATGATATTAAGAAATAAATATAAAAAATATAAGGATTTAGTATTTGTGATTGGTACTTTATCCTTTTTTATAGCCCATATTTTGCTTTCTACTTATTTAATTAAATTAAATAGTAAGTGTATAGTACCAGGAATAGTTATTAATTTAATTCTATATATTTGTATAGCGTTATATTTTTTAAGAGTATTGGATGCCCATGGAAAGATGAAAATGCTCGGAGCTTGTTACTTACTTATAATCATGTTTACTACAGGCTTGGCTATAAGCAATTTCTTTTATCTTAAAAGTATTAGTAATCTTTTATTAATGGTAGCCTTAATCATCTTTATTAGTTCTGATTTAGTTTTAATTAATCACAAATTTAATAAACACGCTAAGGATAGTTTGCAGATAACATATCGTATTCTTTATTATTTATCGCAAATTTTTTTAGCTTTTTATATTGGTCTTATTTAAAGAGGGAGTTTTATGAATACAGAAGATAAAATTAAAAAGTACCAAGAATTTCAAAAGAAGATGCATGCCTATGGTTTAATGTTGGCAACAGCTAGTACCGATAAGGAGACTATTGCACCAAAAGATGGCAACAAGTATCGTAATGAGATGATGAATATCATTTATGGCGAAGTATTTTTACTTGAAACTAATCCTGAATATATTTCTTTGGTTGAAGATTTAAGTAAAGAGGATTTGGGTGGAGAGTTAAATCGTGATCTTTATTTAGCTAAAAAAGCTTTGGAGGAAGTAACTAAGTTTTCTAAACAAGAGGCTATGGAATTTAATTTGGCTGTAAGTGAGTCAGCTGATGCATGGCTAGTTGCTAAGACGAATAATGACTATAGTGTATTTTCTAAACATCTAAAAAAACTTATTGAATTAAGCAAACAAAGGGCTAATAAGAGAGATCCTAAGGCTATTCCTTATAATTTATTGCTTGATGACTATGAAGAGGGCATGAATATTGAAAAATATGATGAATTCTTTTCTTTGGTAAAGAAGGAACTTATTCCTTTAATCAAGGAAATTGATAATAAGAGAGATTATATTGATGATTCTTTCCTTTATAAATATTATCCAAGAGAAAAACAAATGGAATTTAATAAAGAATTATTAAAATATATTAATTTTGATTCTTCATGGGGCTATTTAAGTGAGACTGAGCATCCTTTTACTTGCGGTTTAAGTAAGAATGATATTCGTATTACTACTAATTATGATGAATATAATGTAGCATCTAATATTTTTAGTGTTATTCATGAGGCGGGACATGGCCACTATGAACATAATGTTGATGAAAAGTATGACTGCAGTAATATTCGTAATATTTCAAGTGGCATGCATGAATCGCAATCTCGTTTTTTAGAGAACTATATTGGTCGTAAGAGAGCTTTTTGGGTTAACCTATATCCTAAACTACAGGAGATTTTTCCTGAAAATTTAAAGGATGTTAGTCTTGATCAATTTGTTAAGGCAATCAATGTATCTAAATGTTCACTTATTAGAACAGATGCGGATGAACTTACTTATCCAATTCATATTTTAATTAGATATGAAATGGAAAAGGGTATTTTTGATGGTAGTGTTGATGTAAGTAAGCTTGATGAAATTTGGAATCAAAAATATAAAGAATATTTAAATGTTGATGTGGAAAATGTAAGAGATGGTATTCTTCAAGATATGCATTGGGGTAGCGCTTACTTTGGTTATTTCCCTACTTATGCCTTGGGTAGTGCAATTGGTGCTCAACTTTTACAGGCTATGGAAAAAGATATTGATGTCGATAATCTATTAGAAAATAATCACTTTGATGAAATTATGGATTATTTAAAGAAGAATGTTCAACATGATGGCGCTTTGCACAACTTTGATTATGTTTTAAATAGGGCAACTAAAGAAAGTTTTAATCCACGTTATTATATTGATTATTTAAAGAAGAAGTATTCGGCAATATATGGTTTAGAAAGTACTTTCTAGGACTATGTAAGTGTTTTTATTGTAAAATTAATATAGATATGGAGAGTGGAGAATGATTAAACTAATTAAAGCTAAAGATTATGCTGACATGTCAAAGAAAGCAGCGAATATAATTGCTTCTGTGATGACTTTAAAAGAAGATGCTGTACTTGGTCTTGCGACTGGTTCAACACCTATTGGTACTTATGATAATTTGGTAGAAAAATATAATAATGGTGAAATTGATTTTTCTAAAGTTAAGACTGTTAATCTTGATGAATATGTAGGTCTTGATGGAAATCATAATCAAAGTTATCGTTATTTCATGAATGAGCATTTATTTTCTAGAGTAAATATTGATTTAAAAAATACTAATGTTCCAAATGGCAAGGATGAAGATGACAAGAAAGAATGCGCAAGATATCATGCGGTAATCAAGAGTATGCATGGTGTTGATTTACAACTTCTTGGTATTGGCAATAATGGCCACATTGGTTTTAATGAACCATGCGATAAGTTTATCTTGAATACTCATAAGGTTACTTTGACTGAGAGCACAATTAAGGCTAATAGTAGATTATTTGATTCTATTGATGAAGTTCCTCATTTTGCTTATACGATGGGTATTGGTGAAATCATGGAAGCTAAGAGTGTTCTAATTCTTGCTAGCGGCAAGGCTAAGGCACCAATTATTAAAGAACTATTAGAGGGCGAAGTTAATCCAATGGTTCCTGCTTCTATTTTGAAAGTTCATCCAAATTGTATATTAATTGCGGATGAAGAAGCATTAAGCGCATAATTAAAAGGCACTCATAACTTGGGTGCTTTTTTATTAGTATTTGAAGATTCTGATAATTTTATTAATTGAGTTATAAATTAAAAAATAAACTGTTAATATTTATGATGATATAATTTCCTTATTAATAAAAGGGAGATTGCTTATGAAAAACTCACCATTTCTAAAGTTAATTCAATGTGTTGTTTTGTGCTTGTTAGCTTTTACAATTATTCCTGAATGTCTATATGCTGATGAAGATACGGCCCTTGCCTATAAAGTAGATAAAGATGGCAATATAACATATTATGATTATATTCCTGATGCAATGGATGGTTCTAGAGAAGATGGAGCTGTTATTCATATGCTTAAGGATTGGGATATTGGAGATCAAATCAATATTGTAGAGGGTACTAAATCAACTATTTATATGGATGGACATACAATTAAAAAGACCAACGGTAAACAATCAGATGATTGTGAAGGTGGAATTTTTACAATACATCCTAATGCTGAATTGTTTCTATATGGCTCAACCGAAAATACAGAACTTACCGATAGTAAAGGTAATATAGTAAATAGTGGTGGTTTAGTTACTGGTGGTTATGCTTTTTATGGCGGTGCCATTTATATGAAGAAAGATGCTAGATTACATTTAACAAATGTTGCGTTAAGTGGTAATAAAAGTGAATATAAAGGTGGCGCCATATTTATCACTAATGAAAATTGTTATATTTGGATGGATAATGCCCACATTGATCATAACTGGTCTGGTTCTTCTGGTGGTGCCATTTATTCTGATGGGGATGGTACCCACATCTATATGGATAATCATTCAACAATTAACTATAATCAAGCTAATGACACGGGCAGCGATGGTGGTGGCGTTGCCTTTAACTACTCTTGGTTTTCTATTGAAGGTGATGGCACTGCTGAAGTTAGTTATAATAAGATTATTCCAGGTGAATATGGAGCCGGTTGTAACGGTGGTGGTATTTATGCTGCTGAAAAAAAGGTTGCGACAAATTCAGGCATTATTAGCGGTTTAACCATTGAAGGCAATGAGGCTGGTTATGGTGGTGGTGTTGATATTAACCCTAGAAATACTGTATTAAAAGATGTGAGAATTACAAATAATGTTGCAAGAATAGAGGGTGGTGGCATATATGTTTTATATGATGTAGATATCACTCTTAAAGGTAAGGTTGTTGTTAATAATAATAAACGTGGCGATAGTAATAGTACAAATTATGACGATATCTCTTTAGGAACTTGTTTAGGTACTGAGGCTTATATATTACTTGATAATCTTGATGCTGATTCTTTAATTGGAATTAGAACCGGCACAGTAGGTGAGGATAGACTAGTAGTAAAAAATATATCAGACACCAATCTTGCTCCTTGTTTCTTTATGAATCTTAATTCTTCTTACCATGTAGGATATCAAGCAAGTAACAATGAGCTATGGCAAAGAACTGGTAGTACCAAATACATTGTAAAAGCGAATAATAAAGATGTTGGTGAATATGGCGAAGGCACAAAGAACGTTACAGTTGTAGATGATAATACTGATGCTAATAAAATCTTTGTTTCTTGGACAAAAAGTGCCAACATAATAAAAGACGTTAGTAACAAACAATGGACATCAAAAACAATTACATTTACTATGCCTTCCAAAAATGTTAGCTTAATGGGGGAATATAAGGCGGCCGCAAATAATTTATCTTTAAATATTGACAACTTTGCTCAAGATAATGTTCTTCCTGGTACAGCAACTTTTAATTGGACATTTGATGGAAAAAATAATAGCGAAGAAGTTGATTTAAAGTGGTACAAGAAACAAGATGGCTTATTTGTAAGTTGCGATGGTGAGATAGCAACTTATGGAAAAGATTATGTCTTTGAAACTTGTGCAAAGGCTATACAAGATGGCGTTACAGTATCATATGGTACAGTAGATGGTATACATGTCCTTTCTAGTGCTGTGAGCTTAAGTGATATAACGGTAAATTGTGCAGGGGTTAAATTAGCAGAACTTTCTTTAAATGATGAAGGTGCGTTAACTTTAAAGAGTGATGAAATTATTGTTGGCGAAGATGTTATTAAATATATTGATCCAATAGTTGTATCAGTAAGAGAAGGCTCTAATAAAACGGTTGTTGCGTCAGCGATTAATAATGCTTACGAGACTACCGCCACTTCAAATAATGACAAAAGATATGCGGTGAAAGCAGCAAACTCTTTTGACATAGGTGATTTAGATAATGATTGGTTTGATAGCCAAGGTAATATTGTTATACCTACTGCTTCTAATAATAAAAAGCCTAGCTATTATATTTATGAAGGAAGCAAAACTGTTACAAGTTATGACGCTAATATCGATTTAAACAATAATACTGTCAAACTTATTGTTGTGGTGTTATCTGATAATGGTGGAGTTGATACAACGCCTAGTATACCAGAATTACAAGAGGGAAAAGCCGAAACACAAAATGGTGTATTATATCAACAAATAATCACAAATTATAATAATGTAACTACACCAAATACTAAAGTATTCTTGTTATATAACAAAAATGGTGACAACAATTGGACAATTAAGAATATGTTCTATACCAATGATGCTATGGCTAAAGAAGGTGAATATAAGATTTTAGATGCTATTGCTTGGGTAATAGATGAAAACAATAATATGTCGAAGGCAAGTGAACCAAAAACTTATATATTAAATAATAAAAATGAATCACTTACTTTATCTAATTCAAAGATAAATGTAAAAATTCAAAATGTTGTTTATGGTCAAAGTTTGCCACAAACAGTTGAAGATATTAATTTAACTTCATATGGTACAAAGACATCTTTATATCAGGGCACTAAAATATCATGGAATACAGCAAATTCTAATGTTGAATATAATAAAACTTACCAAGCCAAGATTGAATTGAGTAATGTTGACGGCTTTGATATAAACTACTTATCTTCATTACCTATTGTGGTCAACGATGATTCCAATATTAAGGCCTATATTGAAAAAGAAAACGATAAAGTAATACTTAAGATTATTTTCCCTGAGCTAAAAGATAATCGTGAAACTAATTCAAGCTATAGCCAAACCTGCGAAGAGTCTATGAAGTCTAAAGATTGGATATGGTCTGAAACTAAGAAGGCTTGTGTATATAAAGTAAGTAATACAAACAGTAAATAAAAAGGTTCGAGAGAACCTTTTTTTGAATACCTCTTGGCGCAGTGGGTGGGATTTGAACCCACGTGCCCTATTGGACTACCGCATTTCGAGTGCGGCTCGTTATGACCACTTCGATACCACTGCCTAAGAAATATTATAATTATTTATCTAGTGCTTTTTCAATTCTTTTACATGCTTCTTTGACGTTTTTTAAAGAAGTTGCCAAATTAATTCTAGCCCATTTATCATATCCTTCTTTAAATTGCTCACCAGCACTAACTAAGATATCACAATCATCTTTTAAGAAATCATAGGCTGTTTTGTTTTTGATACTCTTTGAGAAGTCGACATATGCAAGATATGATCCTTCAAGTCTTAAAACATCAGCGTATTTGCTTATATGTTTGCATAGATATTGATAGTTTTCATAGATAGTATTAATAAAGCCATTTAGCCATTCTTCACCATATTTGTAACAATAGTATGTTGGTAAAGCATTAAAGGCATTTGGTTCTTCAATATCTAGATATGCTTGGAAGCCATCAATCTTATCACGGTATTCTTTGTTTGGACAAATAATATGGGCATGATGGAACATCGCTAATGAGAATGTCTTGCTTTCAGCATTTAGGGTAATAATATCGTTTTGATATTCTTTTAAAGATAAGCTAGGGATAAATTTATAGCCCGGCATTATTAGTTCACTATGTACTTCATCAGATACAACGATGACATTATGTTTGTGTGTTATTTCAAATAATTGCTTAAGTTCTTTTTTTGTCCATACTCTTCCTACAGGATTAGATGGTGAACATAATATCATTAGTTTTACTTTGTCTTTGACAATCTTTTCTTCAATATCTTTAAAGTCCATTTCAAAAGAATCATCTTTTCTAATTAAATCAGAATTGACAAATTTTCTTTTGGTTGCACTTATTGTATGAAAGAAATGATGATAGATTGGTGTTGTCATAAGGATGGCATCATTTTCTTTAGTTAGCGCACAAATTACATGGGTTAAGCCATCTATTGCACCCTTGGAAAATCTAATCCATTCTTTTTTATAAGTTATATTAGATATTTTCTTATTCCACTTAATAAGTTCATCATAGTAATCTTCAGGTAATGAAGAATAGCCATATGAACCAATGCTTATATTTTTCTTTAGTTCTTCAACAACTTCTTTAGGCGCCTTAAAATCAGTATCAGCTACCCACATTGGCAGTTTACCTAGGGCGTTTTTATCGTCCCATTTTACACAATTAGTACCTATTCTATTAACGTAATATTTTTTAGTAAATTCTTTAGCTTCCATAATTTCCTCTAGTATTGTATTTTAGCTAATACTTCCTTAGCTTTTTCTTCGCTTATTAAAGCTTTGATTATTTCATAAGCGAATTCAAATTCCGCTCCTAAACCTTTAGCGGTAATAATATTTCCTTCTTTTATTGCCTTTGCGTCGTTTTGTTTTAAGCCGCATTCAAAACCAGGGTAGCAGGCAAAACGATCTTCTTTTAATAAGCCTTTATGATTTAGGATGGATGGTGCTGCACAAATTGCGCAAAGTAGTTTATTACTTTCGACAAAGTAGTCGATAATATCAGATACATCTTTATCATTTTCCAAATTAGTTGTACCTGGTAGCCCACCTGGTAAAACTAAACAATCATATTCTTTGTAGGGAAATTCTTTAATTGTAAAGTTTGTTTTAAAGGTTACCTTATGAGATGAAGTAACATATTCATCTAGTCCAACAAGTTTTACTTCAAGTCCTGCACGATATAATAAATCATATACTAATAGAGCTTCACATTCTTCTAGCCCATTAGCGCAAATAATTCCAACTTTCATGTCTTTCTCCTTTATTTAATTATAATGTAGTAAAATTAATTCTATGAAGAAAATTATGTATTTGTATGAAAACTATAAGATGCCGCTTAGGATTGTTTATTTTGGTTTTCTTTTAATAGCTTTTGGTTTTTTAATTCAAAATGAGAATGTTAATATCTTTTATACTTTTAGCAATTCTTTCTTGTTGATGTTTGCCAATGGCTGTCTTTTACTTGGAAAGGCTTTGATTGTTAATTTCCCACTAATTTTTATGCTTTATGCTGTATGCAAGAAAGCTAATAGTGGTATTCCGATCGCTTTGGCATTAATGGGCTATTTTACTTTTCTTATTACAACCTTAATTTTTGCCCCACAGAATTTATCTACATATGCTTATAACACATATTCGGGTATTAATACCGTATTTAATCTTAATAATTTAACTAAGTATCCTTTGGAAACTGGTTTAATTGGATCTTTTATTGTAGCTTATATTACTCGTTTTTCTTTTATTAGAAGTAGACATCGTACTTCGCATAGCTTGCTTGGTTTCTTGCATAAAGATTTGGCGGCTATGATATATAACACTGTATTATGTTCTTTTGCGGGTATTTTGGCTTCTTATTTATTTCCAATTGCCTATAGTTTTTTAAGTTCAACTATAACTTATATTTCAAAGGATTTAAACGATCCCTCTAGATTGTTTGTATATGGCTTATTAGATAGAATTTTGTCAATTCTAGGACTTGGCAACTATATTAGAAGTCCATTTTGGAATACAGCCTTAGGTGGCTCTTATCAAACGTTAACTGGACAAGCTATCGTTGGTGATGTGAATATTTGGAAATATGTAAAAGATAGTGTCACTACTTACTTAGGATGTGGTAGGTTTATTACGCCATATTATGTTATTAATATTTTTATGGCACCATGTGTATATTTAGGAATATTTAATTCGGTTAGTGATAAAAAAGAAAGAAGAAGTCTTATTATTCCTTTTGTAGGTGTAATTATTTTATCGATTGTTTGTGGCAATCCTCTACCGTTAGAATTATGGATGTTATTTACTTGCCCAATACTACTTGTAATATTTATTTTGTTAGAAGGAAGCTTATTTGCTTTACTAACAAAACAAGGTATCTATTTAGGATCGAGCATTTTAGCTAGTGATACAATTACAGGCATGCCTGGTAATTTCCCTGATTTTATTATTAATATTCGTAGTGTTATGCACTATGATGCGATTGTGCAAATTGCGATTGTGGGTGTTATCTTTGGCGTTATTTGTTTTGTGATTACTAGTGTATATTTTAGATGTTTAACTTTTAATTTAATTAGTCAAACTAAGGATAAAGAATTTGTGGAAGAGATAGTTAGGGCTATTGGTGGTTATAGTAATATTGAGGAAGTTGGCAGTGGACTATATCGGGTTAACTTTACTTTATATGATAATGAGAGTATTGATTTTGATGAGCTTTCTTCTTTAAGTTTATGCAAAGTATCAGAAACAAGGGATGGGGTTTGTATGGAACTTGGTTCTTCAAGCTATATCATTTCCAAGATGATAAATACTAATCTTAAACAGGTTGGTGAATTTAGCGATGATAATCTTGCCACAACAATTGACAAAGAAGATGATAAAAAGTAAAATAGTGGAGTAATTCGGTTATGGAAAGGTGGCTAATGTATGAAAAGAACTTATCAGCCAAGTAAGAGAAAGCACCAAAATACTTGTGGCTTTAGAGCTCGTATGAAGACAGTTGGTGGTCGTAAAGTTATCGCTAGACGTCGCGCTAAAGGTAGAAAGGTATTATCTGCTTAATGTAAAGCCACGATAAAGTGGCTTTTTTAATATTATGATTAAAAAGTATCGTGTAAAAAAGAATGAGGATTTTTCTTTAATCATTTCGAAGAAAAAGAGTTTGGCTAGTAATAGTTTTATTCTTTACTATTATGATAATAAGGAAGAACATAGTAGAGTCGGCATTTCGGTTTCTAAAAAACTAGGTAATGCGGTTGTTCGAAATAAGATTAAAAGACAAATCAGAATGATGTTGGCTAACTTTTATGATTTTGATAATACAAAATTGGATTTAATTATTATTTGTCGTAAGGGCTATTTAAATAATAGTTTTATGGATAATCAAAATGATTTGGAAAAGCTTATTAAAAAAGCTATAATAAAACGGTATGGTCAAGGAGACTAGTTTATATGAATAAAAAAAGATCGATTTTATTGCTTACATCTTTGTTTTTATTGTTGTTTCTTTCAGGATGTAGTAATAGCTCAGAGTTAATTGAATTAACTACACCTGTAAGTGATGTTACCAAGGATGGTATATTTACTGTTATTTTTACTTATCCTTTAGCCCAAGCAATCAACTATTTAAGTGGTAAGCTTGGAGTATTCTGGGGTATTACAATTGTTACCTTATTACTTAACGTAATTATTATTGCCTTAACTTTTAAGTCAAATGTGGCAATGCAAAAGATGACTGAGCTTCAACCTGAGATGCAAAAGATTCAATTGAAATATGAAGGTAGAACAGATACCGCTAGCCAACAACGTATGGCTATGGAAATGAACGCTTTATATAAGAAGTATGATATTAATCCAATGACTTCAATGCTTACAACATTTATTCAGTTCCCTGTTTTAATTTGTATGTATGCAGCTGTAAGAAGATCAGCAGCGGTAGCTAATGGTACACTTCTTGGTTATTCACTTGATTTAACACCAAGACAAGCCATGAGTGAGAAGGCTTGGTTACTTCTTGTAATCTATGTTTTAATGATTGTTTTCCAATTTGTTTCAGTTGGTATTACCCGTTGGTTATCGACAGCTAGAGCTAAAAAGGAAGCTGAGAAAAGACATAAACACTATGAAAAGCCTGCTGATACAATGGCTTTAACGACTTATGGTATGGTAGCTTTCATCGCTATTATCATGCTTTCTTGGCCAACTGCCTTATCACTTTACTATATGATTTATTCAGTTATCAATATTGCTAAGACATTAATTATTGATAAACTATCACATAAAGAAGAAGCTAAATAGGAGATTATATGAAACAATATACTGGTAAAACTTTAGAGGAAGTATTAGCTAATGTTGCAAGTGAAAAGGGTTGTGATGTTAGTGAAATAAACTATGAAATCGTTGAAGAAAAGAAGCATTTGCTTGGTATTGGCAATAGTGTAACAATTTCGGCTTATACTCCAAGTGATGTAAAAGAATTTATTTTTGATTATTTAGGTACTTATTTTACCGAATTAAATCAAGGTGTTGCGATTGAAATTATTATTGAAAAACAAAAGGATGAATCTAATTTATACCGTGTAGTATTAGATGCTGAAAACAATGCGATTATTATTGGTAAGAATGGTCAAACTTTAAGAGCTATTTCTAATGTATTAAAGGCGGCTGTTAACGCAACATTTAAAAAGAGAATTAATCTTATCGTGGATGTAAATCACTATAAAGAAGATCGTTATAGAAAAGTAAAGGCTATCGCTAATAGAGTGGCTAAAGAAGTTGTAAAGAGCCATGTGGATGCTGAACTTGATCCAATGCCTAGTGATGAGCGTAAAGTTATCCACCAATACTTACAAGATTTCAAGGGTGTTGAAACTGTGTCTATTGGTGAGGGAAATAAGCGTCATCTAGTTATTAAGTATAAGGAAGAAGAATAGTAGAGTTTGCCTATGCAAACTCTTTTTTATATCTATGTTTAAGTTATTACAAAAAATATTTATTAAAGATTATCAAAACACAAAAGATGTTGTAGTTCGTGAAAGGTATGGTGTTGTCATGTCCGTTTTTTCGATTGTCTGCAACTTGATTTTGGTAATAATTAAATTACTTATTTCTTTTATTACTGGCAGTTTAGCCATTAGGGCTGATGGTTTGAATAACTTATCAGATATGGGCAGTAATATTGCCTCAATGTGTGGCTTTAAGTTAGCTAGTAAGCATGCCGATGGTGAACATCCTTATGGGCATGGCAGAATTGAATATGTTTCAGGTTTAATCATTTCGATTTTAATTATTGGCATGGGTTTTACTTCGCTTATTGATTCTATAAAATCAATTTTTGAAAAAGATACAATTAGTTTTAATTATTTAGCCATTGCTATTATTATAATTTCCATTGGTATAAAACTAATTATGGGCTTTGTGAATAAGAAGGCTGGTAATTTAATTGAATCCGATACTCTTTTAGCTGCTAGTCAAGATAGCTTTAATGATGTGATTGTCACAAGTAGTACTTTATTATCTTTGCTTGTATATAAGGCATTTAATTTAAATATTGATGCCTATGTCGGTATTATTGTAAATATGCTTGTAATTTACTCGGGAGTTAAGATTGCGATTGAAATGATTAGCACTATCATTGGCAAGTCTCCGGATAAAGAACTTATTAAAGAGATAGAAGATTATGTTTTAAGTAATAAAGAAGTACTTGGTATTCATGATATGATTTTTCATGATTATGGTCCTGGTAGTCGTTTCTTAACCTTCCATGTGGAGGTTGATGCGAGTAAGGATATTGTTTATCTTCATGACAATATCGATAATATTGAAAACTATATACTTGGAAAATATGCAATTGTAACTACCATTCATATGGATCCTATTGTACTAAATGATCCTATTTTAAATACTTATAAAGAAATGGTTATTAAATGTATTAAGGAGATTGATGAAGCTTATAGTATTCATGATTTTCGGATTGTTAAGGGTCCTACGCATACTAACCTTGTCTTTGACTTGCTGGTTCCAGTAAGCGACACAAAAGACCATGGAGAAATAAGAAAAGAGATAAATAAAAAGATTAAGGACATCGCCCCTAATCTTAATATTAGTATGAAAATTGAACATGGCTTTATCGAGCAATAAACATAATATTTAAGTCGGTATCGCCATCTATTCCATCAACTACACCACTTTCACTATATTGCCAGATTTTAAAATCCTTTAATGTCTCTGGTTCTTTATAGTATTGAGCATACCACAAAGGGTAGCTATTCAAGATGGTGTTTTCATATTTGTTTTCTAATAAATCTAAATTGGCATAAAGCATACCATCATATTGTTTGGAAACGGTCTTTAAGAATGTAACGGCATTACTAGTGACTTGTTGTTTGCTTAAATTGTCGGTTCTTGCATCATCGTAGTCAATTGTTTCAAAATCATAGACAACAGGCAAATCAAGACTTCGACCATTTAAGGTTTCTAAGACAAAATCAGCTTCTTGTTTAGCTTCGTCTTGATTAATAGCTTGCGAGAAGAAATAAACGCCTACTTTTAAACCAGCTTCTTTGGCACCATTATAGTAGTCTTCAAAGAGCTGATCGACAAAGACGCCACCTTGACTATATCCTCGCCAACCGATTCTAATAAAGACAAATTCGATACCACTTTCTTTTACTTTATTAAAATCAATTTCATCATTATGTTCAGATATATCAATGCCTACACAACTAGTATATTTATCATCACTGTATGTATAATATTCATTACTTATATCAAATTTAGCTAAATCATAGGGGCCCTTTGGTGTAGTATCTTCTTCTTTTTTATTTAACGAAAGTACTAAAAAGATAGTTAGACCAATTAAACACAATATTCCTACTATTAAAATAACTATATTTTTAATATTAAGCTTCTTTTTCTTCTTTTTTCTTGTTTTCATAAATAACTAAAATAACCAAACAAATAATTAATATTATCGGAAAGATAAGGGCATGTCTAATACCATTATTTATCGATATACTTGAGAATAGTCCAACATAAGTGGGACCACCACTACAGCCTAAATCACCACCTAAGGCTAACAGAGCAAATAAAGCTGTGCCACCTTTCGGCATTGATTTAGAGGCTAATGAGAAAGTTCCAGGCCATAATAGCCCAACAGAGAAGCCGGCCAATCCTAGGGCTAATAAACCTATTATAGCGTTTGTATTATAGGCTAAAATTAGATAACTAATTAAGCATAAGACTGAAGTAAAAATCATTGATTTTTTTAGTGGCAATTTATCACCAAACTTGCCATAAATTAATCTACTGCTTCCCATCATAATCGCAAAAAACATAGGGCCTAGTAAGTCTCCGGTAGTCTTTGAAACATGTAGTCCACTTTCAGCAAATACCGATGCCCATTGCGAGATTGATTGTTCGCATGCACCAGCTAGAGCCATTAATAATATAAATAGCCAAAAGATTTTTGTCTTAAATAGTTCTTTTAAGCTCATTCCTGTTTCTTCTTCTTGAATTAAAGAAGGAATAGGGACGCTTTTTATAAAAAACAAATTAGCTAGTGGTACAATTGACCAAATAAGGGCCATGATTTGCCAATTGTTTATACTAAATAAAGTAAAGAATAGTGTTGATAATAATACTACTAGTACTTGTCCCCAACAATAGAAAGAATGAAGTAGGCTCATGGCTTTTTCTTTATTTTCACTAGGACATGCTTCTACAATTGGACTTACAACTACTTCTATTAGTCCACCACCTATAGCGTATAAAATAACGCAGACAATCAAACCGACAAAGGGGTCAATTACTTTTGGTAGTATTGAAAGTGCCGCTAATCCCATAAAAGATAAAAAGTGCGCTAGTATCATTGAATTTTTATAGCCTAATTTATCGACAAAATATACCGATAGTAAATCAATTAATAGTTGAATAAGAAAATTAATTGTTACTAGAAAAGTAATCTTTGTAAGTGGTAAGTTATAACTACTTGAGAAAGTTAAGAATAATAGAGGGGCAAAATTATTTACAATTGCTTGTACAATATAAGCTATAAAACAAGCATAAATGGTTTTGTTGTATTCTTTATTCATTGTTTAAACTCTCTAATTTTATTACCCCATCTAAATTAGACAATAGATACGCTTTATCATCATGAGTATAAATATTGATTAAGGCTTCACCAGCTCCAGTATATAGTTCTAATAGTTCCTTTAGATAATCACTTGTTTCAGCATAGTTTTTAGTACCATATAGTTCTAAAATTGAAACAAATCTTTCTTGGTTTGTATTTGTTCCATCAAAATCATAGACAATCGTTTTATTTAAGTCTTTGATATAGTCCTTGATATCGGGATCATTAAAAAAGAAGCGAATAAAATCATAATTATCTTCTTTAAAAGCTGATACAACATGTACCTTGATATATAAAACAATATCAAGTGGTAACATTGCCATATCACTAGCATCAGGTTTAAAACTTAGCATTTGCTTAAGTGTCATATTATTTGTAAGCATAGTGTCCTCCTAAATATTTTCAATTTGCCAATCAATGGGCTTTTGATTATGTTCTATTAAAAAAGCATTAGTTTTAGAAAAAGGTCTTGAACCAAAGAAACCGTTATAGGCGCTAAGAGGTGAAGGATGTGCTGATTCAATAATTAG
>CAVFKJ010000006.1:20687-27501 GCA_963623125.1 Clostridium sp. CAG:217
TGTTTATTGTTTGTGATATATTTCTTCTTATCTCTAGCGTTTCTTCCCCATAAAATAAAGACCATTGGTTCTTCTTTTTCATTTAACTTTTTAATAATCTCATCAGTTAATATTTCCCATCCCTTATCCTTATGTGAATTAGCTCTATGAGCTTGTACAGTTAAAACGGTGTTTAACAATAATACACCTTGTTTGGCCCATTTTATTAGGTAACCATTATTTGGGATATAGGTGTTTAAATCACTATTTAATTCTTTATAGATATTAAGTAGTGAGGGTGGTATAGCCACTCCTTTATTAACGGAAAAAGATAGTCCATGAGCTTGATTTTCTTCATGATAAGGGTCTTGACCAAGTATCAATACTTTTACATCCTTATAGGGTGTTATCCTTAAGGCATTATAAATATCTTTGGCGCTTGGATATATTACTTTACTTTGATATTCACTATCTAAGAAGGTTCTAAGCTTTAAATAATAGTCTTTTTCAAATTCATTAGAGAGGATATCATCCCAATCATTTCCAATCAGTCTCATGAATATATTTTATCTTAAAAATGGAGTAAAATATTTATTATGTCAAACGAAAATATTGTTATAAAAGGTGCTAGAGTAAACAATCTAAAAAACATTGATATAACTCTTCCACGTAATAAATTGATTGTTATGACTGGTCTTTCAGGATCGGGTAAAACTTCTTTGGCTTTCGATACGATTTATGCTGAGGGACAAAGAAGATATGTAGAATCTTTAAGCTCTTATGCAAGACAGTTTTTAGGTGGCATTGAAAAGCCAGATGTTGATTTAATAGAAGGACTTTCTCCTTCTATTGCGATAGATCAAAAGACAACTAGTAATAATCCCCGTTCTACAGTTGGTACAATTACCGAAATATATGATTATCTAAGACTTTTATATGCAAGATGTGGTAGTGCATATTGTCCAACTCACAATGAAATCATTAAGGCTAATAGTGTTACTTCAATGGTTGAAAAAGTAAAAGGTTATCCTTTGAATAGCCGCATTGAAATATTGGCTAATGTAGTGACTAATCGTAAGGGTACTTTTAAGGATTATTTTGAAAAATTAAAGAATGAAGGCTATTTAAGAGTCTATGTTGATAATATAGCACGCACTCTTGATGAAGACATAGAGCTTGATAAAAATAAGCGTCATGATATTGATGTTGTGGTTGATAGAATTGTAGTTAAAGAAAACATTGATACCCGTCTTAATGATTCTATTGAACTAGCTTTAAAATTAGCTGATGGCACTTGTGTTATAAAAAATGGTGAGGAAAGAGAATTATTATCAAGCCATTTTGCGTGTCCAAAATGTGGTTTTACCGTACCTAAATTAGAACCAAGATTATTTTCTTTTAATTCACCACTTGGTGCTTGTGATATGTGTAAGGGTCTTGGTATTACAACCGAGGTTGATGTTGATTATTTGATGCCTGATAAAAGTTTGAGTATTAATCAGGGTGGAATTAGATATTATAAGAATATTATTCATACTAGTAATGTTGAGTGGCAAAATTATTATGCATTATTAAAGCATTATAAGATTTCTTTAGATAAGCCACTTAATAAGATGTCTAAAAAAGAGATGGATATCATTTTATATGGTTCAAATGAGCCCATTAAATATGAAGTGCTAACAAGTAGTGGCAATCGTTATGTAAAGAATCAAGCAATTGAGGGTGTTAAGACTTTAATTGAAAGAAGATATGAGGAAACTACTAGTAAGATGTCTAAAGAGTGGTATTACACTTATATGGCAGAATCTACTTGTCCTAAGTGTAAGGGCGCTAGATTAAATGATAAAGTTTTAGCTATTAGGATAAATGGCAAGAATATTTATGAATTTACGCAAATGTCTATTGGTCAAGCTTATAAGTTTGTGGATGATTTAAACTTAAGCAAAGCACAAATGGAGATTGCTAGGTTACTATTACAAGAAATTAAGTCAAGACTTAGATTTTTAATTGATGTAGGACTTGATTATTTAACGCTTGATAGAATTGCTGGCAGCTTATCGGGTGGTGAAGCTCAAAGAATTAGATTGGCTACTCAAATTGGCTCTACTTTAACGGGTGTTTTATATGTTTTAGATGAGCCTTCTATTGGCTTGCATCAAAGAGATAATGGTAAGCTTATTCAAACACTTAAGAAGATGCGCGATTTAGGTAATACCGTTATTGTAGTTGAACATGATGAAGAGACGATGATGGAGTCTGATTATATAGTTGATGTTGGACCTGGTGCTGGTAAGGATGGCGGCAATATTGTTTTCTTTGGTACACCACAAGAAATATTAAAGTCTAATGATTCTATTACTGGTATGTATCTTAGTGGTAGAAAAAAGATTGAGGTGCCAAGAAATAGAAGAAAAGGTAATGGTAAAGAAGTTAAGATAATTGGAGCTAGTGAACATAATCTTAAGAATATTGATGTAAGTTTTCCATTAGGTAAGTTTATTTGTGTAACAGGTGTTAGTGGTTCTGGTAAGTCTACTTTAGTTAATGAAATATTAACTAAGGCGGTTATGAAAAATTTAGATAGAGTACGTATTAAGCCAGGTGCTTATAAAAAGATAAAGGGCCTTGAAAATATTGATAAGATTGTAGCTATTTCTCAAGATCCAATTGGTCGTACACCACGATCTAATCCAGCTACTTATACAAGTGTTTTTGATGATATTAGAGATTTGTTTGCTTCAACGCCTGATGCCAAAGAAAGAGGCTATGATAAAGGAAGATTTTCTTTTAATGTAGCGGGTGGCAGATGCGAGACTTGTCAAGGCGATGGCGTTAAGAAAATAAGCATGTTGTTTGTACCAGATGTTTATGTTGAATGTGAAGAATGTCATGGTAGAAGATATAATAGCGAGACTCTTGAGGTTAAATATAAGGGCAAGAGTATTTATGATGTATTGAAGATGAATGTTAAAGAGGCTTTAGAGTTCTTTAAGAATCATCCTAAGATAAAAAATAAGCTACAAACTTTATATGATGTAGGGCTTGGTTATGTAGAACTTGGGCAAAGTGCTACTACTTTATCTGGTGGTGAGGCTCAAAGAGTAAAACTGGCTAGTGAACTACAAAAGAAGGCTACAGGTAAGACCTTGTTTGTACTAGATGAGCCAACAACCGGTTTACATATGGCGGATGTGGCAAAACTTATCACAATCATTAATCGCATTGTGGATAATGGTGATACAGTGGTGGTTATTGAGCATAATCTTGATATGATTAAGTGTGCAGATTATATAATTGACTTAGGTAAAGAAGGTGGTGAAGGTGGTGGCGAATTAATCGCCACAGGTACTCCTGAAGAAGTTAGTATGTGTAAGGACAGTTATACAGGAATTTATTTAAAGAAAGTGTTAGGTGTAAATGGCTGATTTAACAAAGAAAGTAGAAGTTAGAAAGATTAAGGAATTCTTTGATTTAACGCAAGTTTGTGGCAATGATGATTCTTTAAACAGATGGACTATTGCCCCGGATATTAATAGACCTGGTCTAGAATTATCGGGTTATAAGGATGGTAATGAACTTAAAAGAGTTGTCTTAATCGGCAGTAAGGAACAAAAATATATTTCAACTTTGGATTATTATACTCAACTTGATCGTTTTGATTTTTTAACTGATGCCTATACACCATGTATTATCATTACTAATGATTGTCGTACTCCGGATGCCTTAATTGAAGTAGCTAATCGTAAAAACTTTCCAGTTTTTGAATTTCCAGGTAAGACTTATGAAATATCAACGGATTTAATATCTTATTTATCAAATAAATTAGCTGATAGTGAGACAATTTCTGGTGGTCTTATGCAACTTTATGGTGTCGGTGTCCTTATTATGGGTGATAGCGGTATCGGTAAGTCAGAACTTGAGCTTGATTTAATTAAAAAGGGTCATATTTTTGTGGCTGATGATGTAGTTGAAATTTCAAGAGTAAATAAGACTATCTATGGTAAGGCTCCTCATAATTTAAAGCGTATGCTAGAAGTAAGGGGTGTTGGCGTCATTGATGTCAATTTGATGTTTGGTGGACACTGTTATTTAAGAAAATGTCATGTCAATTTTGTAATAAAGCTTGTTAATCGTGAACAATATCTACAAAATAATCGTGATCGATTAAGTCCGAATGAACAGACTATTAATTTACTTGGTGTAGAAAAGCCAATTTTAGAGATTCCGGTTACTGAGGGTAAGCCGATGTCAATCATTGTAGAGACAGCTGTGGCCAACTATATTGTTAAAAGACAGGGTATTGATACAAATGAAATGTTTAAGAACGCTATTTATAATGAAATAGCTAATAAGAGGTAATTATGAAATTTTTTCCAAGTCGTACAACTTTTTTAAGCATTGGTAATCTAACGATACAATGGTATGCCATTCTTATTGTATCGGGTGCTTTTTTAGCTTATTATTTTGCCAAAAAGAATTTAAAAGAATATCGTAATATTGATGTCAATGATTTCTTTGATAATGCCTTTATAATTATGCTTTGGGTAGGTATTATTGGGGCAAGGCTTTGGTATTGCGTGTTTAATAATGCTAGCTATTATTTCTCTAATCCTATTAGTATTATTAGAATTTGGGATGGTGGTTTAGCTTTTCATGGTGGCTTTATTTTCGGGGCTATTGCCTTACTTATTATGTGTAAGAAACAAAATGTTTCTTTTATTAAACTAGCCGATTGTGTTATGCCTACGGTTTTATTGGCACAAGGCATTGGTAGATGGGGCAATTTTGTTAATCAAGAGTGCCATGGCGTAGAAGTTAGTGAAGATTATTTTAATGGCATCTTATTTTTCTTAAAAGATGGTATGCATATTGATGGTAAATATTATGTTCCTTTATTCTTTTATGAATCTTTATTTTGTATTATTGGCTTTATTTTAATTAACTTTGTTTTAAGAAAGACTTATTCAAAAAGAGGACAATTATCAGGTGCTTATTTGATTTGGTATGGTGTTGTTCGTTTCTTTATTGAAGGTGGTAGAACTGATTCATTGTTTATTGGTTCTTTAAAGACAGCCCAAGTTACTTCCATTATTTTTGTGTTAATTGGTTTCTTATTGTATTTTGGTTTTTATGATCGTTTATTTTATAAAAAGCCAACAATTGTCTTTGACTTAGATGGCACTTTACAAGATTCTACACCTGCTATTATCAATTCTTTTAAGGAAACTTTTAGAAAATATGGTAGTGAAGATGATTTCACATTAGAAAGACAAAAGGAAGTTCTTGGTCCGCCAATTTATGATATGTTTAAGAAATATTTCCCTAATTTGGATACCAATGAATTGTGTGATTATTATCGTGAGTGTAATAAGAAGGAACTAGAGAAATCTTTAAAGCCAATGGACAACGCCTTAGAGGTTATTAATTCTTTAAAGGAAGATGGTTATAAGTTAGCAATTCTTACAACAAGAATGAGAGAGTCTACTTTAGATTGTCTAAAGATTTGTGGTTTTAAGGAAGAAGACTTTGATGTGATTATCTGTTTTGAGGATGTTAAAAATACTAAACCAGATCCTGAGGGTTTATTCAAGATTGTTAAGAAACATAAATTAAACGGTGATGATTTAATTATGGTAGGTGATAGTAAGGCTGATGTATTAGCTGGACAAAGTTATGGTGGTTATACAGTGGCTTATTTATCACATGAGGGTAAAAAGGATGACTTGATTGCCCTTAAGCCTAATAAGACTATTAATAATTTAAGTGAGCTTCTTGATATTGTTAAGGAAGACCATTATTTTACTTATAATGAGAAATAGAATGTACTTATGGTACATTCTTTTTGTATAATAACAACAGAAAAATTAGGAGGAAATTATGTTAACAGTATTTAATCATCCGCTTATTACTCATAAGTTGGCTTTAATGAGAAAAAAGGACACTTCTACTAAGGATTTTTCTCAACAATTAAGTGAAATCGCTTCTTTAATGGCTTTTGAAGTTTCTAGAGATTTACCTACTACACCAATTGATGTAGAAACACCTATTGGCATTTGTCATACTAGACAATTATCACAAGATGTTGTCTTGGTTCCAATTTTAAGAGCTGGACTTGGTATGGTTGATGGTATTAGAGAATTAATTCCTACAGCTAAAGTTGGTTTCTTGGGTTTATATCGTAATGAGAAGACACTTGAGCCAGTTGAGTATTTCGCTAAATTCCCTGATATGAGTAAGGCTAATGTTATGATTCTTGATCCAATGCTTGCAACAGGCGGTAGTGCTATTGCAGCAATTGATACTGTTAAGGCTAGAGGTGCTAAAAATATTAAGCTTGTAAATCTAGTTGGTGCGCCAGAGGGTGTTAAGGCAGTTGAGGCTGCTCATCCTGATGTTGATATCTATTTGGCTGCACTTGATGAAAAGCTAAATGAAAATGGCTATATCGTTCCAGGCCTTGGTGATGCGGGCGATAGAATCTTTGGCACTAAATAATTAATATAAGACAAGAGGATTATTCTTCTTGTTTTCTTTTGGATTGTTTGTTTCTTTGAAAGTGTTAAACTATGATAATATTTTAGATGGAAAGAGGAAATATTTTATATGAATAAAAAACCTGTTGTTATTGTTGTAATGGATGGTGTCGGCGAATCTGATAATACATTAGGTAACGCTGTTAAAAATGCTTATACACCTACATTAGATTATTTAAAGGCTAACTGCCCTTGGACTAAGATTAAGGCTCATGGTACAGCAGTTGGTTTACCAAGTGATGATGATATGGGTAACTCTGAAGTAGGTCATAACGCTATTGGTTGTGGTCAAGTTTATTCTC
>CAVFKJ010000007.1:0-7030 GCA_963623125.1 Clostridium sp. CAG:217
GACTTAGTAGATGGCGGATATGTCTATCCTTATACATATGGGACATTATCGATAGATAAATCTTATAAAGGGGATTTACAAGAAGGAACAATGGTAAACTACACAAGGATGGGTGGTATCATACCATATTCAAAATGGTATGATTCGTTATATAAATCAGAACAAGAAAAGCATGATTATCTTGCGAAAGGAATTAATCCTAAGTATGTAAAAAAAATGCTAGGAGAAGATATCGAAATAGTTCCAGGAAAGACATACCTACTTTATATGGAAGATGGAAATCTAAGGTCAAATGATGAATATAAAATTGTTTGTTGGGAATATGGGACAAGAGAAGTAAGTGGCTTAGAATCCGCCTCTTCATTGGAAGATGCTTCACTTAAAGTATTAAATAATATAACTGGTGAATATGAACCAATCGAAGATGTAATTAAATAAAACCTTTCTAGCGAATCAAAAGAATCGCTTTTTACATGTTATTTGATATACTAAATTTAACGATAAACATTAAATATTTATCATTTAATGTAAAAGGAGTTAGTATGAATAAAACACTTGAGAGAATCCACGAAATTGGTAAATTCGCTAATGTAATTATCACTATAGTAGTTATATTAGGGCTTATTTCTTCTTTCATTACGATTATTTTAAGTTTATATCTTTTTAGCATTAAAGATGTGGAAATAAAAACAGACTCAAATATGACAATGAAGATTGAACTAGACGGCATGTTAAATAAATTGGATTTCAGTTTCTTATCAGATGGTTATACTTATGATCTTGATTATTTTACCTTAAAAGATTTTATAGTTAATAGACAAGATGATAAATGCATCATTACTGCCAAGGCTAATAACAATGGTAATTTATCTATGAATGCTATCTCGTGGAGTTTTTTATACAGTGGTCTTAAGATGCTTGCAGAGTCTATATGCTTAATTCTCTTTAAAAAGATATGTAAATATACAAGTAAATGTGAAAGCTTGTTTACTGATGATTTAATAAAAATGATGAATGATTTTATGTATAGTATATTAATGCCATTCTCTCTATCTTTATTTGCTTACCTATTTAAAAACTATCTTCCATTTAAAAATACTCAAATACCTGCTGACTATATAATTGGTATGGCCATCATTTACTTTATTACATATATCTTTAAATATGGAACAAAACTACAAATAGAAAGTGATGAAACGTTATAATGGGTCATATTATATTAAGACTAGATAGAGTTATGGCTGATAGAAAAATGTCTTTAAATGAGCTATCAGAAAAAGTTGGAGTTGCCAATGTAAATTTATCCAAAATAAAAAATGGCCACATTAGTGCAATTAGATTTTCTACACTAGAGGCCATTTGTAAGGCGCTAAACTGTCAACCTGGTGACATATTAGAATATCAAGAAGATAAAGAAGTTAACGATAAGAACCATAACATTTAACAATTGGTTCAATGTCTTCTTGATAATAGATATATTCTGATAAATCAAGCGGATTATCGAAATCACCAAATTTCTCAAAATCCATATTTATTGGTAAATAATTTTCATTTTCTTCATCATCACCAGATTCAGGATCAATTAAACCATCAAAATATTCCCATAGAATGCCATGGCCATTCTCAAATATGCCTTGGCCTTTACCTTTTATAACAAAGGCGACAGGATATTCATCACTATCATTTTGAAAGTATTCTATTTTTCTTTTGAAAACTTTACAATCAAAATCAAAACTTTCTCCGGTATCATATTCATAAATAAAGTGATCCTTCAAATCCGATAAATGAACCTTACTCATGGGAACATCATCAAAATGCGGAAATGGCGTATCAAACCATAAATCCGGAATATATTGAGTTCCTAGCTTGCTTTTCATAAACATATAACAATGGCTAAAATCCGCATTTACACTTAAGCCCAAGATAGCGCCAAGCTCATATAAATTAGGATCTCCCTTTATCGCTATAAGACGATTAAAACGGTCAGGTACATCCATATCATTCATTCTTATTTGTGTATATTCCATTTTTACTCCTTTATCTAAGCAAAGGCTCCCGAAAGGAGCCTCTAATTATTTTCCATGTACTATTTCATTAATGCGATCAACTTTCTCAAGTGTATCATCAACTACAAATTCAATGTCAGGAATCTTGCGCATCTTTAATCTTTTAGCAAGTTCAGTCTTAATAAAACCTTTTGACTTCTTTAAGGCAGCAACTTCATAGTTTTTGCCAAAGAAAGAAACATAGACTCTAGCCTTACTCAAATCAGGAGATAATCTAACTTCTGATACAGTTACAAAACCAATTTCTGGATTATTCAAATCAAATTGAATGATGTTAGAAATCTCTTTTTGTAGTATTGAATCTAATTTATCAACTCTACTCATTAGTTAGTTTTAACCTCTTGATCTTCATAAATTTCAATAATATCGTTTTCCTTAATATCATTAAAATTCTTGATAGTAACACCACATTCATAACCCGCTAAAACTTCTTTAGCATCATTTTCAAAACGCTTTAAAGAACCAAGTTCGCCAGTATAAATAACAATACCATCTCTAATTAAACGACACTTACTATCTCTTACTACCTTGCCTTCAGTCACCATAACACCAGCAATAGTACCAACTTTAGATACCTTATAAGTTTTTCTAACTTCAGCTTGGCCAATTACAACTTCTTCATATACTGGAGCAAGCATACCCTTCATAGCAGCTTCCATTTCTTCTACTGCCTTATAGATAATGTTATGAAGTCTAATCTCAACATTTTCTTCTTGAGCTTTCTTTCTAACATTAGCATCCGGCCTTACATTAAAACCATAGATTACCGCATGTGATACACTAGCCAAAATTACATCAGATTCTGAAATTGATCCTGCGGCACTTCTAATTACATTAACCTTAACGCCATCAACATCAATCTTACTTAAGCTTGATGCAACAGCTTCAGCAGTACCTTGTACATCTGATTTAACAATAACAGGAACTTCTTTGATTTCACCAGCTTCAATTTGAGCACTTAATTCATCAAGAGACATAGCACTAGTAGCTTTTCTTTCTTTTTCAAGCTTAGTCTTAGCTCTAGCCGCTGCAATAGCTCTAGCATCTTTATCGTTTTCAAATACCTTGAAATTGTCACCAGCAATTGGAACTTCATTTAAACCAATGATTTCAATAGGCATACTAGGCAAAGCTTCTTTTACTTCTTCACCCTTATCGTTAACCATTTTTCTTACTTTACCATAAGCGGTTCCAACAACAATTGAATCGCCTTGTTTTAAAGTACCGTTTTGCACAAGAAGTGTACAAACTGGTCCTCTTCCCTTATCTAGCTTAGCTTCAATAACCGTACCAGTAGCTAGTTTATTAGGATTTGCCTTAAGGTCTCTTACTTCAGCTACAACTAGAATTGTTTCTAGAATGTCTTTAACACCTTCACCAGTTTTAGCAGAACAGTTTACGAAAATCGTATCGCCACCCCATTCTTCTGGCATAAGGCCTAAATCAGCTAATGCATTTTTTACTTTATCAGGATTAGAGCCTGGCTTATCCATTTTATTTACGGCGATAATTATTGGAACGTTTGCTGCCTTAGAGTGATCAATAGCTTCTCTAGTTTGTGGCATTACACCATCATCTGCTGCAACAACAATGATTGAAACATCGGTAACACTAGCACCTCTTGCACGCATAGCTGTAAAAGCTTCATGTCCTGGTGTATCTAGGAAAGTGACTTTTTTACCATTGACATCAACTTGGTAAGCACCTATATGTTGAGTGATACCACCAAACTCACCAGCAGTAACATTTGACTTTCTAATAGTATCAAGCAGCGTTGTCTTACCATGGTCAACATGTCCCATGATAGTTACAATTGGAGCTCTTTCCTTTAAATCTTTTGGATCATCTTGCACATCATCAGCCAAAGATTCTTCTTCTCTTTCAGCCTGTTTTGTAGCAGTGATGCCATATTCCATACAAATAAGTTCAATATTTTCATCATCTAAAGGAGAATTTATTGTTACCATCTTACCTAACATGAATAATAGCTTGATAAGTTCACTAGAATTCTTATTCAATTTTCCAGCTAATTCACCAACCGTTATCCCATCTGTGTAAGTAATAGCCTCAATCTTAACACCATCGTCTTTTTTCTTTTCAAAAGTGTTATTATTAGGCTTTTTGTTTATACGCTTTTTATATGTTTGTTTAGCCATCAATCTTCCTCCTTCTTAAATTTATTTAAAAGCACATTTGTAAATCCTTTATCAAAGACACCAATTACTTTAATGTTGTTTTTTCCTAAAGCATTAGATAAATCTTTGCCAGGATAATCTAGATTATAAGGAATATTGTAATATTTACATTTCTTCAAATATCTTTCTTTAGTATTATCTGAGGCATCAGAAGCTATAAAAAGAAATCTTACTTTAGAAATATTATCTAAACACGTTTCTCCAAGATATAGCTTATTTGCTCTATATATTAATCCCAATAAAGAAAGAACATTATCCATTAATTACGTCTTCAATCTCCTTATAAACTTTTTCGTCTATATTTACTTCTAAAGCCTTAGAAAGTAAATTCTTTTTCTTACATAGCTCAAGAGCCTCTAAAGATTTCTTTAGATAAGCTCCCTTGCCATTTAATTTGCCAGTAGTATCAACTTTAACCTCGCCCTCAGGCGTTCTAACAATTCTTAAAAGCTCCTTTTTGGGTAAAGATTCACCACTAGCTAGACACCTACGCATCGGAATCTTTTTCATTATTTTTCCTCGTCGTAGTATTCATCATATTCATCGAAATCAATGTCATCATCATTGATCCATGATTTTTCTTCCATTTCTTCTTCTTGTTGTCTGATTTCCTCAAGCTCTTCCTCAGAATAAGTAGGCTTAACATCCTCATCATATTCCTTCTTATTTAAGTCCTCAGCACGTAATCTTCTATCTTCATCATCTTTTTTCTTACGTTTCTTAACTGGAGCCTTTTCTTCTTTCTTACTAGCACCAGCAATATCTTCAAACTTAGAAACATAATCAGTATGAGGAACTAATTTCTTAGGTTGTTTAACAGGTTTAGGTTCTTCCTTAACTTGTTCTTCTTCCTTGGCCTTTTCCTCTTCTTTAGCCATATTTTCAGCTTCTTCTAAAGATTCAACATTAGGTTCATCTTCAATTGTAACTTCAACTGGCTTTTCATCCATTTCTTCAATCGTTTCTTCAAAGACACCTGTGTCGTTTTCAGCAACTTCTTGATCAAAGGCTTCTTTTCTTTTAGCTGCAGCTTCTTGTAAGCTTAAGAATTCTTTTTGTTCTTTCTCTTTCTTTAAACGAGCTTGATCAGCCTTGAATTCAGCCTCTTCTTTTTCAATATCAATACCAAGAGCTCTAATATCAGTTTCAGTCTTGATGTCAATCTTTCTACCTGTTAATTTAACAGCTAATTTAACATTTTTACCACTCTTACCAATAGCGTTAGATAATTCATGTTCATCAACAACTACCACAAGAGGTCTCTTGTTTCTTTTGGCTTCTTTTTCAATATCTTCTTCTGTTAATTTATCGTTAATGATTGGATTAGAATAGAAACAAGCCTTTACTTCAGCTGGTGATAAAGCATTCTTTACAAGTTCACAAACATCATCATTCCATTCAAAGACATCAATCTTTTCACCCTTGATTTCGCCAATTACCGCTTGTACTCTACTGCCTCTTGGACCAATGCAAGAACCGATGGCATCGACATCTTCATTCTTGGAATAAACAGCCATCTTTGTTCTATCACCTGCTTCTCTAGCAATAGCCTTGATTTCAACTAAACCTTGTTGGATTTCAGGAACTTCTTTTTCAAATAATCTTTCAACAAACTTAGGATCAGTTCTACTTAATTCAACTTGTGAACCCCTTGAGTTTTCTACAACAGACTTAATGATAGCTCTAATTGGAGTACCCTCATGATATACTTCGCCAGGAATTAAATCACTATCACCCATATAAGCAATAGTATCTTGTAAGTCAACTAAAACAAACTTTCTATTTGTCTTTTCGTTTTTTTCAACAGTCTTGATAATACCAGAAATTAAATCGAATTCTCTATCCTTATAAGTTTCATAAACTTTCTTCTTTTCGAATTCTTTATTCTTTTGTTTAAGCATTTGCTTAACAACATTAGCAGCTGTTCTACTCATTTCCTTGATATTAATTTCTTCTTCAATAACATCGCCAACTTTAGCATCAGGATTATAGTTTTTAGCATCCCTTAAATAAATATCAAGTGTTTCATCATATAATTTATAGTCGTCTTCAACAACATCTAATTGATGGAAAGCTCTAACACCCTTAGAAGTAGCTTCTACTCTAACTTTTGCCTCAGGTGCATCAATGTGCTTTTGATACGCTTTTACAATAGATTCCTTCAATGTCTCAAAGATTACCTCAGGATTAATGTTTCTTTCTTCTTCAAAAAGACGCATTGCTTCTGAATAATTCTTATCATTTTTAAAATTTACGCCGTTCATATTTTTCCTCTCCTTTAAAATTTATAGGCATAACGCACAAATTTAATATCTTTGTAATTAATCTTAAGAGTCTTGTTTATATTCTTTTCTTTAGTCACAAGCGTCAATGTTTCGCCATCAAACTCTTTAAGATCTCCATAAACTTTTAGCTCCTTAGTTTTTACATAAATGTAAGAACCAATAGCTTGCTTAAGTTCATCAGCATTTCTAATTTCTCTTTCAATGCCCACAGAAGAAACATCAAGCAAGTATTCTTCCATGTCTTCATCGTACAAGTCCATAATTGAAGATACTTTTCTAGATAGTTCTTCAACTTCATTAAGATCCATTTGTTTATCAATAGTCACATGAAGTATCTTATTCTTTTTCTCATAAGTCACATCATACAAGACATACCCTAAACTTTTTAGATCTCTTTCAAGATTTTGTTTAAGTTCTTTAATTTCCATATATCCTCTAACAATAAATTAAGCAGAGATTTCTCTCTGCTTATCTACCCTATAAT
>CAVFKJ010000008.1:0-7935 GCA_963623125.1 Clostridium sp. CAG:217
GTATTGGATGCTAAGACACAAGCTTACGAATTAAAACTTCAAGCTGAAAAAGAAATCAAAGAGAAAAAGAATGAATTACAAGAACAGGAAACAAAGATTCTTCGTAGAGAAGATTCTTTAAACTATCGTGATGAAAATCTTACTCAAAAGGAACGTTCTTTAGATCAAAAGATTAAGAAGGCTGATGAAAAGGCTAACCAACTAGATAAAATGGAAGCTGAACTTCAATCAAGAATTGATGGTCAAATCGCTATTTTAGAAAAAGTTTCTAATATGTCTCAACAAGAGGCTCATGATGAGTTAATGGAAGTTGTTGAGAAAAAGATGGAGAATGAGGTTGCGGCTTACATTCATGAACAAGAGGATGAGGCTAAGACAAAGGCTAAAGAAAATGCTCGTGAAATTATCGCAACAGCTATCCAAAGATATTCACAAGAAGAAACACTTGAAAGAACTATTTCAGTTGTAACTTTGCCTAGTGAAGAAATGAAGGGTAGAATCATTGGACGAGAAGGAAGAAACATTAGAGCTATTGAACAAGCTACTGGTGTTGATTTAATTATTGATGATACTCCAGAAGCTATTACAATCTCTTGTTTTGATCCAATAAGAAGAGAAACGGCAAGACTTGCACTAGAAACTTTAATCAAAGATGGTCGTATTCAACCAGGTAGAATTGAAGAAGTTGTAAACAAGGTTTCTAAGGAAATGGATGAGCACATCATGAAATATGGCGAAGAAGCTTGTTTCAAACTTAAGATTGGTCGAATGGATAAAGAATTAGTTAAGCTAATTGGTAGATTAAGATATCGTTATTCATATGGCCAAAATGGTCTTGAACATTCTATGGAAGTTGCGGCTTTCTCAGGTATGATGGCTGCTGAACTTGGTTTAAATCAAAGTTTAGCTAAGCGTGCTGGCTTATTACATGATATCGGTAAGGCTGTAGATTTTGAACAAGAGGGAACACATGTTGAGCTTGGCGCTAAAATTGCCAAGAAGTATGGTGAAAATCAAGTGGTAATTAACGCTATTGAATCACACCATGGAGATGTTGAACCAACAAGTATTTATGCCCATTTAGTAGCGGCTGCTGATACATTAAGTGCTGCTAGACCTGGTGCTAGATATGAAGGTATGGAAAACTACATTGAAAGACTTGAGAATCTTGAAAAGATTGCGACAGACTTTGATGGAGTTGATAAAGCTTATGCTATTCAAGCAGGTAGAGAAATTAGAGTCATGGTTACTCCAGAAAGAGTAAGTGATGATAAGTGTACTGTTCTTGCTAGAAACATTAAGGATAGAATTGAAAACGAATTAACTTATCCTGGTCAAATTAAGGTTACAGTTATTCGTGAGACACGTGCAAACGAAATCGCTAAATAATGAAAATACTATTTTTAGGTGACATAGTTGGTAAAAGAGGTCGTGAAGTAGTTCACGACTTTTTACCACTTTTAAAAGAAAAATATAAGCCCGATTTTACGATTGTAAATGGAGAAAATGCCGCTCATGGAAAGGGTATTACCATTAAGATTTATAATCAATTATTATTAGATGGGGTTGATATGATTACGATGGGGAATCATACTTTTTCCAAAAAAGAGATTATTGATTATTTACCAGAGATGGCTAAGCTTGTTTGCCCCTATAACCATATTTTGAAAGAAGGAACAGGCTATAGAATAGTTAATGTTAATAATAATCGCTTGTGTATTATTAATTTACTTGGTACAGTTATGCAAGAAGAGTATACTACTTCGCCATATTTAGCGATGGATGAGATACTTAGAAAAACCAAGGATGTTGATATCTATTTTGTGGATTTTCATGGTGAAACAACAGCCGAGAAAAGAGTTTTTGTTGAATATTATAAAGATAAACTAGCTGCTGTAGTTTGTACTCATACTCATATTCAAACAGCTGATGAACAAATTATTGACGGTTGTGGTTTTATTAGTGATGTTGGGATGTGTGGACCTTATAATTCTATTATTGGTCGAGACATAGACGAATGTATTCGTAAAATGGTGTATCATGAACAAACCCGTTTTACCGTAAGCGAGTCTGATCCGATATTAAATGGTGTTTATCTTGAATTTAATGATGATAACAATAGATGTAAGTATATTGAAAGAATTCAAATAAGACCTAACCAAAGTTTATAGACATCGATTTATTCGATGTTTTTATTTGGTATACTAAATTATATGAAATAAAGGTGATTGTTATGGACTATGATCAATTATTAAAAGAAAAAGAAGATATTGATAAATTGGCTTTAGATAAACAAATAGATTACTATTTAGATATTTTAAAAGATTGTGATAAATCTTCGAAGACTTTTGTCTTTGCTTCTTATAATCTTGCCAAAGCCTATTATCGAGAAGGCGATTTTAATAAGGCTAAGGACTTCATTTATCCTATTATTTATGAATATCATAATTTTCCTTATATAAAAGAAATAGTATCTTGTTTTAATTTGATGGGCATTATTTTTTATTATGATGGCTTTTATACTTTGTCTACTTCCTATCATAAAAAAGCCCTAAAGATTGCGATTGATAATAATACAAGAAATCTTTATTCATATGAATACAACAATATTGCGGTTAATTTAATAAGCGAAGAAAAATATGAGGAAGCTTTAGTTTATGTCAAGAAAGCTAAAGAGTTTTTGGCTGATAGCGAAAAATATTTAGGTGCTTATATTTATCATAATTTTGCGATAATTTACTTTAAACTTGGCGATTATGATAAATCATATGAATGTTTAAATATTGGGGTTGAAGATTATGATGGCTATAAAATATTGCCTCAAGATTATACTAACTACTTTATGGAACTAAGTTTAAAAAGAGGGGATAAAGTAGCTTATAAAAAGTATAAAGAGGATTTATTAGTTCAACTTTGTGATATGGATGCCGCTGAATATATTGATACTTGTTTTTCTTTATTCGATTCATCGCTTAGTATTGATGATTTTGTCTTTTGTAAGGATATGCTTAACTTAATGGATAAACATTTAGATGAACATAAAGATGAAACGCGTTTAGCATTTAAAGTAGAGTCAAAACGTTATGACTTAGGCAAGAAGATGAATGATAAAGATATGATGCTTAAGGCGGCTGAAAGAAAGAATGAATTATATCGTTTGACTTTTGAGGATTCGCAAAATCGTAGTATTAATGAACTTGAAAAGTATTTTGATCTAAGTAATAAATATAAAAAAGCTTATGAAGGCCAACTTAAAGCAAATAGAGTTAAAACGGATTTCTTATCTAATATGTCACATGATATTAGAACACCAATCAATGGCATATTAGGTTTATTACAAATGGTTAAAACTTGCCCTGATGACAAGTCTTTAAAAGAAGATGCTTTAAATAAGATTTGGGATAGTAGTGAAGTATTATTGTCTTTAGTAAATGATATTTTAGATATGCGTCAGCTTGAAGAGGATTCAATCGTTTTAGAAAACAAGGAATTTGATTTTAATGAATTGTTAAGACAGGTGAGAAATGTTTGTACTCCGCAAGCAGAAAAACGTGGCTTGATAGTAAAACAAGAACGCAATATTGTTCATTCTAAACTAATTGGTTCTCCTGTTCATCTTCAAAGAATCTTGATAAATTTATTAAGTAATTCAATTAAATACAACAAGCCTGATGGTAGTATTTCTACTTATATTAGTGAAGTCGATTGCAAGGGTGGTGTTGCTTTTTTTGAATTTGTTATTAGTGATACAGGTATTGGCATGAGTGAAGAGTTTATGAAAAACCACTTGTTTAAGCCATTCGCCCAAGCTAATAATAATACACGCCATGAAGGATCGGGCCTTGGCATGGCGATTGTTTATAAGCTAGTTAGTAAGATGGGAGGAAACATTGAAGTTGAAAGTAAACTTGATGTAGGCACTACTTACCATTTTACTTTACCTTTAAAGGTAGCCAGTGAAGTTACTGTAGCTAAACAAGAAAAAAGGAGTGCTGATTTAGCTGATTACACTATTCTTGTGGTTGAAGATAATGAACTTAATATGCAAGTTGTTTCTTTTATGCTAGAAAATTATCGTGCTAATGTCGATAAAGCTAAAAATGGTTTGGATGCCTTAAATATGGTGAAAAATGAAAACAATCATTATGATTTGATATTGATGGATTTAACGATGCCAGTAATGGATGGTTATACGGCGACTATTGAAATTCGTAAATTTAATAAAGATATCCCAATTATCGCCATGAGTGCTAATGCCTATACTCAAGACATAGAAAAATGCCTAGATGTAGGCATGAATGGTCATATCTCTAAGCCTTTATATATGGACGATTTGATCAATATGATAGCTAATACGCTTGAAAAATAAAGACCTCAATTCGAGGCCTTTACTTTATTTAGATGATTTTTTATCGCATTAAATGATTCATCTGATAAAACATGTTCAATCTTACAAGCATCTGTTTCAGCCTGTTGTTTATTGACACCAAGTCTAGTTAAACATTCTGTTACTACAACATGTCTTTCGTAGATTTTGGTAGCTGTTTCTAGACCTTTTTCTAAAAGGGTAATATGCCCATTTTTATCGATTGCTATATAATCGTTATCTTTAAGTATATTTACAGCTCTAGAAACAGAAGGCTTTGAATAATTCATTTCTTCTGCTATATCAAGTGATCTAACATAAGGGTTTTTCTTACTCAATAGTAAAATTGTTTCAAGATACATTTCACCAGATTCTAATATTTTCATTTCTTTCACGTCCTTATAAATTATTTTACATCGTTTTTTTCTTATTGAAAACAGTTGACACATACTATAAACAAGTATAATATTATGTGTGGTTAGCTAGTGCTAACTTATGTTAGCTTATGCTAATTAGGAGGATATATTATGATGCCTTTAACATTTTGTAGAACAGGTGAAGTTTCAACAATTTCAAAAGTAGCTGGTAGTGATGAAGTTAGATCACACTTAAATGACTTAGGTTTTGTTGTTGGAGCTCAAATTTCAATAGTCAATGAATTAGCTGGTAATATCATTGTCAACATTAAAGAGAGTAGAGTTGCGATTGATAAGAATATGGCTAACAAAATTATGGTTAATTAGGAAGGGGAAATAAATGTTATCTTTAAAGGAAATCGGAATTGGTGAATCATGTAAGGTTGTAAAGTTACATGGTGAGGGTGCCATCAAAAGAAGAATTATGGACATGGGCCTTACAAAAGGGGTTGTTGTGAAAGTTGTTAAGGTTGCACCACTTGGTGATCCAATTGAAATGACTGTAAGAGGTTATGAACTTTCTTTAAGAAAGGCTGATGCTGAACTTATTGAAGTTGAAAAAATTTAGGAAGGGAAATATTAATGAGTATTAAAATTGCTTTAGCTGGTAACCCTAACTGTGGTAAGACAACATTGTTTAATGCCTTAACTGGTTCTAATCAATTCGTTGGTAACTGGCCTGGTGTTACTGTAGAAAAAAAAGAAGGTAAGCTTAAGAAACATGATGATGTAATTATTACCGACTTACCTGGTATTTATTCTTTGTCGCCTTATACTTTGGAAGAAGTTGTGGCAAGAAACTATTTATTAGAGGAAAAACCTGATGTTATCTTAAACATCATTGATGGTACTAACCTTGAAAGAAACTTATATTTAACTACTCAACTTGTAGAAGTGGGAATTCCTGTTGTTGTGGCTATCAATATGATGGATGTCGTTGATAAAAATGGCGATAAAATCAATAAGGACGCTTTAAGTAAGGAACTTGGTTGCAAGGTTTGTGAGATTTCCGCTTTAAAGGGTAGTGGTATTGAAGAAGCTGCTCAGCTTGCGATTAAGGCTGCTGGCAGCAAGACTGTTGCCATGCATAAGTTTGATGAAAGGGTTGAAAAATGTCTTTCTTCAATTATGGATAGTGTACTTACAAATGTTGGCTCTGATACAAAAAGATGGTATGCAGTCAAGATATTTGAAAGAGATGAAAAGGCTCTTGAGAAACTTAACTTATCTAAGGATAAATTAGATAGCGTTGAAGAAAGTATCAAGACTGTTGAAAAAGAACTTGATGATGATTCTGAGAGTATTATCACTAATGAAAGATATAACTATATCACTTCAATTATTGATAAAGTGCTAAATAAGAAGAGTGTTGGTAAACTTACTACTTCTGATAAGATTGATAGAATTGTTACTAATAGATGGTTGGGTCTTCCAATCTTCGCACTAATTATGTTCCTTGTATATTATATCGCAATGGTAACTGTGGGTGCTGCTGCAACAGACTTTACAAATGATGGTATCTTTGGCGATGGCTGGCATTTATTTGGAAATGGAACTGCTGAATATGAAGAAGCTGCTGAAAAATATGGTAACTCAGATGAAATTATTGCCGCTTTCAATGAAGAATGGGGTAATAACAACACTATTGAGGCAGTAGATAAAGAAAGTGATACATATGATGAAGCTACTGCTAAGGAAGCTTTAGAGTATCTATATCAAAATACAGCTGATGATGCGACTGTTTCTTATACAGTGGAAGATGAAGAAACACTTGCAACTGAAACATTCGATAATGTTACAAAGGCTGATTTAAAGGAAGCGATTGATAATTATCTAAATACTGAATATAAGAGTGAATATGGTGCACCTGATACTTCAACATATGGTGTTTGGGTGCCTGGTGTTCCAACACTTATTGGCGATTTACTTGATAAATTAAACTGTGCTGAATGGCTACATGGCTTAATTATTGATGGTATTGTAGCTGGTGTTGGTGCAGTACTTGGCTTTGTTCCACAAATGCTTGTACTATTCTTCTTACTAGCCTTCCTTGAAGCATGTGGTTACATGGCTAGAATTGCTTTCGTACTTGATAGAATCTTTAGAAAATTTGGTTTATCTGGTAAATCATTCATTCCAATGCTAGTCGGCACAGGATGTGGTGTTCCAGGTATTATGGCATCTAGAACAATTGAAAATGAAAGAGATAGACGTATGACTATTATGACTACAACTTTCATTCCATGTGGTGCTAAGGTTCCATTTATCGCCATGATTGCTGGTGCTATCTTTGGTGGCTCACCTTGGGTATCTACTAGTGCATACTTTGTAGGTATGGCATCAATTATTATCTCTGGTGTAATTTTAAAGAAAACAAAGATGTTCTCTGGTGATCCTGCTCCATTTGTTATGGAACTTCCTGCCTACCATATGCCAAGACTTATCGATGTCTTAAGATCAATGTGGGAAAGAGGCTGGTCATTTATTAAGAAAGCTGGTACAATCATTGTCTTATCTACAATCTTTGTATGGTTTGCAACTTACTTTGGTGTTGTTGATGGCAAGTTCCAAATGCTATCTGAAGATCAAATTGACTACTCAATTCTTGCTTCTATCGGTGGTTTGATTGCTTGGATATTTGCTCCTCTTGGTTGGGGTAACTGGCAAGCTGCTGTTGCAAGCATTACAGGTCTAGTTGCAAAGGAAAATATCGTTGCTACTATGTCGATTTTGTATGGTGGTGGTGAATTAAGTACTTATGCTACTTTAGCTCAACACTTTACAGCAATCACTGGTTATTCATTCTTGGTATTTAACCTATTATGCGCTCCATGTTTTGCGGCAATTGGTGCTATCAAGAGAGAAATGAATAATCCAAAGTGGACTTGGTTTGCGATTGGTTATCAATGTGGTTTCGCTTATGTAATTGCCTTCCTTGTAACGCAATATGGAAATGCATTTACTGGAAACATGAATATCTTAGGTCTACTTGTTGCGATTGTTATTACTTGTGGAATGATTTATATGTTATTCTTTAAGAAATACGAGGAAGCTAAGACCCTAAGTAGCAAAGCTTAATTATTTAGAAAGGAAAGCCTATGTCATTTCTGGAAAACAATCTTGGTACAATCTCAATATGTTCTATATTACTCC
>CAVFKJ010000009.1:0-11727 GCA_963623125.1 Clostridium sp. CAG:217
GATAACCATCGCATAATCTTGGCTTTTACATTTTATTAAGTGTTAAAGATGGGATTACGATAATCAATTGGAATATTTTATTTAAATGTAGGCCGCAATTATTGCAAGTAATACTGCAGGAAGCATATTGGCCACGCTTATTTTCTTTCCCCATACAAGATTTACACCAATACAAAAGATTAATATTGAACCAATCAAGGATAAATAAGAAATAGCTAAGTCTGTCATAATAGGTGAAACAAGTTTTGCAAGTAAGGTAATAAGCCCCTCAAAAACAAACACCGGTATAAAAGAGAATATTGTACCCTTACCGCTAGTTGAAGCCATCACCGCAATAATAATAAAATCAAGCACCGACTTTACTAAAAGAGTTGAACAATCTCCAAGTAATCCATCTTGTATGGCTCCAACTATCGCCATAGCACCAATAGATACCGTAAGTGATGCACTTACAAAACCATCTACAAATAAGACATCTTTACTATTACCAGTCTTTTCTTTTAACCATGCCCCAAAGTTTTCAAAGCCTTTTTCAATACCAATTAATTCACCAATAATGGTACCCAAGGCAAGACATAATACCACCAGCATTGACTTACCACTAGATATCTTTAAATCATTTATTTCTAGTATGCCTTCCATTGCCCCAGCAATACCAATAAATAAAACACTAACACCACAAGCTTTGTTTAAAGAATCTTGCATAGATGACTTAAATAATTTGCCTGCAAAACAGCCAATTATCCCACCAACAATAATACTTGCACTATTAACAATTGTCCCAAGTCCTATCATTTCATTAATCTTCTTTCTAAAAGATTCTATCACTTAATAATTATCTAAACATGTTAAATTTCATCAATAATTTCACATGTATAATGTCGTACAATGTTCCTCAACTTTTTGAAAACTTAGTTGTACTTACTTTCTATTGAAATAATCTATACCATCATCAGGTAAGAAATAAGTTCGAACATAACCATCAGTTGATACAACAACATATTCATTACTATCTTCTAGATAATATAAGTCATCACCATCATCTTCTTTTTTATGTAAAGATTCCTTATTATATACAACGTCGCATGCACCATTTAGATAATCATCTTCACTCTTATAACCCATATCTATTCCATGTTTCTTGTAATGTTCTTCTAATAACTCTTCATTTCTAAAGGAACATGATTCATTATTGACTGATACAACATCGTTTATATTATTTACATATTGATATCCACCAATAAATAACAAAAACAATAATATAGTGATTGGTAAAGCCTTTTATATTCATATCATTATGATATAAGAAAATAATAAATAAGTTAATTTCTGCATTTTTTGCACGAATAATGCAAGAACTACTGCATTTTTCCTAGGAATAATGTGCTAATTATCACGTTTTTGGCAGGAATAATGATAATATATTAGTATGAAAAGAAAAATATTAGATGATTTGATAACCTGGAAAAATAGCAGAACACACAAACCACTTTTGCTTACGGGTGTTAGACAATGTGGTAAAACATATATCATCAAACAATTTGGTAAAGAGTATTTTGATGATCTTGCTTACTTTAATTTTGATGAAAATAATTTGTTACATTCCCTATTTGATGTTGATTTTGATGTAAATAGAATAATCAGAGAATTAGGCAGTATCTTTCATGATAAAGAAATAAAGACAGGCAAAACACTTGTAGTCTTCGATGAGATACAAGCATGCCCAAGAGCTATTTCGTCATTGAAATATTTTTGTGAGAACATGCCGGAGTTACACGTGATAGCTGCTGGGTCCTTATTAGGTGTAGCTTTAAAGAAAGAAAACATTTCTTTTCCTGTTGGCAAAGTTGATAGGCTTGAGATGTTCCCCATGAGTTTTGAGGAATTTGTCATCGCAAATGACGGTGAAAAATATATTGAAGGACTTAATAATCTAAAGACAAATCAAGAAGTACCACTTGTGTATAAGACTGCTTTAGAAAAATATTTAAAGGATTATTACATTGTTGGTGGTATGCCTGAAGTTGTTCTAAATTATGTTGAAAATCATAACTATGAACAAGTAGATAAACTACAAAGAAATATTCTATTAGATTATCAAGCAGACTTCTCGAAACACGCAGATGCCTCGACAGCTAATAAAATAAGTCTTATATGGGATAGTATTCCAAGCCAAATTGCCAAAGAAAATAATAAGTTTGTATTTTCGCATGTAAAAAGCGGAATGCGTGCCAAAGATCTTGAAGATGCCCTACAGTGGCTTGTTAATGCTGGACTTGTATACAAATTAAATATGGTTGAATACCCTGAAACACCATTATCGGGAATGTGCGATTACACTTTCTTTAAAGTATATATGTCTGATGTTGGGCTACTTAGAAATAAACTTGGACTAGATTTTAAAACTATCTTAACCGAAAGTAATGATGCACCATTTATTCGTTTTAAAGGTGCACTAACTGAAAATTATGTATTATGTGAATTTAAACAATTAGGCATTGATACTTATTTTTGGCGTAGCAATTCAGATGCGGAAATTGATTTTATCACTGACTACAAAGGAAGGCTTGTACCAATTGAAGTAAAATCAGCAGATAACACAAAGGCCAAATCTTTAACCAACTTTATCGGAAAATATAAACCAAGCAAAGCATTCAAGATATCTTTAAAAAATGTTGGAGTTACTTTAAAAGATAAAACAAATGTTATCTCTTTGCCTTTATATCTAATGTATAAGTTTAAGGAATATTACAATAATTAAGTAACGAAAAGTTTTTTCTTTTCTAGCCAAATATTAAAAAAGGCAACCTTTTAAGATTGCCCATCCTTTAATATAACTTAGCACCCGCAGGAATATGATTGTCAACCATCAATAGATGAAGCTTTTCATTACCTTCTTCATGATGAACCGCACTAATCAACATGCCACAAGAATCAATACCCATCATCTTTCTAGGAGGAAGATTTACAATCGCAATGCAAGTCTTACCAACAAGCTCCTCAGGTTCATAGTATTCATGAATACCAGAAAGAATAACTCTATCCTCTCCACTTCCATCATCTAATGTAAACTTCAACAACTTCTTACTCTTTTCAACAGCTTCGCACTTTTTAACCTTAACAGCTCTAAAGTCTGACTTAGAGAAAGTATCAAAATCCACAAAGTCTTTAAATAAAGGATCAATCTCAACCTTAGAGAAATCAATTGTTTCTTCCTTTTCTTCGTTATTAACAACTAATTTCTTACGATTATCGCCTCTTTCTTTCATGGTAGGGAACAATATTACATCTCTAATTGATTCTGATTCTGAGAACAACATAACCATTCTATCAACACCATAGCCAATGCCACCTGCAGGAGGCATGCCATATTCAAGAGCTTCAATAAAGTCCATATCAATATCGTTAGCCTCATCATCACCAAGTTCCTTAGCCTTTAATTGCTCCTTGAAACGTTGTAACTGATCAATTGGATCATTAAGTTCGGTATAAGCATTTGCACACTCATGACCCGAAATAAACAATTCAAATCGATCAACAAAACGTGGATCTTGTTCATTAGCTCTTGTAAGAGGTGAAATCTCAATTGGATGGCCATATAAGAAAGTAGGCTCAATTAATGTTTCTTCTACATATTTTTCAAAGAAAGCATTAATAATATGACCAATTGTAAAATGCTTTTCTACTTCGATATCATGTTCCTTAGCTAACTTACATGCTTCTTCAAAAGACATCTCTTGTTTAAAATCAATACCCGTCTTTTCCTTAATCGCATCAGTCATTGAAATACGCTTCCAATCACCATCCAAGCTAATTTCATGACCTAAATAATTGAAAGTACGCTTATGACAAACAGTATCGGCAATGTATTTATACATGCTTTCAGTAAGCTCCATCATGCCTTCTAAATTAGAATAAGCCTCATAGATTTCCATCAAAGTAAACTCTGGATTATGTTGAGGATCCATACCCTCATTTCTAAAGGTTCTACCAATCTCATAAACCTTCTCCATGCCACCTACAAGAAGTCTCTTAAGATTAAGCTCTAGAGCAATTCTAAGATACATATCCAAGTTTTGTGAATTATGATGTGTCACAAATGGTCTAGCACTAGCGCCAGTAAGAAGTGTTGTTAAAACAGGAGTTTCAACTTCAATAAAATCTCTACCGCCTAAGAAAGCTCTAATCGCATTTAAGATTTGTGGACGCATTAAAGCCACTCTCTTACTATCTTCATTCATGATTAAATCAAGATATCTTCTTCTATATCTTTCCTCAACATCCGTTAAACCATGGAACTTCTCAGGGAAAGGATTTAAAGCCTTAGTTAAATGTGTATATTCTAAAACATAAACGGAAAGCTCACCATTTGGATTTTGTTCAGTAGGATTAGTACGATATACATTACCCTTTACACCAACAATATCGCCCACATCACTTGCCTTAACAAGTTCATAAGCCTCTTCGCCTAAGTCATTCTTATTTAATACTAATTGGATATGACCATATCTATCTTGGATATGCATAAAACACATCTTACCCATTCTTCTTTTAGACATGATTCTACCCGCAAGCGAAACACTAACTTTTTTATTTTCTAACTCTTCCTTGCTTAAAGAAGAATAAGCATCCTTAATGCTTTGACTATTACTATCTCTAAGATAGGCATTACCAAATGGATTAATACCCTTAGCCTTTAAATCATCAAGCTTTTTTCTTCTTGCCAACTGTTGATCATTAAACTTTCTTTCCATATTACCTCCAAAATAAATAAAAGGTAGTACACAAGGGCGCAAAAGCGCGGTACCACCTTAGTTTATAACTTTAACCTCTTAACGCGAGAACACGATTCGCTCCAAGTCTTTATTCATCTATCCCCAATATGTTTTTCCACCAGCCAAACACTCTCTATAAGAAGAAAAATAGATTACTCTTCTTTTCATCACGATTACGCAACTATCATAACACAATTAAAGAGCTTTTAAAATAGGGCCTTTTAAAGGATGCGGAACATATAATTCTTCCATATAAGCTATTTCTTCCTTACTTAAAGAAACATTCATCGCATTAAGCGCATCATCAATATATTTAGTTTTACTAGCTCCCACAATTGGAGCGGCAACGCCCTTAGCATATAACCAAGCTAAAGCTACCTCAGAAATCTTAAGGCCCTTTTTATCAGCTATTTCAGCTACTCTTTCAACTACCAATTTATCGCTTTCTTCAAAAGCACCATATCTTCTTTTAGCCACATCATCACTTTGACTTCTAATTGAATCACTATCCCAAGTCTTTCTAGCCAAGTGTCCTGCTGCCAAAGGTGAATAAGGAATTAAAGAAACATTCTCTTCCTTACATAAAGGAATCATCTCCCTTTCTTCCTCACGATATAAAAGATTATAATGATTCTCCATCATCTCAAATCTTGCATAACCCTTTTCCTTTGCCAATTGTTGATACTTTAAAAATTGATAAGCGAGTATAGAACTAGAACCAAGTGCTCTAACTTTACCTTGTTTAACCAAATTGTTTAAGGCATCCATTGTCTCTTCAATTGGCACATTGTAATCAAAACGATGAATAATATACAAATCAAGATAATCGCTACCAAGCCTATTTAAAGTACCATCAATTTCTCTATTGATAGCTTTCCTAGATAAACCGCCTTCATTAAAATATACCTTAGAGGCAATAACTACCTTATCCCTACTTACACCAAGCTGTTTTAAACTTTTTCCAAGATACTCTTCACTTGTACCGTTAGAATATTGGTTTGCTGTATCAAAGAAATTAATACCCTTATCAATGGCATAGCCAATAATATTCTTTGTATCTTCAAAGCTACTAGACCACTTATACATACTATTATCGCCAAAACCCATACAACCAAGACATAATCTTGAAATCTTAATATCACTATTACCTACATTAATATATTCCATTATTCGCCCCTTTTATCTAAGATATTAAAAATCATAACGCCTGCCGCAACTGAAGCATTCAAACTATTAATATGACCCTTCATAGGCATCTTAACCATAAAGTCACATTCTTGTTTTACAAGCCTAGACATGCCCTCGCCCTCAGAACCAATAATTAAAGCCACATTCATCTTATAATCAATCTTATTATATAAGTCCTTACCATCGCCATCAGTCCCAACAATCCAATAACCATTATCCTTTAAAGTCTTGATGGTATTAACTAGATTTGTCACCTCAGCTACCTTAACATACTCTAAAGCCCCACAAGCTACCTTAGCCACCGTATCATTTAAATGCACACTATTATGTTTCTTATAAATAAGACCATCAACACCCGCACATTCACAAGTTCTAATAATGGCCCCTAGATTATGAGGATCCTTTAAACCATCAAGTAAAACAATAAGACCATTCTCTTTTTTAAGCATTGATTCAACACTACTTAATTTATATTCTTCAACATAAGCTAAACAACCCTGATGATTGCCGCTCTTACTTAAGCTATCAAGTCTATTTCGATCAACTATTTGATATTTAATATGCTTCTTATCTAATTCTTTGATATAAATACAATCTTTTGAAACAAAAGCTTCCTTAATACGATTCATATTCAAAGCTTCCACAAAACTATTTTTACCGTAAACTATTTCCATATTATTCTCCACTAATATTTTATTAAATCCACCAAAATTGTATTATGCAATTTCTTATATTTTTCATCAATATTTGAATTTGTCACAATAAAACCCTTATCAACACTACCAAAACTAACCGTACAAATTTTATTAAATTTACTAGGATCAGCCAAAATATACTTTTCACGTGATTTCTTATAAGCAATCTCCTTAATTTGACCCTCACCTAAATCTGGTGTAGTAAATCCTTCATTTAAAGTAATACCATTAGTACCAAAAAAGCCAATCGTAAAATTCATCTTTTGAATATACTCTAAACAATTACTACCAATTAAAGCCTCCGTCTTAGACTTAAGCATACCACCAGGCAAATAAACAATATGGCCTTGATCTGATAAAGCCTTGGCATGGGTAACACAATTGGTAAAAAAAGTAGCCTTAGAACTCTTTAAATAAGGAATCATCATACCCGTAGTAGTACCAGCATCTAAATATACCACATCATCATCCTTAACTAGACTTGCACAATATCTGGCAATCTCTTTTTTGGCATCCGCATTTAAATCCTTACGCTCACTAACCGTCTTATCTTGGGTTTCTATCTTTTCATCAAGGGATAAAGCACCACCATGAACCTTCTTTAAAAGACCCTGCTTATCCATTTGAATAAGATCTCTTCTAACCGTTGACTCAGAAGCCTTAAGCTCCTCCATTAATTCATTGACACTAACACTCTTTCTTTTATTAGTAATATCTAAAATGATTCTTTTTCTCTCTTCATTAAGCATTATTAAACATTCTCCATTAAAATTATAACAAAATATTTCAATTTCGTTCATTTTCATTCAAAATATGATTGACAATGACTGATTATGATTGTATTATGATAATGGTTAATCAAATACAAGCATATTCAATCAAATACAGTCAGGTACCACTGTATTAAAAGGAGGTAAACAATGATTTACACAATCACCTTTAACCCATCTCTTGACTACATCGTAAGCTGCGATGATTTCAAGCTAGGTCAAACAAACAGAGCCAGCAAAGAACTTATCTTCCCTGGTGGCAAAGGCATCAATGTATCAATTGTCTTAAGAAATCTAGGTCTAGATAATACAGCCCTAGGCTTCTTGTCAGGATTTAGCGGTCAAGAGATAAAAAGACTAATTGAAAAAGAAGGCATTAAAAATGAAATGATTATGATTAATAACGGATTCTCAAGAATCAATATTAAGCTAAGATCAAAGGAAGAAAGTGAACTAAACGGCATTGGGCCAGTAATCGATGGTGATAGCCTAAAGCTACTATATGAAAAATTAGATGCTTTAAATAGTGAAGATATCCTAGTATTAGCAGGCTCTATTCCATCATCACTATCGCAAACAATTTATAGTGATATCTTAAATCATCTAAAAGATAAGCATATGAAAATTGTTGTGGATGCCACAAAAGAATTACTATTAAATGTTATTCCTTTTAAGCCTTTCTTAATCAAGCCTAATAATCATGAACTAGGTGATTTATTTGGTGTAACCCTTAACACTAAAGAAGAAGTTATACCATATGCCAAAAAACTTCAAGAAATGGGAGCTAGAAACGTCCTTGTTTCAATGGCCAAAGATGGCGCACTACTTGTAGATGAAAATGGTGATGTCCACCAAAGCCTACCACCAAAAGGCAAGCTAGTAAATTCAGTAGGCGCAGGCGATTCCATGGTAGCTGGCTTTATATATGGCTATCTTACTTATCAAAACTATGATGAAGCCTTCAAATATGGCTTATGTGCAGGAAGCGCAAGTGCTTTCTCGGAAAATCTAGCAACCCTAGAGGAAGTAAAAAATCTATATAAAACAATCTAAAGGAGACATTATGAAAATTACTGATCTATTATCTAAAGATAGTATTAAACTAAATGCTACCGTTAAAGATAAAGAAGAAACACTATTAACCATGGTTGATTTAATGGATAAAAGTGGCAAACTAAATGACAAAAAACTATATCTTGAGGCTGTAAAAGCTAGAGAAGAAGAAGGAACTACTGGTGTAGGCAATGGTATCGCCATACCACATGGAAGATGTTCAGGAGTAAGTAAAGCTGGCCTTGCGGCTATGAGCATCAAAGGTGGCGTAGAATATAATGCCCTAGATGGTAAACCTGTTGATCTAGTATTTCTTATCGCTGCCCCTGAAAATTCAGGTAATGTACATCTTGAAATCCTATCAAAACTGGCAACCATGCTTATGGATGATGAATTTGTAAGTAAGCTAAAAAATGCTATGACAACCGAAGCATTCTTGGATATCATCGATAAAGCTGAAGAAGAAAAAGATGCTAAAAAAGAAGAAGTAGCACCTATAATCGAAGATGTTACTGGAAGTCACTTAGTACTTGCGGTAACGGCTTGTCCAACAGGTATTGCCCACACTTATATGGCTGCTGAAGCAATCGAAAAAGTATGTAAGGCAAAAGGCTATAACGTGAAAGTTGAAACAAGAGGCTCAGGTGGCGCTAAAAACATCTTAACCGATGAAGAAATAAATAAAGCCGACGGTATTATTGTAGCTGCTGACACCAATGTACCAATGGATCGTTTTGATGGTAAGAAAGTAATCGAATGTCAAGTTTCAAAAGGTATCAATAAAGCTGAAGAACTAGTTGAAACAATAGCAAAAGGACAAGCACCAGTTTATAAAGCTACTAATGTTAAAAAAGAAAGCAAACAAGAAGACAGTAAGGGACATCAAATTTATAAACATCTAATGAATGGTGTATCACATATGTTACCGTTTGTAGTAGGTGGCGGTATCCTAATTGCCCTTGCCTTCTTAATCGATGGCATGACTTATGACATCAACACACTAACTGCTGAACAAAGATCGGCCTTTGGTACTCTGTCACCTCTTGCAAACCTATTAAAAGGCCAAATTGGTGGCGTAGCCTTTGGCTTCATGTTGCCAGTATTGTCAGGCTTTATTGCCATGTCAATAGCTGATAGACCAGGACTTGCGGTTGGCATACTAGGTGGTTCCATTGCCGCAAATGGCACATCAGGATTCTTAGGAGCTCTTGCGGCAGGCTTTTTAGCAGGATATGCTGTAAACCTATTAAAGAAAGTATCAGATAAGATAATTCCAAATTCACTAGATGGTATTAAACCAGTCTTAATCTATCCTCTATTTGGTATGCTTATAATCGGAGTGTTAATGGTATACGCTATAGAACCAGTAGTAGGCGCAATCAATACCGCCCTAAATAATGGACTAAGCTCATTAAGTGGATTAAACGTTATCTTACTTGGAATAATTGTCGCAGGTATGATGGCCATCGATATGGGTGGTCCATTCAATAAAGCTGCTTATGTATTTGGTGTTGCATCAATTGCCTCAGGCAACTATAACATCATGGCTGCTGTAATGATTGGCGGTATGGTACCACCTTGTGCAATCGCTCTTGCCACAATTTTATTCAAAAATAAATTTACCGAAGCTGAAAGAAAGTCTGGTCCAACAAACTTTATTATGGGACTTGCCTTTATCACTGAAGGTGCAATACCATTTGCCGCAGCTGATCCACTTCATGTAATACCATCTTGTATCGTAGGAAGTGGTTTGGCAGGTGCTTTATCAATGGCCTTTAATTGTACATTAATGGCTCCACATGGTGGAATATTCGTCTTCCCAGTAGTAGGAAACCCACTTATGTATCTAGTAGCACTAGTTGCTGGAACAATCGTAGGTGCCTTACTTCTTGGAGCACTTAAGAAAAACGTTATAGAATAAAGGCTAAAAGTTGGGACATTTAAGACCGCAAAGCAAGCGGTCTTTTTTATGCCAACCGTTATTTAATAGAATAATTGTCTATTCTTTATGTATTCTTTAAGACGAGGAAGAACTAACTTAAATTCACCTTGTTTATAACTGATTAAAAGGCCCTTCTTAATCAATCTATCTCTATATGGTGAGAAATCCTTAACTGAAATTTTTAGACTATTAACTAAATCAAATACTCTTTCATAGTCATTTAAAGCAATTTGTTCCAAATAATATTCATCCTTCTTACTTAAATCCGAAAAGACTTTATCATAAACATAGTCAGCTAAATATTCATCATATTTATCAATAACTTTATTATCTAACTCACAATTATTTTCAAATACTAAAGACCCTAATAATTGATAGGCATAGGAATATCCATTTGTTAGCTTTGCCATTCTAATAGCTAAATCATCATCTATATTTAATAGTTCCTTATATTGACCCTTTATTTTTCTTAAATCCAATGGCTCTAAGCATATTTTTGGTGCTCTATATAAGAAAGTTAAAGTCTTCTCTTCTTGAAGATCATGAACATTCTCAGGAAGGCCACTAGCTAAAAGAAAGACAGGCAGTCCATTTCTTAAGAAAATTTGGAAACTATTTATAAATTTGCTCATCTCTTTAGTATTAGTAATCTCATCAATGGAAAACAATACTTTTTTATTTTTCTTTTGAGCTATTTTAATCAAATCTTCCAACACTGATTCAAGCGATGAAAAAGAAGGCTCTTTTTCTTGTAAAGACATATTTAAAATTGGAAAATTTAAGTCAATCGTTTTCTTCAAAGCTGGAGAATTTATATATTTATGTTTATATAGCTTCGAACAGGCACTCTCATATAAATTCAAATCGGAATTTAAATCAATCACAATCCAGTCTTTATCTTCCCTTAAATTGTTACTGATATCAGTTAAAAAAACCGTTTTGCCAGACCCCCTAACACCGGTCACAATAAATAGATCTCCATGTTCATCTTCTTTAAATTGTTTCAATACTCTTGATGCATCTTCATCTCTAGATATGTAACTAGATGGTTTGATTCCAAATAATAAGGTAAAAGGATTTTTATTCATATTACTGCCTCCTAGTACATTATATATTTTTTTAGACTTTTTTAGAACTTTTTAGAATGTTTTAGAACTTATTATATTTTTTAGAACTTTTTAGAATGTTTTAGAACTTTCATCTAGCATTTCTATAGCACCTAATAAACACCATAAGTAGTAAAATTTAGATATGTTACAAATTAAGAATATTTCAAAAACCTATAAAACAGGTAATCTAATACA
>CAVFKJ010000010.1:0-4180 GCA_963623125.1 Clostridium sp. CAG:217
TTGTTTGAAATGAGGTGCTGTTTATGAATATACCTGTTTTTAAAAAGATTATACAAAGTTTTATATTAATTTTGTTAGTAATCACAATCATGCCTATTAGAAAAATAAGCGCTGATGAATATATTGCTTATGCAATTGATTCTAGTGGCAATAAAATAGCTAATTACACTAATATCAATGATGCGATTAAGGCAACAAGAGAAAATGGCTATAAGATTGTCATGACTAAAGATTGGGAAGTTAGCTCGCCAATCAATATTGTTGAAGGAACAAGTGCCACTATCGAAATGAATGGCTATCGAATTAAAAGGAATGGTACAGGTGAAATTTTCATACTTCATCCAAGTTCTACTTTAAATTTATATGGTGAACTTAAGCCTAATACGCTATTTCGCTTTTTTGACAATACTAACGGCGTTAAAGAAGGACAAGTAGAGTCTGGTGGTTTAGTTACTAATGGTAAGATTGGTTCAAACAAGAGCGGGGCAATTTATTTAAAAAAGAAGGCAACACTAAATTTAAAGAGTGTGGCCATAGCTGGCAATTATGGTAGTAGTAATGGCGCAGCTATTTATATTGATGGTTCAAACTGTAATATTAACTTAGATAACTCTAAAATTAATTACAATAAAGCGAATACTGGTGCTGGTATTTGTAGCGATAATGATAATACAGCAGTTTATCTTGAAAATAAGTCAGAGATTAATTTTAATATTGCTTCTCTTATTGGTTCAGCTGTATATTTTGCTGATTCTTATTATGGTCTTATTTCTAAAGATAAAACAGGACAAATTTGTTATAACACAAGCAGTATGGGGACTGTTTATGCAAGTGAAAAAAATGGTGAAATTAGAAATTTAACAATTAGTTACAACATTGGCAATCTTTGTGCTGGCATTTATCTAAACACTAGCGGTGGTTTGATTGACGGCTGTACTATCACTTACAATTCAGCTTCAATGTCAGCTGGTGGTATTTATTTTACTGGTGATGGCACTTTAAAAGATAGCGTTGTTACTAATAATACCTGCAACACAAAATATAAAACTAACCACAATAACAATGATGAAGGCGGTGGTGTTGCGGTTACGGACTATGTTGATATTAGCTTGGTAGGGAAGGTTATAATCAAAGACAACAAACGTATTAATGGATCTGAAAAAGGCTATACCGAAGATGATTTATGTTTAACTACAAGTAAGGCCTATATTAAAGCTAATAGTATTAGCTCGGATTCAATAGTTGGTATTAGATCTAGTGAATCGGGTGATCAACGCCTTGTAAAGAACTTATATAGTTTTGAGTATGGTCATGTTTTCTTCCTTGATTTGGCTGATAGACTTCATTTAAGTTATGAATCAAGTGATAAGGAGTTGTGGCAAAGACCAGGTAAGGTACAATATTCTGTCTATGTTAATGGAAAAGAAGTTGGCAGATACGATTATAACGATAGTGTAACGGTTGACGCTAGTAAGATATTAAGTGAAAACAAATTAGCTTATTGGTCTAAATATGAAGGCTTGGATTTAACTGACTCACAAACAAAGAGTAGTACTTTAACTTTTAAGATGCCGGCTAGAGATGTTGTTTTAAAGGCGGTATTAGCTGCTAAAGAGGCAAGCGGTGTAACAGTGATTGCGGATGCACCAATTTTAGGCAAAGCTTTAAATAATGAAGTTAAAGTTAATTTAATGATTAATGGTACTACTTATAAGACCATTACTACTAAGGTTATGTGGCAAAAGAAAAATGCCGATGGTTCATATAGTGATTTAGGTAGTGGCTATATTGTAAAAGAAAATGAAACTTATAGAGTAAGAGCTGGTTTTACTAAGGATGATGCCCAACTTGTTGCTTATTCTAAAGATATTACAGAAAAAGATGTAAAAGTTATTTATGAAGTAAATGGTCTTCAAAAAGCTGATTATGCCTATTGGGCTAAAGGGGATGAATACCATAATCTAGATTTTTATGGTCCAGATATTGAAACAGTCAATCAAATATTAAGCGTAAAAGACTATGTACAAACACTAACGGTTGGTGTGGGTACTAGTTTTAATGATTTGTATTACAATATGCTTCCACAAACCATTGAAACAACTGATGTTTTAACTGGTGAAACTTATACTTTTTCCGTTGATGCCTACAAGGTTGATATGCTTAAGGAATTAAGAGAAAAGGGTCTACTTGATGAAAACAATAATGTTAAGAAGATAAAATCTGAGTATATAACTACTTCTTTAAAAATTGATGATAGATATGACTACAATTTTTTAGTAAAAGAGATATTAATTAAGATTTATGTTAAGGATGCTGTTACAAATGTTGATAATACAACAATAATGGCTTATCAAGACGATAGCCCTAAGACTATAATAGATCAGATTCCTTCTACTATTAGTGCTACCACAAGTACCAATCAAGAAGTAACGGTAGGTGTAAAAATACCAAGTTATGATGAACTTGTAGCTAAGTTTAAAGAAGCTGGTATAGTTAAAAATTTACAAGGCTATGATTATATTTCTAATCGTGATACATCTATTTATACTTTAAAGCTTGATACTTATCCTTTAGATGATAGCTTGATTTGTGATAAGCAAGCTAGTTTTGAAATAATTATTAATTCTGTAAAAATTAACTTTTTGCCTAACTTGAATTTAGGTAGTGGTAGTTATACTTATCCTAGTTCTTTATTCTCTTTGGCAAGTGAAAATGATGTTACATCATCACTTGATAATACCAATACTCCTGAATATGATGAAAATGGTAATTTAATAATAAGAGTTACAAATTATTCTGAAGATATAAAAAGTGATGGCATAGAATTAACTTATTCAATAGATGATGGTGATGAAATAACTTATAATGTTGAAGATAAAATAGCTTTAACTGTTAATGAAAATCAAGTTACAACTCATAAGTTGGCTATAAATGTAAAACAAGGGGATGATGTAAAGTATTACGTATATACTTATATTATTAATAAAAATGGTTCTTATATAAACTTATTATCACCTAGCGCTACTAAAGAGAGTGGTGTTTACAATACAGATAGTTTAGATGTTGAACTACTTTGTGAAAACGATGATGCAGAAATCAAATATATCAATTATTATGATGGTGAAAATGGTTTAGTGCAAGATGAAAAACCATATAAAGGTTCTATATCTTTAACTGCTGATAGTGGCTCTTATACCGCCTATGCCATAGAGACTTGGAGTGAATTAGGTGGCGTAAGTTCTGAGCATAAATTTTATTTCTATGAATTAGATAATAGTGCTAATACTAATACTTGTAATGTTGCGGTTAATATTAAATCGGATGATGGAAAAATAAAAGAGACAAAGAACCTTACGATTGAAGAAAGTGGCTATATTGTATTGCCTGAAATAGATGGCTATACCTTATGGGGAGATGCAAGGGTAATGCAAGGCAATGCAACAAATATGTATGATCAAACTAAAAATATAAACGATAGGTATACATATAAGGTTAATAGTGCTGACAAGGATATTGTTTTAGATGCTGCATATAAGGCTGTTGTTAATTATTTAAATATTGAAATGGATGATTTAACACCTGGCAATTCTTTACCACAAATTAAATCAATAAGTGGCATCCTATCAGATGGCAAGACTACTGTTGACTTAACTGCTTTTTATAATCTAAATGATGTTAAATGGTCGATTAATAGCAGTGATGTTGATTCTAGCCTGGCAGTTGACTATGATGCAAATTATGATTTATATTTGCCATCAAGTGGCATCTCTAATCCATATTTATTCACGGATATAGAATCTAATATAAGCGACAATGATAAGGGCTATGTAATAGCTTCTAGTTTAGATAATAGTTTTATCTCTATCCATTTTAATAAGACTAAAACTAATACATTAGATAATCAGTTAAACTTTGATTTAATTGATATTACAAGCGTTAATTATTCTGATATAACGCATGAACAAGCTCTTTTATACAATGAAGCAAAAGAAGGCTATACAATATTGGATAATTACAATTTGCCTAGTAAGATTGACGTTAATTATAAAGATGGTACAAGTGATTTATTAGATATTATCTGGAATTATAACTTTACAACTTCATTTGATCCAAATAACTATGATAGCCAAGAGTTAGTTATAGAAGGTTATGTTAAGATACCAAGTTATGTTAAAAATAC
>CAVFKJ010000011.1:0-4391 GCA_963623125.1 Clostridium sp. CAG:217
GTGGTACATCATATTCATCAATTAGAATGATTACTTTTTGGTTGTAGTGCTTATATAGTAGTTCAGATAATATTTGTAAAGATGATGGCAAAAGCTCTTTGTTTATTGTATATACGCCATCTTCTTGTGCAACAATACCGTTGTATAAATCCTTTTCGTCAGTTTCTAATTTGTCGCTCTCTTTTAAGAATCTAAATCGCTTAGCTTCTTTTACTATCTGCCTAATCAAACAATACCTTGCCTCTTCATATTTAAGACCCGTTACATCTTTTAAAGAAATAAATATCACCGGATACTTACCCATATACTCTTTGCATAACTCTTTATTGTTTTCTATATACAAGCCATTAAACAATTCCTTATTAGCGCCTATTTCAAAGAAATGCTTAAGCATACTCATATTTAATGTTTTACCAAAACGTCTAGGACGCAAGAAAAGATTAGCCTTACCTCTTTGTCTTAGTAATTGCTCAATTAATTTTGTCTTATCTATATAGTAATATTTACCATTTCTGATTTCTTCAAAATTTTCAATACCAATAGGCATCATTAATTGACTTGCCATCTTTTCCTCCTAAGTAAGATAATTATATCTTATCTTATGGCTTATTGATTATGTTTAAAATCGTTTATCCCCTTTTGTTAAGCCTTGTCCTTCTGTTTTATCTTTACACATATCACTATTTAAGCCTTTTATTCACTATAAGAATTCCACACAGCCATCACCACTAACATCTTTTCTTACTTTATTAGAGTCAAGAAGAATAGAAAATATTTCTTAAACAGTATCTTACAAGCTTTATCTTTCTAATAAGTGTCTTATAAAGTGCTTGTTTTCTCACGTGAAACCGGGGGGAAATGTTAAAAAGTCACCAGTCAAAACAAATGAATCGTTAGCTTTTTCTTCGTTGTTTATTAAGTGGTAAGATGTATAAAGCCATTAATTATCTTATTAATCAATGGTCTTCATTAATCTATTATTTAAATGATGGAAGGCTGCCAGCTAGTAATAACATAGCTGAAAGAGAAGGCATTAAGCCACTTGTTATGGCAAGAAAGAACTTCTTATTTGCCGATACTATAAATGGTGCAAAAGTTAGCTCTATTTGGTTTAGCTTGATCATATCAGCTAAGCTTAATAAACTAAACGCAGAAAAATATTTAACATATATACTTGAAACATTATCAGCTAAAGATACGATAACTGATGATTTAATAGAAAGCTGTTTACCATATTCAAAGAACTTACCAGATAATATTAAACTTTAATAAAAAGATCTATACATGTAACTATTACTAAACAAGTAATACTACAATACTAGATCTTTTTATTTATCTTATCTATACGGTGATTAATTGACGGTTACTATTAAACCAACGAAGTATCTTCAAGTTCTCCACTGTATTTCACGTTAATAAAAGACAACATAGCCATATTCGCAATTGTGTCCGTAAGCTCAAACTCTTTTGCTATTTTAAAATGTGGCTTCCAATCAAGTACATAATCAAAAACGTTTTTATCTAGCACTTCTTTCTTTTCTTTAGATAATTGGTCATAAGAATAAAGAACTGTCGCAACCATTTCAGCTTGTTCACTATTTTTTATTCTAGAGAACAAATCAACCGTTTTATTTACTATTTTAAGTTCTTCATCAGTAAACTTACTTTCATCAATTTTTACATTATCTGAAACATTTATACAAATCATTTTATTTAGTTGCTTCTCAATAATAAGATTTGCATTGCTTAATGTACTAATACTATCTTTAACTTGGCTAGAGAAAGGCCCATAAGTGCCCTTTGAAAAAACAAAGCCAGTGTTTATTCCACTTCTTGTTAAAACATAACAAATCTTTTGATATATTACTCTACCAACCTTTAAAGAATACTTTCTTTCATTTAGCCTTCTTATTGTTAATAAAATCAAATACCACTTAGGATTAATTTGTTTATCTTGATTATTCAAATTAGAAAGAAAATTAATCTCTAGTTTTTCCTTGCTAGTGCCATATGGAGCATATACTTCTACTTCAATTGGAAGATTATGCAATTTATCATACATGATAGGCCCTACAATATCCCACGACAAGCCGCCATTGCCGCATCCAAGTGCAGGAAAAGCTATGCTATTAATAGCGTATTTTTCATAGTTTGAAACGAACCAATTTAATCCACTAACAACATAAGATAGTTTTGAAAAAGAACGCCAATGATCTTTTGTTGGAAAATTTATCATGTTTACATCTTTATCACTGTATAAATAAGGTATACCAGGTTTAACTTGTCCTTTTTTACACCTAGAAACATAATCTAAGTACATTTCTGGATATTTATTCTTAAAGTCAAGAGCCAGTCCCTTCCCCATAACGCCAACACAATTTACAGTATTAACGATAGTAGAGCATTTGCTATCAAATATATTTCCAATTTTAACTATCATCTTAACCTCCTAAAAGAACAACTCAGGTTTGACATAAATAGTTTTATCAAAACCTGTTTTTATTAATTTTGCTTTAGCATTATCACTATATGCACATGCAGCAACAACAAAATTATACGGAATGCAATGTGGAACTAGAACTTCCGCGCATTTAATCGACTTTTTCCTATAGTATTCATATGGAATATCATCAGTCCAATCATTAGAAAATACCATATCAAAATCAATTTCTTTAAGACCTATCATAGGTGTATCAAAACAAGCGTAGTTACTTGAAGCATTCCGATCAGAGACAATCGCACCATCAATATCTAATATTGAACAATCAAATTTTAGAATACAAATATCCTCATTTAAGTCTTTTAGCTTGTATAACATAGGATTTCTAAAATCAAAATAAGCATTAGCATATTTATGCAATGCCATTCCATTTGGAATTATGATATTATCTCTTCTTTCTTGAACTTCTTCCATTGCGATAGAAACATGCTTAATCTTAGAAGCGTTCTCATTAGATAGAAGACCATTTTTAATAATTGAGGGAACATTATCAATAGCTTGTATATTAAACAAGCCAGTATGTTTTGTCATTTCTTTAAACAAATTAGAAGCCCTCAACATATCACGTCCTTTGCATAATCATTTTAACATATAGAAATTAAATCACTGTGTATTAGCAAAACATAGTCACCATCTAATATCTCAATTATATTTATGGCAGCAAACCTCTTATACTGCCGATTTTGCAATATCAACATCAAGAAGTGCAAATATCTATCTTCAATATTTAAGTTTTCTTTTATAGTTAGCTCCAATTAAGGATATAAATTTGGCACTCAACATCTTAGGTAACTAATCTTGACCCTACATTTTGATTGCGTTTGCCATCAAATGATGTTGATATTCATTAAAGGAGATAATAAACATGGCAAATACTACACCACTTACATATCGCATTGATTCTGTTCTTAAAACTGGTGCAGAATCAATTATTTACAATCTCGGGATGACACCAACAGTTGCTATTCAAATGTTTTATAAACAAATCATGATTCATAATGGGCTTCCATTTAGCGCAAAATTGCAATCATACCATACGCCAATATCGCTTGGTTCTCTAACCGCAGAAGAACTTAATACAGAATTGATGAAAGGCCAAGAATCAATTAAACACGATAAGAAATACAACCCTGATGAGGTAGATGCTATTTTTGAAAAGGAATTTGGCATCTAGTGGACAACTATAAAGTAAAATATTCAACGCAAGCAATAAATGACTTAAGAACAATTCATGCTTATATCGAATATAATATTTCTTCACCTATTAACGCCAAGAAGCAAACAACATGTATTAGGAAGCCATTCGTAAACTAGATACTTTCCCAAATGGGCATCCAATCGTTAAATTTGAACCATGGCACAAAATGGGAATGTACAAACTTCCAGTGGATAACTATGTAATCTTCTACTTTGTAGATGATGATGCACATATTGTTGATATCTCAAGAATCTTCTATAGCGGAAGAAACATAGAAGCTATCGCCAAACAAATGTAGTTAATTAAAAAAGACCCAACGTGGTACGCATTTATAAGAGGCGTGTCGGGTACTGTTGCTATTATCACACCCTACCGCATCAAACAAATCAATAGTGGTGATGTTATAACTTGACAGTACATCACCACTAAACAATACTCTTATTTTCAATATCATTATTGCCAAGAAAAAGAGAAATTCCTACACCATAATAAAAAATGTTTGTATATTTCTTGAGAGTCGAATGCAAAGGCAAGAACATGCAGAGCGGTACAATAATTTACCCCGACTTTGTCAAGTAAATTGTGTAAGTTATTTTAATTAACTTATAAATTTACTAATAATAGTGATAATTATTTTGATGATAGCCTTAGAGACACTATGAAAATAGTGTTTATAAGGCTATCTTTTTTATC
>CAVFKJ010000012.1:0-18623 GCA_963623125.1 Clostridium sp. CAG:217
ACATATTCTCAACAATTGATAAATCAGGACAGGTACCAACACGAGGATCTTGGAAGACTCTACCAACATATTTAGCTCTTTTATATTCAGGAAGTTTGGTGATGTCCAAGTCATCTAAATAAATCCTACCTGAATCAGAGATTGTACTACCTGATAATAGATTTAATAGAGTAGACTTGCCAGCACCATTAGAACCAATAACGGTGATAAAATCACCATCATTAATTGTAAGATTAACACCATTTATGGCATGAATCTCATTAGCGCTCTTAGCCTCAAAAGTCTTATATAAGTTTTCTACCTTAAACAACTTTCTTACCTCCCTTATTAGCTACAATAATCGCTATCGCAACTACCACAGCTGTAAATAATTTCATATCATTTGCCGAAATAAAATTAGAATTAACCACAAATGTAACAATTAAACGATAAATGATTGAACCAATCATAACTCCAGTAAGACAAACTACAAACTTGCCATCTTTAAATAACACTTCACCAATAATCACACTGGCAAGCCCTACAACGATGGCGCCAATGCCCATCGTTACATCGGCGTAGCCATTATATTGAGCTACTAAAGATCCACTTAAGGCAATAAGCGCATTTGATAACATTAATCCAGCAATGATTGTTTTATCTGAATCAACGCCATTAGCTCTAATCATCTTATCGTTATTACCTGTTGCCACAACGGAGAAACCAAATTCGGTATTAAAGAACCATACAAGCAAAGCTATCACGATAACGCAAACAATAATTCCTAAGTATATTGCCGCTTGTCTATCTCTACTTAAACCAAGTAAATTCTTTAAATTTGTAAGTAAAGTATCGCTATTAGTTAAAGGAATATTGGCTTTCCCCATAATTCTTAAATTAATTGAATATAGGCCCGTCATTGAAAGAATTCCCGCAATTAAACTAGGCATCTTAAATTTAGTATGTAAAACACCGGTTACAAGTCCCGCTAGACTTCCAGCCACAAGGGCTAATAAAGTAGAAACAATTGGACTTAGTCCAGATACGATTGAACTAGCACAAACAGCTGCACCTAATGTGAATGAACCTTCACTTGTAAGATCGGATATATTTAAGAATCGATATGATAGATAAACTCCTATCGCTAGTATTGCCCAAAGAAGTCCTTGCGATAATGCTGAAACAATTATCGTCATTATTAAGCTCCTAAATCAGTACCTTTTTCAATGATTGAAGAAGGAATTTCATAGCCAATTCTTTCAGCTACCTTTGAATTATAGTTAATTGCACCATCTTCTTGATAAACAATTGGTAAATCGCCAGGATTTGCGCCTTCTAAAATCTTAACAACAAGTTCGCCAGTTAATTGACCAATATTATAGTAATCAACACCAACATTAGCTAAGCCACCATCACTTACCATAGCTGTAGCACCAACTACCACTGGTAAACCATATTCTTCGACTGATTGAAGTACACTACCCATTGAAGAAGCTAAATTATTATCGGTAGGAATATAAATAGCTTCAACGCCTTCCTTAGCTAAAGCAGTAATTGTCTCACTTGTAGAGTTCTTATCAGGAGTAGTCTTAACAACTGCTTCTATGCCAGCATTTTCAAGGGCACTTACCATTTCATTAGCTTGAATTTCAGAATTTGTTTCACTTGATGTATATAAAACACCAACTTTCTTAACACCATCAACAAGTTCTTTAATTAATTCAACTTGTTTATCACTTGAGAAATAATCACTAACACCAGTTACATAACCTCCTGGATGTTCATCAGATTGGGCTAATCCTGAGCCAACATAATCAGTAATAGCTGTGCCAACAATTGGTGTATCAACATTTGTCTGCATCAAAACTTGAGCAGGAGAAGTTGCGATAGCTACAATGACATCACAATTATCATTAATCAAGCTATCAGCCATTGTTGATAAATTAGATTGATCGCCCTCAGGATTTTGATAAACATATTCAACGTTTTCACCCTCTACATAACCATGTTCCTTAAGGTAATCCTTCATACCCTCTCTAGCTTCATCTAAAGAACCATGTGTCATAAGTTGTAAGATACCAACCTTGTAAGTCTTAGAAGCGCTATCTTCTGCAGTGTTACTACTGCCATTACTAGCGCAAGCACTAAGCGATACAACCATCAACACACAAAGTAATAATCCCATAATTTTTTTCATATTCATTTCCTCCAACAAAAAAGACTCACCAGTCAAAGGACGAGTGAGTCTTCGCGTTACCACCTTTATTTGTCAATATATTACTATATCAACCTCTTTAACCACTAACATGGTCTAGTCTTATAACGGAGACAACCGAGCACGTCTACTTTAATTTCAACAGCTAACACGAATGAGGAATTCAATAGCTTTCATATAACTGTTTTCAGCATCCACAGTCTCTCTTTAATATGAAGATGTCTATTTACTAGTTCATCCTTAACGTTTATAAAATAATCTTACTACAATATTTTTTAAATTCAAGACAAATTTTTTATAATCATGTTTCTTTTATATGTTTGCCAGATACATGAACAATCTTAAATTTAAGACAAGTAACTCTATCAATTCCACCTTCAAGTTCCTTGTTTATATGCTCTTCATCATCGGTAAAATGTAAGCCAATATCTCTACAAATCTTGTAGCACTCTTCCTTGTTGCCAACTATCTCAATATCCCCAAAGGCAATAATACTATCAAAGTAACGTATCCAAGAATCTTCTTCCTTTTTACTTTCGTTAATAACGGTAAAGCAAGCTTTAGGATTATTTTTAATACAATCTAGCTTAAAGCCCTCTTTAGCGCCATGAAAATAAATAGTATCATCCTTAAAATAATAGCTAAGTGGTACACCATATGGATAATCACTACCACTTAAAGATAAAACGCCTCTTTTGTTTTCTTCTAAGACTTTATAACACTCTTCTTTTGTAAGTTCTTGTTTAAAACGACGCATTTGTCTAAACATTTTAGTCAATCCTCTCTAAACTTTCATTAAATTGATTGGTATATAGCTTATAGAAAGTACCCTTTAAAGCCATCAAAGCAGTAAAATCACCATCTTCAATAATCCTACCTCTTTCAATTACTAATATCCTATCCGCATTAACAATCGTGCTTAAACGATGGGCGATCACAAAAGAAGTCTTGCCCTTCATAATATTTTCTATGCCAAATTGAATAATCTTCTCAGTTTCTGTATCAATTGAAGCCGTTGCCTCATCAAGAATAAAAATAGAAGGCTTCGCTAATACCGCTCTAGCAAAAGAAATAAGTTGTTTTTGACCAGTAGAAAGTCTACTGCCACCTTCTCCCACAAAAGTATCATAGCCATCTTTAAAAGACATAATAAAGTCATGCGCATTAACTAGTTTGGCAGCCTCTATAATTTCTTCTTTTGTAGCATTTAAATTACCGTAGCGAATATTATCTTCAATAGTTCCCTCAAACAAGTGCGGAGCTTGTAAAACATAACCAAGCTTAGAATGTAACCAACCTAATGATCTTTCTTTATAATTAACTCCATCAATTAAAAGTTCACCACCTGTAGGTTCATAGAAACGACACAACAAATTAACAATCGTACTTTTGCCAGCACCCGTCTCGCCTACAATCGCCACCGTTTTACCGGCTTCAACCTTTAAATTAAAATCCTTTAGAACTTCTTGACCATTTTTATATTTAAAATCAATATGCCTAAACTCAACATCACCCTTAATATCCTCATAATTTTCTACCTTAGGCTCTAAGATAGTGCCATATTTGGCAATAACTTCATCGCTATCTTTGATTTCCACTTCACTCTCTAATAAAGAAACAATACGTTCACCACTTGCTTGAGCCATTTGAAAATCTTGGAATAATATTGCGATTGTTCTGAGTGGTTCAAAGAATTGTTGCGAATAAGTAATAAACATATATAGAACACCAAAACTTAAGGTTTTATCAAAAACAAGTTTTCCACCTATCCAAATTATAAAAGCTAAAGAAATAGAACTAATAAAGACAACTAGTGGTCTAAAGATACTTGATAATCTTCCCGCCTTAAAAGACACATCATAGAAATTATCAGTATCCTTTTTAAATTCTGCATAATTACTATCTTCTAAAACTAAAGTCTTACTAGTCTTGGCACCATTTATACTCTCATTAAAGGCATTAGTAATAATTGAATTACTCTTTCTAACTTCACGATAATTACGCATAATACGCTTTTGAAAATAGAAAACAACTAAAGCTAAAATAGGTACCACAATAAGAACTAACCAAGTTAATTTAACTGAATATCTAAACATAACAATGGTTAAGAAAATCATCAAAGGAAGACCCCAAAATAATTCCGCAAAAGACCAAGTAATTATTTCTGATAATCTAAAGATATCTGATGTCATACGCGACATAAGCCAGCCCGATGGTGTTACATCATAGTAAGAAAAAGAAAGATTTTGTAACTTCTTAAAAAGTTCTTTTCTTAAATCATAAGAAAAGCCCATTTCTGTTTTAGCTGCCACCTTAAAATAAAAGATATGAAATAATGTAGTAAGTACAATAATCAAAAGATACAACAAGGCAAACTTAACTATATCGATATTATTTGTCTCGCCCACAAAGTTATCTAAGGCATTCTTATTTAAAATTGGAAGCACAACATCCGATAAGGCAATAAGGGTATTTAGCGCCATTAAAATAACAATATACTTGATATAAGGTTTAAATATCACAAAAAGCTTCTTCCACATCGAAAGATTTAAGCCCTCATTTGAAAAATCCTGTTCCTTAAAACGCTCAGACATAGCTACTCCCTTACATTCTTACTTTGAATATCATAGATACGCTTATACAAGCCCTCTTTTTTAATTAAATCATCATGCTTACCAACACTTGTAATCTTGCCATCCTCTAAAACCACAATTAAGTCTGCATCCTTAGCTGAGGCAATTCTTTGAGTAATAATAATCATTGTATTATCGCCATTAAAGGCTTTTAAAGACTTTCTGATGTCACTATCCGTTTTCGCATCAACAGCACTTAACGAATCATCAAATACCAAAATAGGCGCGTTATTTACAATCGTCCTAGCAATCGCAATACGCTGTTTTTGGCCACCTGATAAAGTAACGCCCTTTTCCCCAACAATTGTCTTATAACCATTATCAAATTCTTTAATAACCTCATCTACTGAAGCAATCTTACAAGCCTTCTCAATAGCTTTAAAATCCGTCTCATTAGAAGTTTTTATATTATCGTAAATGGTCTTGGAATATAAGAATGATTCTTGCAAGACAACACCCACATTCTTTCTTAAATAACCCTTAGAAATATCATTGACATCATAACCATTGATGGTAATCTTACCCTTATTACAGTCATATAAACGATCAAGCAAATGAATTAAACTTGATTTGCCGCAACCCGTCGGACCGACAATTGCCACTGTTTGACCCTTTTTAATATCCAAATTAATATCACTTAAAATATATTCATCACTATCATCATATTTAAAATAAACATGATCAAATACAATATCACCATTTAAATCTGGTTTTAAACCACTATCCAAATCTTCAGCCTTTTCATCAAGCACTTCAATAAGACGCTTACAAGATACCATTACCTTACCAAAATCCGATAAGATACGACCTAAGTTTCTAATTTGGGCCAAAATAGTTGTCTCATAAGTGATAAAAACAAGAAAGTTACCCGTTGTGATTTCCCCACTTGATACAAGTCTAATACCAATAATAACTACTAGTAATACACCAAGCATACAAGCCATATAACTAAAACCCCAGTTATAACCAAGAGAAACAATCATCTTGCTAGTAACATTTTTATAATCTTCACTAGACTTTAAAAACTTATCTAGTTCATATCTTTCTCTATTAAAGGCCTTAATAACTCTAACACCATTTAAGGCTTCGCCTATTTCTACTGTTAGAACAGCCTCTTTTTCATCAGAAGCCAAAAATTGTTTTTGAATAACTTTAAAAAAGTAGTAACAAATTCCAAAGATAATTGGAAAAGTAATTAAAACAATTATAGAAAGTTGTTTATTCAAGGAAAACATTACCGCAAGGGCAAAAATCGCACTACTTAAAGTAGCTACAATTTCCTCTAATTGACCAGAAAAGAAAGTTCTAATCTTATCAACATCACTAGTACATCTTTGAACCAAATCACCAGTCTTAACCTTTTTATGATAGCTAAAAGGTAGATGTTCAATATGAGTATATAAATGATTTTTAATATTACGATTTAAATTTTCCGCTACAATCGTTTGATTATAGTATCTAAGAAACATAAATAAAGCACTTAAAAAAGCGATTACTATCATCACAATCGCCAATATATAAAGATTCTCTCTTATGTAAGCTTTACCACCAAGACTTCTTTCAAGAAACAATAATAAATTATTGGTAGTTTCCTTGTTATCAATTACACTATCAATCGTATAACTTATTACAAGACTTGATAACAAAGAAATAATTGAAGATAAAATAACAAAGATAATAGTAAAAAATAAGCGTAATCTTTGACCCTTTAAATGTTCCCTTAAAAATCTGATATTGTCCATAGAAGATATGATAACACTAATCCCTTTTTTCAAGAGTAGTTTTATGCATATCTAAGAGTTTTTTCTTATAACGAATCTTATTATTGGCATAAACTCCAATAAAAGCCTTAATAAGTAAAAGACAAGTTAAAAATCTAAGCCACCAAGTAAAACTAACAATATCTTCCCAATCACCTACTGTTTTAAGTCGACCGCTTAAAGAAACAAGTCCAAAGAAAGCGGCTCCAAAATAATAAAACCAAATCCTTCTGCCACAACTTTCAACCCACTCGGTAAAACTTGGTCTAATAAGCATAAATAAAACAAAACAAACAAGGGCAATACAAAAGGCCATAATACTATCATTACGGTCTTTAATAGCCATTGTTAAAGCTAACATAATATGTAAACTAAAATAAAAGATAATTCTAAATGTATGTTTCATAGTTTAGTAAATATTTGACTTAAATCATCAAAAATAAAATCTGCCATACTTTGGTCAACGTGATAACAACTAGCGTTTCTAGCAAAAGTAAGACAGTTTGCCTTTTTCCCTGACAATATACCATTATACGAGTCTTCTATCACAATTGCTTCATTATTTTTAATATTTAAGTTAGAAAGAGCCTTCAAATAGATTTCCGGATCTGGTTTTGGCTTACTTACTTCATTATTAGAAATAAGTAAATCAAATACCCCCTCAAGCTTACAATCTCTAATAAAATTATCAAGCATATATCTTTCCGAAATGGTACAAATAGCCAATTTATAGTTCTTTTTTAAGATATCCAAGTTAACTTTTACATCAGGAAAAAGATAGTCATTGTAATTAATAACATTCTCAACATTGAAATAATGGTCATTTAATTCTTTTACTCTATCTTCGCTTAAACCACTAATACTAGCTAAATAAGCATAAGTATTCGCCATGCTAAGTCCCACGATATTATATATACTCGCAAAATCAACATCGACATATCTTTTAAGCCAAGTATAAGTGCCCTCTATGTAATATCTTTCTGAATCACAAAGAGTGCCATCCATGTCAAAAAGTAAAGCCTTAAACACTCTTTTTCTCCATGTACTTTTCATCAAATTCAATTTGTCTTTTAACTTGTTTATAAGTATATATAAACATTGGCAATAAATATATTAAAGCCGTAATCCAAGCTGCTTGATCAGTAAAAGTAATCGCATCAAAACCATACTTACCTACAAAGGCAAAAGATACAATCGTTCTAGCAAACATCTCGATAATTCCGGCAAAAACAGCTCTAAAAGAATAACCAAGTCCCTGTAAAGACATACGAGTGATAATAATGCCACCAAGTATTGGATAAAAATAGCCCATTCTCCTTAAATACTTATATGAGGCATCAAGTGCCAAAGTTTCATCCGCCTTAAGGAATAACATACTCATATTTCGACCGAATAAGAATAAGATTATTCCCGCAAAAATACCGTAGACTATCGCAATCTTTAAGGATTGTTTAAAGCCTTCTTTGATTCTATCCATCTTTAAAGCACCATAGTTTTGTGAAAGGAAGGTTGAACAAGCACCACCAAAGGCATCAAAAGGACACATCATCAATTGCTTAATCTTTGCGCCAGAGGCAAAACCCGATACATAAACCGTTCCTAAGCCATTGTTAGCTGACTGCATAACCATCGAACCAATCGCAATAATGGACATTTGAAAGCCCATCGGTAAACCATTTCCACATAAGGCTTTAATATGTTGCTTAGAAAACTTACGATTCTCTTTTTTAGGATGTAAAGTATCAAACTTACAAACGATTAAAACTAAACACAAAATACCACTAATAGCTTGTGAAACAACGGTGGCAATAGCTGCCCCAGCGGTTCCCCATTTTAAGACTAAGATGCAATAAAAATCTAAGAAAATATTTAATATAGCCGAGAAAGCTAGAAAATAAAATGGTGTCTTAGAATCGCCAATAGCCCTTAAAATGGCACTTAAATAGTTATATAAAAGGGTAAAAGGAATACCCATAAAAATAACTACAATGTATTGATATGAATAATCATAGATTTCTGCATTAACACTTAGTAAAGATAAAATACTAGGCGTTAACAAAACAGTGATTAAAGTAAGAATAACAGCGAAAATAGCCGTCAAAATTGAGGCATTAAACACATATTTTCTTAAATCATTAATATCTTTAGCCCCAAATCTTTGAGCCACCAAAATCGCAAAGCCTTGCGTTAAGCCTTGGCAAAAGCCAATTACCAAAAATTGCACAGAAGTTGTAGAACCAACACCAGCCAACGCTACACTACCTAAAGTTTGGCCGACAATAGCAGTGTCAACGATATTATAAAATTGTTGAAATAGATTACCTAATAATAAAGGAATAGAAAAAGCTAATATTAGTTTAAATGGATTCCCCTCTGTCATATTGCCCTTCATAAAATTCCCTCCTAAACATAACAATTATAGTTGAAAAATAATTCTAGGTACAAACAATTATATTTTTAAACTTCTATTCAAACATATTTATTACTAATATATTAGTAATAATTGAATATTTTAAGAATAAATACTAAAATATTAGTAATGATTAGTTTTGAACAAAAGACCAGTAAAGAAATATGTGTAGATATCGCCCACAATATCGTGGCCATTAGAAAAAGAAGAAAGATATCACAAAAAGAACTTTCTATAAAAGCCAAAGTAAGTCTTGGATCTTTAAGAAGATTTGAACAAAGCGGTGAAATATCTTTATCTTCTCTAGCCAAGATAGCTATCGTTCTTGATTTAGAAGAAGAATTAGATGGTCTATTTAAACAAGTACCTTATTTATCGATTGAAGAGGTTATAAATGAACAAAATAAATAAACTTGAAGTCTTTTATAATAACAGAAAAGTTGGTACATTAGCACTATTAGACAACAAATATTGTGCCTTTGAATACGATAATGATTGGCTGATAGATGGTTTTTCAATTAGTCCTTTTTCTTTGCCATTAGAAAAGAAAGTTTTTATACCCAAAATAGACCCTTTTGAAGGTTTATTTGGTGTATTTTCTGATAGTCTGCCAGATGGCTGGGGAAGACTTTTGGTAGATAGATTAATGCTTAAAAAAGGCATTGACCCCTATACATTAAATAATCTAGATAGATTAGCTATAGTAGGTGATTCAGGAATGGGAGCCTTAAGTTATAGACCGATTATTCCTATTGACGGGCAAGATGATAAAAAAGAGTTAGATATAATTGCTGGTGAATGTTTTGATATTTTAAACGCAAAAGAATGTGCCGACTTAGATTATCTATTTAAAATGGGAGGATCAAGTGGTGGTGCTAGACCAAAAATATTAACCAAAATAAAGAACAAGGATTGGATAATTAAATTCCCTTCTACATATGATGATAAAAATATTGGCAAACAAGAATATGATTACACCTCTTGTGCTAAAAAATGTGGTATAGATGTATCCAATATAAAGCTTTTTCCATCAAATGTATGTAGCGGTTATTTTGGCACTAAAAGATTTGATAGAGATGATAATGGCAATAAAATACATATGATATCTGTTTCTGCATTATTAGAAACAAGCCATCGTATTCCTAATCTTGACTACAATCTTTTAATGAAACTAACCCTAAAATTAACTAAATCATTAGATGAATGTGAAAAGTTATTTAGGCTGATGTGCTTTAATGTATACGCTCATAATAGAGATGATCATTCAAAGAACTTCTCTTTCTTATATAAAGATGGCAAATGGAAGCTATCACCAGCTTATGATTTGACCTATTCTAAGTCTCTTTATGGCCAACATGCCACAACTATCAACGGGAATGGGGAAAACCCAAATATCGACGATATCCTTGTGGTAAGTGACAATATTGGACTAGATAGTACAATTTCTAAAAAGATTGCCTTAGAAATTAAAGATAAAGTAAATAATCAATTAAAAGAATATCTAAAGTAACAAAAGTTCCTTACGGAACTTTTGTTGTTTAATCCTTTAATAAATTAGTTGTCGAATGCATTGAAATAAGAAGCGTCGATACATTATGTAAGTAAGCTGTAGTTGTACCAGTTAAAACACCAAATATGCCTAGAAGAATAAGTCCTGAATTAAAGCCCATAATAATACGATAATTACTATGAATTCTATCCATCAAACTATCTGATAACTTCTTTAAAGTTAATAGAGTATAAAGGTTATCTTCGCTAATGGTGACATCCGCTATCTCTCTAGCGATAGCTGCTCCATCAGATACCGCAATGCCACAATCCGCTTCTGATAAAGCCGGTGAATCATTTATACCATCACCAACCATTACAACAATTCGACCATTTTGGTGTTCATTTTTAATAAAGTTAGCCTTATCTTCTGGCAAAACTTCAGCCTTAAAATCATCTACGCCTACTTTTAAGGCCACAGCCTTAGCTGTACGATATGAATCACCAGTCATCATCACAACCTTATCAAAGCCAAAATCATGTAAACTATTAATTACTTCCTTAGCTTCTTTTCGAATTGGATCTTCAATTAAAATAACGGCCGCCAACTTTCCATCTATCGCCATATATAAATGACTATATTCATCTGGAAGATTATCAAATTCTATTTGTTTATCACTCGCAATTTCACATTTCTCATCCTCAAACACAAAATGATAACTACCAATAATTACACGCTTATCATTAATTGTGCTAGCTATGCCATGAGCCACTAAATATTCAACCTTGGCATGCATCTCTTCGCCATGATATAAGTCCTTTTCTTTAGCCTTATTTATAACCGCATTAGCGATACTATGAGGGAAATGTTCCTCAAGACAAGCTGCAAGTCTTAAGCATTCATCTTCATTTAAATTAGAAAATGGTACTACTTTATAGACCGTAGGCAAAGAATAAGTTAGAGTACCTGTTTTATCAAAGACAATCGTATTAGCTTCACTAATGGCTTCTAAGAATTTGCCACTCTTAACAGAAATATGATGATAACTAGCTTCTTTAATAGCAGATAAGACACTAATGGGCATCGATAATTTCAAAGCACAAGAATAATCAACCATCAATACAGCCAAAGCCTTATTTACATTTCTAGTAAAAAGATAAGTAAGCCCTGTTAATAAGAAAGAATAAGGAACTAGTCTATCACTTAAGTGCACAGCCTTAGATTCAGCATTAGATTTAAGCTTTTCACTCTCCTCAATCATCTTAATGATTGAATCAACTCTACCACTGCCACTAGTATTGGTAACTTTAATGGTACACTGTCCCTCATCAACAATCGTGCCCGCATAAACACTACTGCCACATCTTTTTACAACTGGCAAAGACTCACCCGTCATACTAGATTCATTGACACTCATTTCTCCATCAACTACAACGCCATCAAGAGGAATTGTATTACTTGTACGAACAACGATTTGATCACCTTTTTCAATTTCCTTGATTGAAACTAAAACTTCGCTATCTTGGGTTTTAAGCCAAACTTTATCAACATTAACCGCCATAGCCCCGGCCAAATCACTAATGGACTTTTTATGTGTCCATTCTTCAAGAATATCAGAAAAACCTAGTAAGAAAATAATATTACCAGCTGTTGAAAAATCATTTCTAATTAAAGAAACGCCAATAGTTGTCGCATCAAGTAAAGCCACTTCAATCTTGCCCTTAAATAAAGACTTTAATCCCTTCCAAATAAAAGGAATAGCCTTAATGGTAGTAATAATCGTTCTAATCGAAAAAGGCATGAATAAAATATTGAAAGCTCTATTAAAAATATGCCAATATAGTTTTTCCTCATAAGATACATTAAGAGCTCTACTAGAATTAGAAACAACAATATCACAGGTTTCAAAGTGAAAATTAGCTAAGCCATCAATAATGCCATCTCTATTATCTTTATATTCAATAATCGCATTACTAGTTCTATGGCTTACACTACCTTTTAAGACACCATCTATTCTATTTAAATATTCTTCAAGAATGTCCGCTTCTTTTAAAGTCATGTTTACCACATTAACATGCACTCTTAAAAAGCCTTTTGATTCATGTAAAATAATGCACTTCATAAATCACTCCAACAAAAAGTGGCAACCAAGTGCCACCTTTAACTATTTTTCACTAGCAGCCAAAACCGCCTTAGCGTCTTCAATAACTCTTTTTCTTTCTTCCTTAGCTCTAACTTCATTGATGGCCTTAGCATCACTTGAGATATCCATACAATTTTCCTTAATAGTTTGAGCTGTCTTCATAACACTATCAGCACCACGCATACAAGCTGCCGTAACATGAGTATAAACTTTCTTAGCATCTCTACTTGATAAAATCTTTACACCAGCTGTGCCAAGTAAAAAGCCATAAGCTAAAAATTTTCCTTTTACAAAAGACATAATTAACCTCCATTTGTTCTCTAATTATAGAATAGTATTTGTAAGTTTAGACTAACAACACTACTTAACAGGAGTAACCACTGGCTTACCATCCTTATCAAGTAAAACCGTTAAACCACCGGCATTAGGACTTACATGATGATAAAGATAATTTACACCAGTCTCCTTGTCAACCCAAATTTCCATGATTTCCATCATACCTTGAGAATATACTCTTTCAAATCGATTGTTTGCCATATTATGCACCTCCATTTTTATTTATTATATAATTTAGATGAGGTGACAGTATGCTTGAATTTAAATATGATACACAATTATTAATTGAAGGAAAAAATTTAAAAGAAGAAGAAATTAATCAGTATTTCAACGAACACTTTAAAGGCGATTGTCTTTTGGCAGTAGGTGATGATGAGTTAATCAAAATTCACTTTCATACTAATGAGCCTTGGCTTGTGCTAGAATATTGCGCAACCCTTGGTGAAATCTATGACATTGTAGTTGAAGATATGGATAGACAATCTAGAGGACTAAAAGGTTAATTGTAACCACTTTCATTTAAGAAATAGCTTGTATTTTTAATAGGCCGTAATAATATATTTAGGTATGAAACTTTTAGATAAAAAACTACTTAAATATACTTGGCCTATTTTTATTGAATTAGTGCTTCAATTACTTGTATCCAATATCGATAAAATCATGGTAAATGATGTATCAACTACTGGCGCTAGTGCCATAACTAATGCCGCTAGTATCATGGACTTATTGATTATTGCCTTCTCCGTAATATCACTTTCAGTAACAATTCTATGTTCGCAATTTTTTGGAAGTGGCAAAACAAGTAAAGTCGAACAGCTTTATGCCCTAGGAATAATTATCAACGGAGCCTTTGGCCTTATTGTCTCAATATTATTGTGGATATTTGGTAGAAGCATCTTCACTTTAATGAAAATACCAAGCGATTGTATGCATGAAGCTCTATTATACTTAAACATTTGTGCATCAGGACTGGTATTTCAAGGTATTTATTCAACATATTCTGCCATGTTTAGAAGTAATGGTTGGATGAAACATTCTATGATTGCCTCGGTAATTATGAATGGTTTAAATATTATTGGAAACTACTTTTTAATTCCTCATCTTGGTGTAGCAGGAGCCGCTATATCATCCGTTATCTCAAGAATTATTGGCCTTACTTTCTTAGTAATTGTCTTTAATATGCTAAGTAAGATTAAAGTTAATTTTAATTGCTTAAATCCTTGGCCTAGTAGCCTACTTAAAACAATGTTGTCAATTGGCCTACCAAGTGGAGGCGAATCACTATCTTATAATGGCAGCCAAATGATTATCTTGACATTTGTAAATATGCTAGGAAACTCCATTGTAAAAGTTAGAACCTTTGCCTATATGTACGCCATGATTGGTTATCTATTAGGATGCGCACTATCACAATCATCACAAATAATCATCGGCTATATGATTGGCGCTGGCCAAAAAGATGAAGCCTATAAAGAAGCCAAAAAAGCTACTATTCTATCAATAATCCTAAACGGTACAACCGCCTTATTGATATTCTTGTTCTCTGATTTATTATTTTCTTTCTTTATTGAAGAAGAATTACTCACAATAGCTAAACAAGTAATGTTTGTAGATTTGATACTTGAAATAGGTAGAGCAATAAACATGACTATGGTAAGAAGTTTGCAAGCTGTAGGCGATATTAAATTCCCCGTAACTTGTGGCATCTTAAGTATGTGGTTTATCTCAATTCCAATTGCTTACTACTTTGGTTTTATCCAAAATATGGGCCTAGTTGGTATTTGGATTGGTATGTGTGCTGACGAATGCCTTAGAGGAATCATCTTTATCATAAGATGGGAAAAAGGCACATGGCGTAAAAAAGATTTAATCGCGAATATTTAAAAAACGGCAATGCCGTTTTTCATTACAATTTATGTAGTAAGCTCTAGTGGTATATTGGGTGTTGGGACTACATTTTATATATACCACCAAAGCATACATACCTAATTTAGTTGTCTTTAAGTCAATTTTGACTTAATAGACCTTCATCGGTATTAACGTTAAAAACACCTCTACCTTGCATACATGATAGTTTTATTTTTGTTTTATTACAATAGCTTCAACAAAAATAACTTGTCATATATCTAAAATAACTTATTTGATTCTCTCCCTTAATGCATTAAGTGTTACATTATAGCTATCTTCTTCATAAGGATAGTTTACTTCCTTATAAACAAAATCAGCATCCTCTCTCTTGCCAAGTTTAGTTACAATTTCTTTCATCAAACTAGGATTTTTGACAAGTATTGGACCAATAATATGCGTACCATAGATATTATCTACTTTATAGCCTTCATATTTATCACTTGGAAGATTTAAATCCTTAAAGATATAATCAAACCATTTTATATCTTTGTTTTCTTCAATGATTGAACACTTATTAATAAAGCCTACTACTTCATGACTATCATCTTTTACAATCACATCGCCTGTATAACGCTTATCATATCTTTTAGTCTTAATCTTAACGATACCTAAGGCCTTATTATCATCAATACTTTCGCCAAGAAGTTCCATACTATTGCCGGTAAAAAAGATGATACTGCCTTTATTTATAGCTTTGATAAAGTTGTCCTTACGCTTAAGCAAATCAGCTAAAGCTAAATCTTGATTTCTTTCACTGCCACTTCCACAATAGATAAAATCATAATCACTAAAATTAATTTCATCATCCAAAGTCTTCTTCTCAACAGTTACTTCAAGGCCTTGATCAATTAAGTGTTGTCTTAATATCACTACATTACCATATTCACCATAAAGGTTCATTAAATCATAATATAAGTGTAATATCTTCATTTTAAAACCTCTACTCTATTTAATAGCTTATGTTGATCAGAGAAACAAGTAATCGCATAAATATGGCCAATCGCATTATCCTTTAGATAATTAATAGCCTTCTCGATATCTTTTTCAATATAGACTTTATTAAAATCAATACCGGCATACAAGAATCTTTCCGCAATATCACTAGCGTATCTACCAGTTATGACAATCTTTTTGATACTATCTTTGTTTAATAATTCAAAATCAATATCCCAAAGCCAAGATGTCTCACTAGTAAAATATTTTCTACTAATCGCATCAACCATCACAAAAGCGGTAACATCTTCACCATTACAAGCCACTCTAAGTGATTGATCATAAGAAATTGAATTTTCATGTTTAGAAGTAAGTAAAGTGCCTCTTTTATCGCCTACCTTAAATTGCACAACTCTACCATTTTTTAAAATGTAATTATTTAATGTATCCGCAACAATTTGACCATCTACATTAAGTTCTTTACATAATGCATAAGTAGCCAAAATATTATAAGCATTATAAATACTCTTTAAAGCCAAATTAATCTTATATTTGCCATCTAAAACAAGATAACCTTCTTTTAAATTGACATCGCTAATCTTGTATTTTGGATCATGTCTTTTAAAGTCACACTTAGTACACTTATAAGAGCCCACATGAGCGAAATGATGATACTCATATACCATCTTAGCCTTACACTTTGGACAATATACCCCATCATCATAAACACTAGTATTTTCTTTAGTACTATCATTATATTTTTCAATACCAAAGTAAACACTGTCATTATTGCCAAAGGCACTAACAAGAGGATCATCACTATTAAGAATCAACTCACTACCATCATGAATAGAATCTTTGATAATATTAAACATCCACTCAGGATGACCATTTCTAGTCATTTGATCACGATATAAGTTAGTTATGACATAATGAGTTGGCACGAAATGCTTAAAAGTATGTCTAGCATATCTTTCATCTGATTCAAGCAAGACAACATCACTCTTAACTTTTCCATTTAACGAAGAGTTACAAAGAATAAAAGTTGTAACACCCTCTATTTGATTTGACCCCTCAGCGTTATAAGCTACCGAAAGACCACTTTTTTCTAAAACTTCCTTAATCATTTCAACCGTACTAGTCTTACCATTTGAGCCCGTTACGGCAATGACATATTTTGGCAGTTTTACTTTACTTAGGATATTTGGATCAATCTTTAAGGCAATCTGCCCTGGCAAGCTAGAGCCCTTGCCAACAAGCTTACCTACTACTCTAATTAGTTTACAAACTAAAATTGCGAAAAATTTTCTCATGATAATTTACTACCAACAGGTAAGCTAGAACTTAATATTTCAATCTTATCATTATTACTTGCACAAACTATCATGCCTTGTGATTCTACGCCTCTTATCTTACAAGGCTTTAAGTTAGTTACTACAATTACCTTTTTACCAACAAAATCCTCAGGCTTAATCACACTTGCAATACCAGAAACAATTTGTCTAACTTCACCATTTCCAATATCAATCTTAGAAACAAGAAGCTTATCAGCTGATTCATGTTTTTTAGATTCAAGAACTTCACCCACAGTCATCTCAACCTTGGCAAAATCATTGATAGTAATTTCTGGAAGATGCTCCACTTCCTTTTCCTTACTTTCAGCCTCAAGCTTTTCCTTAAGCTCTTTTTCATCAATTCTAGTAAACAAAATCTCTGGCTTACTAATAACCTTATAGCTATCTACTTTTCCAACCTTATTGTTTTCAAAAGAAGCATCAGAAACATTTAATTGTTCATAAATCTTCTTACTAGTAGAAGGGATGAAGGCCTCAAGTTCAATAGCACAAAGTCTAATACCTTCAAGAATTACATAAAGCACATCGTTTAATCTACTCTTATCATCTAACTTACCAAGTTTCCAAGGCTCAGTTTCATCAATATATTTATTCAATCTATTTAAACGATTAAAGATATCATTTAAAGCACCAGGTACATTTAAAGCCTCAATCTTTAGATCAACTTCGCCATCCATTTCTTCAAGGTAGGCAATAACCTCTTTATCTAAATTAGTTGAATTATTATATCTTGAAACACTACCATCAAAATACTTATTAGCCATTGAAATAGTACGATTAACTAGATTTCCTAAAACGTTACATAAATCACTATTTCTTCTTTCAACCATCAACATTTCGGAGAAATTGCCATCAGAACCAAATGGTACTTCACTTAATAAGAAGTAACGAATGGTATCAACACCATAATCTTTAATAAATAAACGTGGATCCTTAAAGTTTCCTTTAGATTTACTAATCTTATCGCCACCCATAGTAAGCCAACCATGGCCATATACTTTCTTAGGCAAAGGAAGTCCTAAGGCAATTAACATAATTGGCCAAATAATCGTATGGAATCTAAAGATTTCCTTACCAACTAAATGTAAATCAGCAGGCCAGAACTTATTAAATAAAGTTTCATCATCACTCTTATAGCCTAATGCACTAATATAGTTTGTTAGAGCATCAACCCAAACATAAACAGTTTGTTCAGGATCGAAAGTAACTGGAATACCCCATTTAACACTCGATCTAGATACGCATAAATCCTTAAGACCAGGCTTTAAGAAGTTGTTATACATTTCATTGTATCGAGTAACTGGTTGCATAAGCTCCTTATGGCCCTCTAAGTAATCTTCTAATTGTTTTTGATATTTAGAAAGCTTTAAGAAATAAGCGTTTTCTTTAGTTAGTTTAACTTCTCTACCACAATCTGGGCACTTGCCATCTTTAAGTTGTGACTCTGTCCAGAAAGACTCAC
>CAVFKJ010000013.1:0-11619 GCA_963623125.1 Clostridium sp. CAG:217
AGAGAATACAGTTCAAGAAGAGGTTGGTGGCAAATGGCTAAATGGCGATGTTATTGGTAATGTAACAAGTGAAACAGAAGTTTCTTTAAAAGATGATTTTTATGCTGCAAGTAATTTTGATTGGCTAGTAAGCGCAACTATTAAAGAAGGAGAAAGCGTTGAAGGTGGCTTAGGTAAAAATAGCGATGAACTAAAGAGCCAATTAAAATCGCTTATAAACAATAGTGAAATTAATAGCCATGAAGAAGAAATTGTAAGTACTGTATATAACATGGCTACTAATTGGGATACAAGAAATAAATATGGCGTAGAACCGATTAAACCATATGTGGAGGCGATTACTAATATTTCTAGTATTGATGATTTAACTAATTATTTCTTAAGTGATAATGCGATTGGCTTTGTTTTAACTTCTTTTGAATCTGATTATTCGATTGAAGATTCAAACAAGAGAGCAGTTTATGTTAATGAACCAAGTACTATTTATTCAGATACTAATGACTATAATGAACTTTCATCTTATGGTCAATACCAAGAGAATTACAGTAGAGCAGTAGCTACTTATCTTTTACAAAGACTTGGTTATAGTGAAGATGAGGCTACTTCAATATATGAAACATGTATTGAATTTGAAAAGGAAATTGCACCATCTAATTATTCACAAGCTGAGCAAGCTGATAGTAATTTCTCAACTAAAACTATTCGTAATGAAATGTCTTTAGATGAAATAGAAGAAATAGCTGGTGATTATCCTGTTGTTACTATTTTAAAGAAACTAGGATATGATGTTTGTGAAGTATATGGTGTTTATAATCCGCGTAGTTTAAAGGAAGTTGCTTCTATATATAATGAAGAACATTTAGAGAAAATTAAGGATTATTTGCTAGTACATGTTTTACTAGACAATGTTAAAAGATTAGATTATGAAGCATATGATTATGCAATTACTACTTCAAATACTTTACAAGGAATTAGTGGTAAACAAAGTGATGAAGATTATGGATTAAGTGTTGTCCAAGCTAATGCCTTTGACGCTTTAGATACTTTATATACGGAAAAGTATTGTTCTAAAGAAATTAAAGAAGATATTGAATCACTGATTAATACTTATCTTGAGTATTATGAAAAGATGCTTGAAGATATTGATTGGTTAAGTGAAGAAACAAGAAATAAGGCTATTGAAAAATTAAAGGCTATCAAGGGTCATGCTTCTTATCCTGACAAACATAATGATTATTCTTCTTTAGATTTATCTGATTTAAAGGATGATGGCTCTTATTTAGATGCATACGCAAGAATCAAAACATTTAAAAATAATATCAAGATTGAAAAATTAAAGACAAATAAGAACACGGAGTATTGGATTGAGGAAGAAAAAATAGGCGCAAGTACTATTAATGCTTTCTATGATCCTTCTAGTAATGATATCTTTATTTGTAATGGTATTCTTACAGCCATGAATTATGATATCAATTGGAGTAAGGAACAAAAGCTTGCAACACTTGGCTTTATTATTGGACATGAATTATCACATGCCTTTGATCCAAGTGGTGCTAAATATGATAAAGATGGCAATGTTAATTCATGGTGGAGCGATGATGAACTTCAAGAATTTGAAGATAGAGCGCAAAAATTAAGCGACTATATGAGTCAAATTAAACCAGCTAATAACGGTAGTGATGAACATGTTAATGGTGAAAATGTTCGAAATGAAACAGTGGCTGATATCACTGGTTGTAAGACCACTTTATTAATTGCCAAAAACATTGAGAATTTTGATTATGATAAGTTCTTTAGAGCATATTCGTATATGTGGGCTCAAGTAGAACTTCCAAGTTATCAAGTATACTTAATGAGTATTGACGTACATGCTTTAGATTATTTAAGAGTTAATGTGGTTCTTCAACAATTTGATGAATTCTATGATACATACGACATCAAAGAAGGCGATGGTATGTACCTAGCTAAAGAAAAACGATTAGGTGTTTGGTAATATAGAATGCTTATTAAAAGTCGATGGTAAGTCTAAAAGCTTATTTTCGACTTTTTTATTTTTGTAAGAATTATTCTTTGATATATTTTATAATTTAAATATGAGAATTGGATTATTTACAGATACTTATTTGCCAGATATCAATGGTGTTGTTTCTTCTGTGGAACTTTTAAGAAAACAATTAGAAAAAAATGGTCATGATGCCTATGTTATCTGTACTTATAAGGGACTTACAAAAATAAAAAAAGAGGGTAAGATTATTAGACTTCCTGGCGTTGAGGTAAAGAAACTATATGGGTATGCTTTAACTAGCCCTTTACATTTACTATATATTGAAGAATTAAAAGAGTTACATCTCGATTTAATACATGCGGAAACAGAATTTGGTGTAGGAATGTTCGCTAATATTGTGGCATCAACATTGAACTTACCACTTGTTAGAACATATCATACTACTTATGAAGATTATACGCATTATATTAATTTCCTTAATTCAAAGGCACTTGATAAAGGCTTAAAAAAGTTTGTTGAAGTATTTTCAAGATCTTTTTGTAATAATTGCGTTAGATTAATTACTCCTTCTAGTAAGACTTGTAATATGCTTAAATCATATGGTGTTATTACACCAATCGATATCATTCCAACCGGTATCGAACTAGACCGTTTTAATAGAGATAATATTAATGAAAATGATGTTAAGCAAATAAGAAGTTCTTTGCCTTTTAAAGATAGTGATAAAGTATTAATATTTGTCGGTAGAATTGCGGAAGAAAAATCAATTGATAAAATTATTAACGCTTTTAAGAAAGTTAAAGAAAATAGCTTAGATGTTAAATTATTAGTTGTAGGTGATGGGCCAGCCTTAAATGATTTAAAAGCTTTGGCCTCTTCATTAGACTTAAATGATTATATTTATTTTGCTGGTAAAAAGCCATTTGTAGAAGTGCCAAATTACTACGCAGCTTGTAATGGCTTTATAAGTGCTAGTACAAGTGAAACTCAGGGTATGACTTATATTGAGGCTTTAGCTAGTGGCTTGATTGTTTTGGCTCATTATGATGATGTTTTATTAGACATTGTCAAAGAAAAAGAAAATGGCTATTTCTTTAATAGTGTTGATGACATCTATGATTGTATTTATAAATTTTCTTGTTTAAGTGATAAAGAACTTATAGAAAAAAGACAAGTATGCATTAATTCGGTGCTTAAATATGATGCGGACAAGTTTGGCGAAGATTCAATTAAACTATATAAGGAAGCTATTGAAGATTATAAGAGCGCCTATACTATTAGTAAAACACAACTTAAGGCTGATTGTGTATGCCTAGTACTAAAAGACTTTAATGGACATTTGGATAATATTACAATTCCTTTGGACATTTATTATTCACTTGGTTTAAGAAATTCAACAAGACTTACTAAGTTAAATTACATATTACTAAAGAAACTTGAAACAAGCACTTTAGCTTATAAGAATTGTCTTAAGAAATTAGCTAATCGTGATTATTCAATCAAGGAAATGAAGGATTATATAAAAAGTGAATTTGATTTGAATGATCAAACAATTGAGCTAATTATCGAAAGACTAATTGATAAAAAATTATTGGATGATAGACGTTTTGCTTTAAGCAAGATATATTCTTTTTCAGCTAATTTCTATAGTAAAAAACATATTGTGAATAATTTAAAGAAACTAGGAATTAGTGATGAAATAATTGATGAATGCTATGTTTACGATAATGATAGCGAGCTTGCTAAGGCAACAAAATTAGCTAATAAATATCTAAAGGCTACAAGTAATAAATCAATGAATATGAAAAAACAAACGATTATGGCGAAGCTTATTAATCAAGGCTATTCAAGTGATGTGGCAAGTCAAGCCGTAGAGTCATTGGATTTTTCTAGCAGTATTGTTCAAGAAAAAGATATTATTCGAAAAGAGGGAAATAAATTATTAAAGAAATATAAGGGTAAATATGAGGGAACACAACTTAGAAACAAGATATTTACATCTCTTGCAAGTAAGGGTTTTGCCTATGATAATATTTACGCTTTAATAAATGAAATGGAGTTATGATGGAAAAGAAATTAGTAAAAGATTTTAAAGAAGGGGAACACGTAAATACCAACTTACTTGTTTCTTCGCTTGTAAAGGGAGTGACTAACTCGGGTGCTCCATATTTATCTTTGACTTTGCAAGACGCTTCTAAGGCTATAGATGCTAAGATGTGGGATGTAAAGGGCGAGATTGAAAAGAATTTAGCTGTTGGAAAAGTATTTAATTTTGAACTTGAAATCAATTTATATCGTAATAACTTACAAGCAAAGGTGATTAAAGTATTTCCGGTAAGTCAAAATGAAATTGACATGAAGGACTTTGTGTTTAATTCACCAGTTCCTAAAGATGAGCTTAGAAAGAATATTGGCGATGCTTTAAATCAGATTAACAATGAAAATATTTCTAAGATTGTTAATGCGATGCTTAATTACTATAGCAATGATGTCTATGAGTATCCAGCAGCAAGCAAGATTCATCATAACTTTATTGGTGGTCTTGCAACCCATGTCTCAGGTATGATTAAAGTAGCTAATGCTTTAGCAGATATTTATCCTAGTGTTAATCGTGATTATCTATTAGCTGGTGTAATTTTACATGATTTAGGCAAGATTGAAGAATTTACTTCACCGGTTGTTACTGAATATTCAACTAAGGGCAAATTATTGGGTCATATATCTATAATGGACGCACGTTTATTATTAGTAGGTCAACAATTAAAACTTGAAGATAGCGAAGAATTATTACTATTAAGACACATGATTTTGTCACATCATGGTCAATATGAATATGGTTCTCCAGTTTTACCAGAAACACTTGAGGCTGAACTTCTTACTTATATCGACAACATTGATTCTAAGGTTGCGGTTATTGATAAAAACTTAGCGGAAATTAAAGAAGGTGAGTTTACCCCTCGAATCTTCGCTCTTGAAAATCGTTATTTCTATAAACATAAATAAAAGACTATGAAACTAAATATTAAATATAACTTAAATAATGAATTTTTTACTTTATCTTCTGATTTGGATAGAGAATTATCTAAACAAGATGATAATCTTGGCTATTTTGCTGAACTTAATAATGGTGGTTTTAAGATTAAAGTTTATCCTAAAAAAGAAGTAACTTTTGAAGAAATTAGTGTCTTTTTGCCACTTGGGCTAACTAGTAATGATCGTATTTTCTTTAATGGCTATTCTGATTGGACTTATTCTTATGAGAGTGACTTTAATACCATTAATTATGGTTTAACAAGAGCTCCATTTAAAAACTTTACAATAAATAAATTTCATTTAGATCGCTATGGTGATTATAATTTTGCCGAATATCCTGTTAAAAATGGTTATAACCATGGTTGGACTTATTTATATATAAGGGAAAATGATAATTATCGCTTCTATGGCTCACTAAATGATGAATTTGCCTTTACTCGTTTTGTTTTTGAAAAAGATAAGGGTATCACCATTATTCCTGATTTAAAAGGCTATACAACTAGTGAATCTTTCATAGCTTTAGATATTTGTTATATTGAGGGCAAGGAAGATGAAGTTTATGATAAATACTTTGAACTTTTAAATATCGCAAAGCCTAGTGCAAAAAGAATGGTTGGTTATACTTCTTGGTACAATCATTACCAAAAGATTTCCGAAGATATCATTGTTAATGATTTGAATGGATTAGATTCTTTAGAAGATAAAGTAGATATGTTTCAAATTGATGATGGTTATGAGACTTTTGTTGGCGACTGGTTAGATGTTGATCCTAAGAAATTTAAAGATGGTTTAAAGCCTACAGTTGATAATATTCATAACAAAGGTTATAAGGCTGGACTTTGGCTAGCACCTTTTTCAGCTGAAACTAATTCAAGATTACATAAGGAACATCCTGATTATTTCTTAAAAGATGAAAAGGGTGATATGGTAGCTGCTGGTAGTAACTGGTCAGGTTTCTATGCCTTAGATATCTATAAAGTTGAAGTAAGACAATATTTAAAGAAAGTCTTTGATACTATCTTTAATGAATGGGGATTTGATTTAGTTAAACTTGATTTTCTTTATAGTGCTTGTATTATCCCAAGAAGTGATAAACCAAGAGGTAAGGTAATGGCTGATGGCATGAACTTCTTAAGACAACTTTGTAAAGATAAGCTAATACTAGGCTGTGGCATTCCTTGCGCTAGCGCCTTTGGCAAAGTTGACTATTGTCGTATTGGACCAGATGTTTCTTTGGATTATGATGATAAATTCTATATGCAAAAATTGCATAATGAAAGAAATTCAACTAAGCATACAATGGTTAATACTATCTTTAGAAGAGGACTTGATGGTCGTGCTTTCTTAAACGATCCAGATGTCTTTATCTTAAGAGATAATAATGTAAAACTTACTGAGGAACAAAAGTTACAGTTGGCATATATTAATGGTTTATTTGGCTCAGTATTATTTATGAGCGATGATGCTTCTAAGTATGATGAACATAAAAAAGAAGTATATAAGAAGGTTATTAATTTAAAGGATAAGTGGACTAATATTGAAGTAAATGATAATAAGGTTACTGTTTACTTTGAATATGAGGGAAATAGTGAAGAAATCACTATCGAACTATAAAATTAGTATTGAATTCTATTTTAAATAATAATAGAATAGATAGGCATGTGGAAGGAGTGCAACTGCTCCGTTAATCCCACAACCATAAGGAGGAAAATATGGCAAAGAAGAAAGTTGCAAAAATCTGTAAGTTGCAATTCGCAGCTGGTAGTGCTAAACCAGGTCCTGCTCTTGCAAGTGCTGGCATTAATATGCCTCAATTCTGTACTCAGTTTAATGATCAAACTAAGGATAGAAAGGGTGATATTGTTCCAGTTGTTATCACAGCTTATGAAGACAAGTCATTTGATTTCGTATTGAAGACTACACCTGCTGCATTCTTATTAAAGAAGGCTGCAAACATCCAAAAGGCTAGTGGTACACCTAATAGTGTTACTGCTGGTACTATTACTAAGGCTCAACTAAAGGAAATAGCTGAATACAAGATGCCTGATCTTAACGCTAATGATGTTGAAGCTGCTATGCGTATCATTGAAGGTACTGCTAAAAACATGGGCATCAAAGTGGAGGGTTAATCATGAAGAGATCAAAAGGATATAAGAATGCATTAAGCCTTATTGAAAAGAATAAAAAATATTCTGTAAATGATGCTTGTGAATTAGTAAAGAAGACTGCTACAGTTAAGTATGATGCTCCTATTAGAGTTTCATTCAAATTAAATGTTGATCCTCGTCATGCTGATCAACAAATCCGTGGCGCAATGGTTCTTCCTGCTGGTACTGGTAGAAGCCAAAAAGTATTGGTTGTTACTCAAGGTGCTAAGATGGAAGAAGCTAAGAATGCTGGCGCTGATTATGTTGGCGACAAGGAAATCCTTGATAAGATTAAAGGTGGCTGGTTCGATTTCGATGTAATCGTTGCTACTCCAGATATGATGGGTGAACTTGGTAAGTTAGGTAAGATTTTAGGTCCTAAGGGCTTAATGCCAAATCCTAAGACTGGTACAGTTACACCTAATGTTGCTGGTGCAGTAAGCGAAATCAAGAAAGGTAAAGTTGAATACCGTGTTGATAAAGATGGTAACATCAACTGTCTTCTTGGTAAGGTAAGTTTCGAAGCTAATGATTTAGTTTCTAACTTCAATGCTTTAGGAAATGCTATTTTAAAGGCTAGACCTGCTGCTGTAAAGGGTGCTTATGTTACTGGTGTTACAATTTCTAGTAATATGGGTCCTGGTATCAAAGTTGATTTTGGTGCTTAAGATTTAGTTAAACTTTACGTATTAAGATAGGGAAACCTATCTTTTTATGTTATTATAGTTAAGTAAAACGACAAAGAAATAGTAGCTTATTAATGTTTATTAGCGAGGAAAGGATGGTGCAAGCTTTCTAAAACTAGATAAGTGAATTCACTCTTTTTGGTGGCAATTGCCCGGTAACGCGTTATAGTTATAAGTGCAGCATATGCTGAATTAGGATGGTACCGCGATTTTTCGTTCCTAGTCGCGGTTTTTTATTTGTAGGAGAAAATTTATGAATGATTTATCAACACTAAAACAAGAAGCACTAGAGGCCATTGAAGCTGTTAAAGATTCAAAGACACTAGAAGAACTTAGAATTGAATATCTTTCTAAAAAGGGAAAGATAACAAGTCTAATGAGTCAAATGAAAGATTTAAGCGCTGAAGAAAAGCCAAAGTTTGGCCAACTTGTAAACGACTTAAAGGTTTCGGTTACTAATGCTTTGGAAGCTAAAAAAGAAGTATTAGATAGCGCTATTTTAAAAGCACAACTAGAAAAAGAAAAGGTCGATATTACTCTTGATGAATATACACCTGTTATAGGTACTCTTCATCCATTAACACTTGTTGAAGAAGAACTTCAAGATATCTTTATTGGCATGGGCTATAACGTTGCTGAAGGACCAGAACTTGAATATGATGAATATAACTTCACGCGTGCTAATACCCCAGAAGGTCATCCGGCTAGAGATATGCAAGATACTTTCTATGTTGATGTAAATAGACTATTAAGATCACAAACTACCGCTATTCAAATGCGTGTACTTGAAAAAGATGCTGATAAGCTTCCAATTAAGGTAATTTGCCCTGGTAAGGTATATAGAAGAGATGATGATGATGCAACTCACTCTCATCAATTTATGCAATGCGAAGGCCTTGTAATTGGTGAAAATATTACGGTCGCTGACTTAAAGGGAACGCTTGAATTAATGATTCATGAACTATTTAAAAATGATGCCAAGATTAGATTTAGACCATCATATTTCCCATTCACTGAACCTTCATTTGAAGTAGATATGACATGTCATAGTTGTGGTGGCAAGGGCTGTCCGATTTGTAAGGGAACTGGTTGGATTGAAATACTAGGCTCTGGTATGGTTCATCCTAATGTCTTAGAAGCTGCTGGTATTGATTCTAAGAAATATACTGGCTTTGCCTTTGGTGTAGGTATTGAAAGAGTTGCTATGCTTAAATATGGCATCATGGACATAAGAGACTTATATACTAATGATTTACGTTTCTTAAATGGTTTTAAAAGAGGTAATTAATTATGAAGTTAAGTTTAAATTGGTTAAGTAAATTTATTGATATTAATGATTTATCATATGAAGAAATCATGGATAAAGCTGTCAAAGCTGGCTTTGAAGTAGAAGAAGTAACCAAGATTGGACAAGGAACTAATCTTGTTGTTGGTAAGGTTTTGACATGTGTTGATCATCCTGATTCTGATCATTTACATATTACAACTGTAGATGTAGGTGATGAAGTATTAAATATTGTCTGTGGTGCACCAAACTGTAGAGCCGGTTTAAAGGTAATTGTTGCCAAAGATGGCGCAGTACTACCTGGCGGTACGATTAAAAAAGGTGTTATTAGAGGCCAAGAAAGTAATGGTATGCTTTGTTCATTACTTGAACTTGGTGTTGAAAAAGACATGTTAGATGAAAACTCTTGTTCACACGATGGCATAGAAGAATTGAATGATTCATTTAATGTTGGTGATACAAACATTCTTGAAAGATTAGGATATAAAGACGTCGTTTTAGATTTTTCAATTTATGCCAATAGACCTGATTGTTTAGCGATGTTTAATATGTCAAAAGAAATGGGTGCTATCTTAAGAAGAGAATGCAAACTACCTGATTTTAAGGGTGCTAGTAATATTGGCGAAAAGAGTGATTTTAAATTAGCTCTTGAAAGCAAGAATTGTCCACATTTCTTAGCTAAAGTATGTAATAGTGTAACTATAAAAGAATCTCCAAGTTGGATTAAAGAAGTTTTAAGATCAAATGGTATCAAGTGTATCAATAACTTAGTTGATATTTCTAATTTAGTAATGTTAGAAACTGGTCAACCTATGCATTTCTACGATTTAAGAAGTAATCCAAATAAAAACATCACTGTTAAAGATGACTTAGAGTGCGATTATGTAGCTCTAGATGGTGTTTCTTATAAGATACAAAAGGGTGATTTAATAATTACCTCTGATGGAAATCCTATTGGTATTGCTGGTATTATGGGTGGTGATGCAACTAAGATATTAGATGATACAAATTCAATTATTATTGAATCAGCTTATTTTGACCATGCCCAAATTAGACGCACTAGTAATCGTTTAGGCCTTCAAACAGAGGCTGCCGCAAGATATGCTAAGGGACTTGAACCTTTATCACAAATTAAGGCTATGGATAGAGCAGTTGAACTTTTAATTAAATATGCTGACGCTAAAGGATTTGAAGAAACAGTTGAAGCGGGTAGTGATAATTATAGTGAAGTAGTGGTTGAAGAAAGTATGTCTCATCTAAATACTTTGGTTGGTAAAACTTATACAACTGATGAAGTAAAGGATGTTTTAACTTATCTAGATTTTAGACCAGAATTTGAAGGTGACATTTTTAAATCTCATATTCCAAGTTATCGTACTGATATTTTAATTAGAGAAGATATTGATGAGGAAATTTGCCGTTTAACAGACTTTGATGATTTAAAATCTACGCTTCCTTTAATGCCTCAAACGGTTGGTAGACTATCTACTGCCCAAAGTATGCGCAGAACTATCCGCAATTACTTTATGTATAATGGCTTAAGTGAAGTTAGAACTTATACACTAGTGAGTGAAAACTATAAAGATAATAGTTTACTAAGAAGTGGCGAATCAGTTAAACTTCTTTCACCTTTATCAGAAGATAGAAAGTATATCAGAACTTCTTTAATGCCATCTCTTTTGGAAACACTTTCATATAATGTTGGTCATTATAACTCTAATGTAAACATCTATGAAATCTCTTCTGTTTATTTTGATGATCATGAGGAAGAAAGACTTGGCGTATTACTTCATGGAACTTATTTAAGTAGTGAGATTAAACATGTCACTATGAAGTCTGATTTCTATGTTCTAAAAGGTCTTGTGATGGGACTTTTAGATAAACTAGGTTTTGAAAAAGGTAGGGTTTCTATTGCGGTAAACGATGTAGATGATGTTCATTTCCATCCTGGTGTATCTTGTTTAATCAAGATGAATAATAAGACTATTGGTATTTTAGGTAAGGTTCATCCTACATATGAAGGCAAGTTAAAGGTTAAGGATACTTATTATTGTGAACTAATTTTAGATGAATTAATTAATTCTAAGCCTAGTAAGACTAAATGTCCTGTTGTAAGCAAATATCCTTCAATTAGTAGAGATATTTCAATTGTTCTAAGTGATGATATCAAGGCTGATGAACTATTGAAAGTAGTTAAGAAGGCTGGTGGAGCAATTGTTAAATCAATTAAGATATTTGATATCTATAAAGGTGAACATATTGCGGATGGCTTTAAGTCGGTATCATTAAATATTGTTTATGAAGATCCAAACAAGACACTTAAGACAAGTGATGTGGACGAGCCTCATAATAAGATACTAGAAGAATTAAATAAGCGTTATAACGCAAATCAAAGATAAATAAAAGGGGACTTTGTCAAGTAAATTGTGTAAGTTATTTTAATTAACTTATAAATTTACTAAT
>CAVFKJ010000014.1:0-9060 GCA_963623125.1 Clostridium sp. CAG:217
TTCAACATAGCCTTATCAAATTCTCTAGTTTTTAAAGCTAGAAACATCTTTTTATCTTCGTCGTTAATGACATCTGACTCAAGTAAAAAATCATATTCAATAAACAAACGAGATATCTTGAGTTTTAAAACATCATATGCTTCATCGAAATTTAAACCACTAATATCTTTAAATGTAAAAAATATAGTTGGATACTTATTCATATATTCATCACAAATATCTTTGTATCTTGTTATTTCAAGTCCATCAAAAATATCTTTATTATTTTTTCTTATATCAAAGAAACTTGCCAACATATTCATGGCTAGAGTTTTGCCAAATCTTCTTGGACGTGTAATTAAATTAACTTCATATGTACCACGATCATTATTTAACAAATCTCTTATAAGCAAAGTTTTATCTACATAGTAATAATCGTTTCTTCTAATTTTTTCAAAATTAGAAATACCAAGTGGCATAACTATATTTTTCATTTATTAACGTCCTTTCTTTTTTTATATTTTACTAAAATATAAAACTAAATGATAGTAAATATAATGGTAAACACTACGCCAAAAACCGCTCCGCCTAAATGGGCTTTCCACCCTACTCCTGGCATAAAGTTCATTAATAAATTAAGACCTATTGTAAGAAGCAAACTCTTGTTATAGATGATGCCATAAAAGCCATATATATAAACTATAAGGAAGATATAAAAAGCCATTAGACCATATAATCCACCTGATAAACCACAGCTTATGGAAACTTCATTTGGATCGATTAATAAAGTAAATAGATTGCCTACAATAATAGAACCCAACATTAAAATAAGAAAGGCAATATGCCCAGTAAAACTCTCTAAGAAAACACCAAGTGAATAGATACAATATAAGTTAATTATTAGATGTTGAATATTCACATGAGTAAAACCTGATGTTAATAAACGATACCATTCTTGTTTATTAAAAGGTTTAAGCAAAGCGCCTGTATCTTGCAAGGCTAAATCAATATATTCATTTTGTTCAAGTTGATATTTTCTTATGTAATTAAGTACACAAATAGAAATAATAATAAAAGTTATATAAGAATTATTAAACATGTTCCTCCTAAAAATAAGTACCATTACGGTACTTATCATTAATCCAAATTGGAAATAGCTTCAATAGTAAGTGTATAAGAATCGCAAATTTTCTTATAAAGCTCTTCACTACCCTCGAAAGTTTTCTTTCTAAAGATTTCGGTTATTTCACATACATCCTTGCTTAATTGATCAAAGCCCAAATTTAAGCAAATACCCTTCAAAGTATGAGCTGCCCTAAAAGCTAATTCAACATCCTTGGTTTCATAAGCTTTCTTTAATTGAGCAAAACTATCATCACCTGGAAAAGCCCTCACGATTGTCTTAATTAAATTAAGATTATCAATTCTCTTAACGGTATCCTCTAGGTTACCGCCCATTAGTTTGTAGCATTCTTCTAAATTCATAATTACCTCTAGTTTCTTGTATCTGTACTTTCCTTTTCACTACTATCTACTTCATATAATCTTCTAATGCGATCTTTACTGCCCATTAAACACTTTAGTAAAACAGGATTAAAACTACCACATTCGTTATTTAATATCATCTCAACAGCCTTTTGATGGCTATATCCTGGCTTGTAAACTCTTGGAGATACCAAGGCATCATAAACATCAGCCAAGGAGACAATTTGGGCAGCAATTGGGATATTGTCACCAACAAGTTTATCAGGATAACCTTTTCCATCCCATCTTTCATGATGCCATCTACAAATTGTATAAACCATATTTACAAAAGGCTCAGTAGTATACATAGTCATACTAGACATCATATTAGCCCCAATGATAGTATGACGTTTCATTTCCTCATACTCTTCATTAGTAAGCTTACCAGGTTTATTCAAAATCTTTTCATCAATACCAATCTTGCCAATATCATGCATACCAGCTGCTGTTACAATAATCTTCTTTTCGGAAGGTGAAATATAATACTTGGTAGTAGTCATATTGATTTCATCAATAATAATTTCCGTAATTTGTTCAACATGCATAACATGTGGACCACTTTCATTATTACGATAACCGACAACGAAACTTAAGATATAAGACATCATGTTAGAGATCTTATCGTTTTCTTCCATTTGTTCTCTAACTTTAAGTTCAAACTTCTTTTGTCTTAAATATAGCTTAACGGTATTATTAACTCTTTGTTTAACAACCTTAGCAATAAATGGCCTTCTGATATAATCAGTAACACCAAGTTCATAAGCTTTAACAATCTTGTTATCATCATCTTCAGAAGAAATCATGATAACAGGAACATTATTCATATAATCTTTGTTTTTGAAAATAGATAACAAGTCAAAGCCATTTAAACCTGGCATTATTAAATCTAACATGACAAGCGAAATTTTTTGTCTTAATTTTTCAATTAAAGCAATACACTCTTCACCATTTCTGGCTTCATAGATTTGATAATCTTCTTCTAAGAAACTTCTTAAAATCAAACGGTTTAGATCGGCATCATCAACAATTAAGATAATAGGCTTATCAGAACCATTTATTTCTTTATTACCGCTATCTTCACTCCACTCGGTAATAATTGCATTCTTTTTTACTTTTGCCTTATGAAGGTAAACATCAGCTTTCTCACAAGCGCCAGCTAGCGTATCATTATCACTTAATACCGCACCGATTGAAATGCTAATTCGAACATTTGGATGTTCAGATAAACTGTGATCATTGATAGCTGCTCTAATAGCTTCTAACTTATTTTGGAAGATGGCAGCTGTAATATTTGGAAGCACCAATAAGAATTCATCTGGTCCAATTCTAATAATTGAATCATTAACTCTAATACTCTTTAATACCGCTTCAACAACACTTTGTAAGATTTCATCGCCAAATCTTGAACCATACGCATCGTTTAATTCTTTAAAGTCATCGACATCAAGCATTGCCACACCGGCACTAGCATATTTGTTGTTTTTCTTTTCCTCAAAGTATAAACGATTATAAGCGTTGGTTAGAGGATCTTTATAAATCTTATTATTGATGGAAGCATAGTTTTTAAGGAAATGATTATAGGAGTCAGGATCAACAAAGGCATTGCCTTCTAAATCCTTAATCATTTCAATAACACAATTTTCACCCTCAATATTAGCGTAAACAGAATATACTTGATAGTATTTACCATCTAATATTTCAATCTTGGTATTAGTCTTTTTATCTAATAAAGTAAGTAAAGAAATACAGTTTTCACAAGGCTTATTCTTGCCCCAAAACTCGTAACATTTACAAGGCTCCTTAGCCCCTTCCATTGTTTTTCTACCACATACTTCTTTTTCTTTAAGAACTCTAACAATAGGAAAAACAATCTTTAAGTTATTAACTATTTCATCTACTTCTTCTTTTTTATAAACTTTATTAACATCCATAAACTTATTTTACATCATTGAATACATACTGAACATTGGTAAATAAATACTTATTACAATATAACCAGCAAAAATAGCTAAAAGTATAAGCATTGTAGGCTCTAATTTATCTAGTGCAGCCTTAACCGCATAATCTGACTCATTAGCGTAATAATCACTAATTGTCTTAAGTGTTTTAATTAGTTCACCACTTTGTTCACCTACACCTGTCATTTCCTTTAAAACTTGTGGAAGATATTTACTCTTTCCCATTGCATCTGATAAAGAAACACCAACTTCAATTTGTTCAGCCATTGAATATACTTCTTTACTCATAGCATAATTTGATAAACATTTACTAGTAACTCTTAAGGCATCACTAACTACAAGACCCGCATCTAACAAGGTAGCCATGATATTGGAAAATTCTTGGGCATTTGATAAAGTGGTAATCTTGCCAATTATAGGAAGCTTAAGTTGAGTTTCAGCCTTCCAAACTTTGCCTTGTTCACTACTGGTAAACCCTTTATAGGCAATATAGACAACAAGAATAACACCTAATAAAATTGCCCAATAAGAAGTAAACCAGTTACTAACCGCAATAAGGACTTTAGTCATGCCTGGAAGTTCTCCACCAAGTTCAGCAAACACACTTGTTAAAGTTGGTACAACAACCACCATTACCACTATTACAACAATAATAGCGATTACAAAGACAAACAATGGATATGTTGTAGCACTCTTTAATTTTTGTGTTGTCTTAAAAGACTTCTCAAAATAGTTTTTCATATTATCAAAACTATTAACTAAACTGCCAGATTGCTCACCAGCTTTAATAGTTTCCAAAAATACTTCTGGCAAACCATCATAATTTCTTCTAAAAGCACCCTCTAGGGAACTGCCATGATTTACATCATCATAGGCTTTCTCAAGCATTTTCCTAAGCTTTTTATCTTCTGTTTGATGAGCAATCATCAATATACAGTTATTAATTGGTGTACCAGCACTTAGAATAATCGAAAATTGTGAGCACATTACAGATAAAGCTTTAGTATCAACTTTTTTGCCTATTTCTTTAGAAAAAACACTATTAAAAGAATTGTTCTTAATTTCTTCAATATTTAATACTAATCTATTTTTTTCTTTTATCTTTTCAACGGCCTGATATTCATCAACAGCTTCGATTACACCCTTTACTTTTTGACCATCAAAAGATAATGCATTGTACTTAAAACTAATCATAATTATTCAATTGTAGCTACCTTATCAACGATCTCTTCTAAAGTAGTTACACCCTTTTCTACTAGTTCTCTACCATTAACAATCATTGGCACAAAATCATTACTAGAAGAGAGTCTTTCACGAAGTTGAGAACCATTTAAGCCTTTGGAAATATCTTCTCTAAGTTTGGCGTTCATAGTAAGAATTTCAAAAACACCAGTTCTACCTTTATAGCCGGTATCAAAGCACATATAACAGCCTTTGCCTTTATAGAAATGTTTACCCACAGGATTAATCTTGGCTAAATCAATCATGTCCTTACTAGGAGCGATTTCTTGTTTACAATTAGGACAAATTCTTCTGACTAGCCTTTGAGAAACGATACCTCTTAATGAGCCACCGATTAAGTATGGTTCAACACCTAAATCCTTTAATCTATCAATGGCACTAATCGCATCTTCAGTATGTACTGTAGTTAATACTAAGTGACCAGTCATGGCGGAACGCATGGCAATACTTGCGGTTTCACCATCTCTAATTTCACCGATACAAATAATATCAGGGTCTTGTCTTAAGCAAGATCTTAAAGCACTAGCGAAAGTTAAACCAATCTTTTCATTTATCGCAACTTGGGTTACACCATCAATTTTAAATTCAACGGGATCTTCTAAAGAAATCATATTAACTGAAGAATCTTTTAATTCTTCAATCATGGTATATAAGGTACTAGTTTTACCAGAACCAGTAGGACCAACAATCATAATCATGCCACTAGAATTCTTTAAGATTCTTGAGAACTTTTCATTATCTCTATCAGTAATACCGATACCTTGTCTATTTAAGATATTCTTATCTCTTAATAAGATACGAATAACAATCTTTTCGCCATAAATTGTAGGTAAAGTAGAAAGACGTAGATCAATAATTGAACCATCATTAGCCTTGACTTGAGCTCTACCATCTTGTGGCACACGGTGTTCAGTAATATTCATTTCACCCATTACTTTAAAACGGGAAATTACCGCATCTTGAAGTTGCTTAGGAATGTTTAATATTTCTTGTAAAGAACCATCGACTCTTATTCTTACTAAGACATCATCTTCTCTTGGTTCAATATGAATATCACTAGCCTTTTCAGCTAAACTTCTTTCTAAGATGGAATTTACAAGTTTAACGGTTGGTGCAGCTGAACTTTGATCTTTGATTTGACTATTTTTAGCTACATCTTCAAAAGTGGCATCAATGCCCCTTTCTTGTTTCATTTGTTCAATCGCAATTGCAGCACCCTCATTTTCGTAAAGAATTGATAAGGCTCTACTTATTGCGCTACTATAAGCAATACAAGGAACAACCTTTAATTTAGTAAGTTGTTTAACGCTTTCTAAGGCATTGAAATTTAGCGGATCTTCCATCGCTAAAATCAAATTTCCTCTATCTACTTTAACAGGAACTACTCTATTTTTTACGGCAATGCTTTTTGGAACAATATTAGCCATACTTGGGTCAATCTTTTCTTTATTTATATCAATAAAGTCAATACCAAGTTGCATCTTTAAGACATTGATTAATTGTTGTTCAGTAATATATTTATTTTCTAAAAGAACACTACCAAGTCTTTTACCTGAATTCTTTTGTAAAGCGATAGCTTCATTGACTTGTTCAGGTGTCAAGATATTGGCATCAATAAGCATTTCACCTAATCTTTTATTCTTCATATAGTTCCCTTCTTTGCATTAAAAAAAGCTCTAATTTATATATAAAAGATAACATAAAAAAGCCCTTATTTTCAATAATAAGAGCTTAATTAAAGGTTGTGAATTAAATACTTTTCTAAGTAAAAATTATCTATTCTCTACTTGGAATAAAATTGATTGTATCCTCTTGCATAGCTACCACATCATTACTATTGCCACTTCTTCCTTCTAGTCTCTCATATGGATTAGTGCCGACTAATTTTTTTCTAAATTCAATCAATTGTTTAGCCGATAAAATAAATGGCGTTTTATCATAATCGAGACCTGATTTACTACCTTTACTAGATTGTTGTATACCCATATCTTTAATATTTTGATATATTTACTATTTCTTATAGTTAGTTTAAAATTACCATCTTTTCTTACATCATAGCTAAATAATCTAATTTCTTCATCTATGGCTTTTAATGTCCATTTATTAGGATTAGTTAGACGTTTATTTTCAAAATACATTCTAGTTTTCATATGAATCCCGCCTCTATTTAGACTATATAAATACTCATGTAAAATTATTGTACCTATATGGTGTAAATATTACAAAAGAATCAAGCAATTTTAATTATGGCTTCTTTTGTATCGAGTTTAAAAATGTTATAACTATGTTAAGAAAAGTAATGAATTTAAAAAGTAGATTATAGTAAATTTTAAATATATTTTGATTGGAGAAAAACTATGCAATATGAAACAACTATACCTTTAGAAGAGGTTTCTCGCTGTTTATTATGCGATAATCCTGCGTGTACAAAAGCTTGTACATACAAAACAGATCCCGCAAAGATAATAAGATCTTTGCATTTTGAAAATTTGACTGGTGCCGCTAATTTATTAAATAAGAATTATGCTTGTGAAAATTGTGATGCGAAGTGTGAAGAAGCATGTCTTAAAAAAGCAAATCCTATTCATATTAAAGATATATTAAGTGCTTTACACAGTGACTCTAAAACTTGGGAAGTGATTCCTGATACAGAAGTTGATTTATCTTGTGACTTTCTTGGCGTACATCTAGAAAATCCCTTCTTACTTTCTTCTTCAGTTGTAGCTAGTACATTTGAAAAGATAGCACGAGCATTTGATATGGGGTGGGCAGGAGCTTGTTTTAAAACTATTTGTGACTTTATACCAGAAGAAGCTTCTCCTCGCTATTCTGCCCTAGCAGCAGAACATGGGTTCTATGGCTTTAAAAACATTGAACAGTTATCTTGTAACAGTCTAGATGAAGACTTAGACATTATTTCTCGTTTAAAAAAAGATTATCCCAATAAAGTGATTATCGCCTCTATTATGGGAAGAAATGAAGATGAATGGCAACGCTTGGCAAATCTTTGTGAAAAAGCGGGTGCTGATATTATTGAATGTAACTTCTCTTGTCCTAATATGGAAGAAGCTGGCTTAGGTGTTGATATTGGTCAAAGCAGTGAGGCGGTAGCAAGATGTACTAAAGCGGCTCGTAAGGGATGTAAGATTCCTTTACTTGCAAAGCTTACCCCAAATGTAGCCGATATGCGCCCTTTTGCCTTAGCAGCATTAGAAAATGGCGCCGATGGTATCGCGGCAATCAACACTATCAAAAGCTTAATGGGAATGAATCTAGATACTTACGCAACCGAGCCTTCAGTAAGAGGAATGTCCGGTGTTGGTGGTTATTCAGGTAGAGCGGTTAAACCTATCGCCTTAAGATTTATATGGGAAATGTCCTCTGATCCAAAACTAAATAATGTTCCTATTAGTGCTATGGGCGGCATAGAAACTTGGAAGGATGCAGTAGAATTTTTATTACTAGGCGCTAATCATGTGCAAATCACCACTTCAGTTATGCAATATGGTACACGCATCATTGATGATTTGCTTGATGGCTTAACTTGGTATATGCGTGAAAAGGCATTAACTCATTTATCTCTTTTACAAGGTCTAGGTATTCAAAACGTGACCGAATTAGATGGTTTAAATCGAAATACCAAGCTTCTACCAAGATTTAATCGTAATAAATGCGTAGGATGCGGAAGATGCTATATCTCTTGTAGAGATGGAGGACATGAGGCCTTACATATGAAAGATGGTAAACCAATTATGGATCCAAAGATATGTGTAGGATGCCATCTATGTGTACTTGTTTGCCCTCTTAAGGCAATTAGTCCATATGGTGCAAGAATCAATTTATAACAATTCGTACAGAGTAACTACTAAGCTACTCTGTTTTTTTAATCAAAATTATTTGCTTATCGGTTTTAATAAAATTAATAAAGGTAAGGTAAATGTTAATTGTTCCCTCTTCTTTGGTAGATAAAATATTAACTAAATAGGAATTTAATGTATCTAAGGTTTCTTTATGGGGATGGCCATAATAACCATTAGTACTAATAATGGCATAATCCGGTAATATCTGGCCTACAAAATATGAATCAGAACCAGTCTTTGAGCCATGGTGCGAACACTTTAAAAAATTAATCTTGCTAATATCATATTTATCTACTAAGCTTCTTTCAACTTCTCTACTAATATCGCCAGTAAAAAGAAAAGCTAAATTATTAGTATATAAATAATAAATTAAGCTATTATCATTTTCATTATCATAATCACCTACATATAGATATTGCAGATAAATACCTTCTTTTATATCTTTACCATTTGTAATAATTTCTTTAACTTTGAAATCCTTTTGTAAAGCATTAATG
>CAVFKJ010000015.1:0-10668 GCA_963623125.1 Clostridium sp. CAG:217
CCATCTTTAGAATTAGGAACATAAGCACACACAAAATAGAAATCAGGATATTCAAGAGTTATGACTCTTCCCTCTTTTGGATGGTCTTCACCTTCAATATCAAAAGATACACTTAATGGTTCTTTTTTAGTAAGAACCATAGTACCCGAATAACCCTTTCTTTCAGCACAATTCATATAACGATAATAGCCATCAAAGTTATATGTCAATTGATCTTCTTGCATCTTAGTTTCTTCAAAGGCCATGATGTCAGGATTTTCTCTATTTATAAAATCAATTAAATCACCTTTGCCTAAAATTGCCCTTAAACCATTCACATTCCAGTTTAGTAGTTTCATTAAATAGCTCTTGTTATCTTTTCTAGATAAGCTCTTTCTTCTTGGTTTAAATAAGGACTTAAAGTTTCATAAACTTCTTTATGATAGTTATTTAATAATTTAACTGTTTTATCATCTAAATATTTTTTATCGATTAATCTTAAATCAAATGGTACTAAAGTAAGAGTCTTAAAAGACAAGAATTGACCATATTCATTAGCCTCATCTTTCTTTACAAGCAATAAGTTTTCACATCTAATACCATATTCACCCTCAAGATAAATGCCTGGTTCATCAGATACAACATTGCCAACCGCTAAAGGAACTTCTTCGCTTTTTGAAGCAGAATGCATATAACGAATATTTGGTGGAGCTTCATGTACTGCCAAAACATGTCCGACGCCATGTCCGGTGCCACATCTATAGTCAATGCCTAACTCCCAAATATCTTTTCTAGCTAAAATATCAACTTGATTGCCACTTAATCCTTCCATGAATTTTGCGCTGCTTAAGTTAAACATAGACTTTAGAACAGTTGTAAAATGCATTTTAAATTTATCACTAACAGGCCCTAGATAAATAGTACGAGTGATATCTGTTGTGCCTTCTTTATATTGACCACCAGAATCTACTAACAAAATGCCTTCATTATGTAACTGTGCATTATTTTCTTTAGTAGGACCATAGTGCATCATGGCTGCATTAGCATTGTAGGCAACAATTGGATTAAAACTTAAATCAAAGGCTTTGTAAGATAATCTAAATTGATTTAGTTTACATGCAGCACTATATTCGTTTAATGTTTCTTTATCCGTTTCATCAAGCCATTTTAAGAAACGTACCATAGCTACACCATCATAAATATGCGCTAAAGTTGTATTCTTAATTTCTACATCATTTTTCTTTGACTTCATTTCTTCGATAATTGATAAATGATCTGCAACCTTATTACCATTATTTAGAATTGAACAATAAGATTCATAATTTACTTTATTTTCATCAAATAAAATAGTTTCTTTTTTAAGTGTCTTTAAGAAATCATAATATTCATTATATGGTCTAATGATTACACCATCTTCATATAATTCTTCAATAATTTCTTCATTTAATCTTTCTAAATCAATAAAGAAATAAACATCATTTTTATTGAATACTAAATAAGCTAAAAATACTGGTGTATAAATAATATCGTTTCCTCTTAGATTTAGCATATAAGCGATAGACTCGAGATTATTTACGATATGGGTTTTGCCATCTAGCGCATATTTAACCTTATCTAATTTTTGTTTTCTAGTTTCGCCAACATATTCTACATCAAGTTTAAATAACTTATCTTTTGATAAAGCGGGTCTATTTTCAATTAATGAAGAATAGATATCAATACTTTTTAGTTTTACACCTTTTTTAATAAGTTCCTTTGCAAAGGCAATGCTAGTTCTTTTACCATCAAGACCAACTGTTTTGCCCTTATAATTTTTTTCGATAAAGCTTATTGGATCAAGTGCTCCTTTAGTGCCTAGTTTAACAACTTCAACACCATTTGGGACACATTGATTTTCAGCCTGTAGATGATATCTTCCATCAACAAAGATATAGGCCTTATTTTCATCAACTAGCAAAGTTGCTAAAGAGCCACTAAAGCCACTAAAATATTCAATTGTTTTAAAGTAAGTAGGAACATACTCTGACATATGGTAGTCAGAAGTATTAAGATAATAGACATCAATTTTATTATTTTTTATTTCTTGAACGAGATTTTGAATTCTTTCATTTAGCATATTAAGCATCTTCCTCTCTAATGATTTAATTCTAGCACGCAAACGTATAAATAATCATATTTACTCGTCATTTTAAGGTATAATTAGATGGTATGAAAAATAGGAAAGATGAAGAATTAAATTCTGTTAAAAAAAGAAATATTTCAAACAGAAAAAAGAACGTAAATAAAAGAAATAAACAGACTGATTCTGATTTAGAAATTAAGGGTCTTGATGAATTAGATAGTTCTTTACAAGAAGTTATGGAAGAGGATGATGGTAGAGAATCAGTTGAAATTATTTCAGATGATGAAAAAGAAGAAAAGAAGGATACAAAAGGCAAACGTCCCAAGACCAAAACAGGGATAAAAGTATTAGCTATTCTAACTTCAATTATTGCCGTACTTGGTATCGCTGCTGTTATTGGTGCCATAATCTTTGCGAGTGATTTATTAAAAGATAAACCAGAATTTTCTAAAGAGAAGTTAGAATCTGAAGATTCTAGCGTTATCTACGATGCGGATGGCAATGAGATTGTTGAACTAGGTTTATATCTTAGAGAAAACATCGATTATGATCAAATGCCCGATACTTTGATTGATGCCTTCTTATCAATTGAAGATAGTAGATATTTTGAACATTTTGGCTTTGATATCCCACGTTTTACTAAAGCTATTATTGAAAATTTAAAATCTGGAGGCTTTGGCCAAGGTGGTTCCACTATTACTATGCAACTTGTTAAAAACTCTTACTTCCAAGTTGATGCGGATGGTGAAAGTACGATGGCAGCCACAAGTGGTATGAGTGGTGTTAAGCGTAAGATGCAAGAAATCGTCTTAGCAATCGAGGCCAATTCACAAGTTAGTAAAAAAGATATTATTGCTCTATATATTAATAAGATTAATTATGGTAACAATATCAGAGGTGTGCAAAAGGCTGCTCAATATTATTTTGGCAAAGATGCAAGCGAATTAAATTTAACTGAATGTGCTTTCTTGGCAGGTATTATCAATGCGCCAAATAACTACAATCCTTATAATGAATTATATAAAAACGATGATTCTTACATTTATTTAAATTCTAAGATTACTTATCTTGAAAACGCTCAAATAAGAACGGCTGAAGTATTAGATTTAATGGCTTACCATGGCTATATTACTAAAGAGGAAGCTGAACTTGCTAAAACAATCAAGATTGAAGATTTGCTTTCTGGTGTTGATAAGAAATTTAATAGCTATTCAAAATACTATCAAGACTATATCGATGCCGTAATTGATGAAGCTACCGAAATCACTGGCAAGGATCCTTATACAACTTCAATGCAGATATATACTTCAATGGATCCCTATATGCAAGAAGTTTTATATAACATTGAAAATGAAAAAACTGATTTAAAATACACTAATGATCAAATGCAATCGGCACTTGTCGTCTTAAATAATCAAACAGGTGAACTTATCGCCTTGGGTGGCGGCCGAAATCAAGAGCAACAGGCTCGTCAGTTTAATCGAGCTACCAGTTCTTATTTGCAACCTGGTTCAAGCATTAAGCCAATTCTAGAATATGTTTTAGCTTTTGATCGATTAGGTTGGTCAACAGCTCATACCCTAACCGATAAGCCAGTATATTTATATGGTGGTAATGTCCTTATTGCCAATGCGGGTGGACAGGGCTATACAGGTGATATGCTTATAACAGAGGCTATTGCTAGATCACTTAATACTCCTGCTGTTCAAACACTTGAAGCAGTAATTGATGAAATCGGTGAAGATGGCGTTAAAGATTATTTAAAGAGTATTGGTATAACCAAAAACCTTGATACATTTGATTTACAATGGGCAATCGGTGGTAACACTTGTACTATCACTCCTGTTCAACTCGCAGCTGCTCATGCGATGTTTATGAATGATGGTTACTATATCAAGCCTCATACTATTAAAACAATTAAGTTCTCAGATGATAGTGAATATGTTGCTGATACTACTGGCACACAAGTAGTTTCTTCAGCTGCCGCATATATGATCGCCAAATGTGAAGAATACAATGTATCTGGTCCATGGTTAAATAATATGCAGATACTAAAAAGAGATTATCCAGTTTATGCCAAAACAGGTACAACAGACTGGTCTAACTCTGGTGTAGCTTATGGTATTCCGGTTGGTTCACCTAAGGATTTATGGCTAATGTGTCAAACTTCTAACTATACAGTAAGTATTTGGCTAGGCTTTGATAAACTAGAGAAGGGTTCTTATTTTACAACTAGCGAAGATATGTCTAACTTAAAGGGTAAGATGGGTAGATATATCTTAAATGAGCTTGAAGATCATTTCCAATATGATACAAGCGGCGTTGAAGAACCAAGCGATGTAACGGATGTAACAATTGTAAAAGGCGCTTATCCATATTGTGCCCCAGATGGCAATTATGAAACCGTTACTGGTTTAATTAAAGCTAGTGCACTTAAGGAAAATCCGCTTACTACAACAAGCGAAGTACTTGCAAATCTACCTGAAAAAGAAGATGCAAGCTCAAGTATGGCGGTAACTGGTTCAAGAAGTGATGGAACAGTTTCTGTATCAATTCACTCTGGTGGTTACTACTGCTCTGGCGGTACGCAAGATATATCAGCTACAAATGTTTATGGTAAATCTACTACTGCAACTGGAAGATGTTACTTCCCTCATTATCAAACTACTGGTTCTGGCTCAATATATGCAAGTGTAATCTTGTATGTAAATGATGAATATTATTCTGAATCAAGTGGAGAAGGATATGTTGAATTCTATGATGTTCCAGAAGGAAGTCTGAAAGCTTGTGCATATAGCGAAAGCTATGGCGAGGTATGTTCTAATATTAATTAGGTTTATAAAACTTCAGTCTAACTGAAGTTTTATTTATGCCCAAATAAAAAGAATCAATTAAGATTCTTTCTTTCTAGCTATTATTTCCATTGGAACACCCTCAAAACCAAAGGCTTCTCTAAGTTTATTTTCTAAATAACGTTTATATGAGAAATGGAATAATTCTGGATCATTTACAAACAAGACAATAATGCATGGTGCAGATTGAACTTGTGAGGCATAGTAGATTTTGAATAATTTTCCATTATGAGGTTTTGCAGGATTGGCAAGTTGAGCATCCATAACAACTTCATTTAAGACATTAGTCTTAATTCTTAAGTTGACATTTGTATATACTTGATCAATTAAAGGAAGTAGCGTATTTACACGTTTATTTTCTTTAGCACTTACAAAGGCAATAGGCGCATAATCTAAATAAGCAAATTGATTTCTTATTTCCTTAGTTATCTTATCCATGGTCTTTTCATCTTTATCTACTAAGTCCCATTTGTTATAGACAAGAATGACACCTTTTTTAGCTTCATGAGCTAGTCCGGCAACATGTTTATCTTGTTCAATAACACCAACACTGCCATCTATTACCACCAAGACTACATCGCATCTATCAATAGCTGATTTAGCACGTAATACGGAATATTTTTCAACATTCTCATAAATTCTGCCTCTTTTTCTAATACCAGCTGTATCAACTACCACATATGATTTATCATTAGCGTTAAAGACTGTATCTATAGCATCTCTTGTTGTACCTTCAACATCCGATACAATTACTCTATCTTGATTTAGGAAAGCATTAGTTAAACTAGATTTACCTACATTCGGTCTACCAATAATGGCGAATCTTATCATGCCTTCATATTCTTCTTTAGCCTTCTTAGGCATTAATTCTAAAGCTTTATCAAGTAAATCACCAATGCCGATGCCATGAGAACCTGATACTGGAATAGGATCGCCTAAACCTAATGTATAGAATTCATATATATTATCAATTTTAGAGAAATCATCAATCTTGTTTATACCTAATAAGATAGGCTTATTAGCTTTACGTAATAGTTTAGCAATATAGGTATCATCATTTGTTAAACCTTCTTTACCATTACATAAAAAGATAATTACATCAGCTTCTTCTATAGCGATATCAACTTGAGCCTTAATTTCTTTTTGAAAAGGAACATCTCTAAGTTCTATACCACCAGTATCAATTAAGCTAAATGTCTTATCAAGCCACCTACAATCGCCATATATTCTATCTCTAGTAACACCTGGAGTATCTTCTACAATAGACAGTCTTTTTTCTAACATTCTATTGAAGACAGTCGACTTACCAACGTTTGGTCTACCTACAATCGCAATAGTACCATCTATCATTTACTATCCTCCTTTAATTCATTTTTTCTTTAGCTAAAACTAAAATTCTATCCACCACTTCTTCAATGCTTAAGTTTGAAGAATCAATCTCAATCGCATCATCAGCTTTTTTTAAAGGTGAAAATTCACGATGAGAATCTTGGTAATCACGCTTTTCAATATCCTTTAAAATTGAATCATAATCACCATCTAATCCTTTTTCAATATTTTGTAACAGTCTTCTTTTTGCCCTATCCTGAGCTGAAGCAGTTAAAAATATTTTGACTTCAGCATCTGGCAAAACAACTTCACAAATATCTCTTCCATCAACAATATAACCTTTTTTAGAAGCTATTTTTTGTTGAGCCTTTACAAGGGCTTTTCTAACTTTTAATAGTTTTGAAACATCACTTGCCCTTAAAGATATTTCATTTGTGCGAATCTTATTTGTAATATCTTCACCATTACAAATAATTGTTCCATCACTTTTCATATCTAAGTCAAAATCCTTTTCAATTAACTTAGATATATTTTCTTCATCATCTATACTCAAGCCTTGTTTAAGTGCACTATAAGCCACACTTCGATACATGGCTCCAGTATCTAAATGAACATAATCAAGTTTGCTAGCTAAGCTATCTGAAATGGTGCTTTTACCAGCACCACTTGGACCATCAATCGCAATATTTATCTTCATCCGATAATACCCTTAGCATATAAGATGTAATACAAGATTACAAGCAAGATTATAACAAGCACAACAATTAAGAAGATTAAGATTCCATTTAAAATCTTATTTGGCTTTTCATCTTCAACATATTCTACTTCTTCTTCCTTCTTTGTTTGGCTAATATCAAATGGAATTGTATCATCAACCACATCATTCTTGATTGTTTCATCAAGCGATTTAATCTCTACAACATCTTCTTCAAGAACTTTTGCCAAAACAGGATGCGAGATTGTATCAGCCATCTTATCAGCGAACTCTTCTGGATTAACTTCTTCTTGTTTAACCGCTTCAGTCATTACATCCGCAACATTAATTGAAGTAGTATTAACATTCATCTCATTTAATACTTTATCAATCTCTAAAGAAACAGTATTAGTAAATAATTCAGCCTTTTCTTCATCAACTTTGTTATCTTGATCTTGTAAAACAGGTTCAACTTTAACTTTTTCTTTTACTTCTTCAACAACAGGTTCTTCCTTAGCAGTATTATTGTTTGTTTCTTCTAAGATATCTTCAACTTTAACTTCCTCTGTTGGTTCTTCATTAGCTTTTGTTTCAGGATTTACTGTATCGCTTAAAGCCTTAATAGCTTCTTCAACAGGAGTCTTGTCAACTACTTCATTTTCTAATTGATTGAATGCATTCTCAATCTTTGAATTATCATCTAAGCTTTCAAGATCAGCGAACAAGCTATCTAAATCAGTATCTACCACTTCTGGTTCTTTGTTTTCTTCTTCTTTTTCTTGAATATGAGCTTCTACTTCACTCTTTAATTCTTCAAGCATTGTGCTAGGCTTAATTAATTCAATATTAGAAGGTTCTTCTTCCTTAACTTCTTCTGCTACAGGTTCTTGTTTTGTTTCTTCAACTTTCTCTTCTTCCTTAACAGGTTCAACCTTACCATTTAATTCTTCATTAATATTTTTAATCTTATTAGCTAAAGAAACATAATCATCTTCAACCATATTATATGGTTCTTCATTTCTTACATATTCTTCTATTGGCTCTTGTTTTGTTTCTTCAACTTTTTCTTCTTCCTTAACAGGCTCTATTTGACCATTTAACTCCTCGTTAATTGTCTCTATTTTGCCCGCTAATTCTTCATAATTTTCATCATTTATATTAACTGGTTCCTCAACAGTCTCTACCTTTTCTGAAGATTTATTTTCAAAATTATTAAGTTCTTCATTTACACCCGTCTTAATTTGATCAACTATTTCGTTTAAGCCACTTGTTTCATCATCATTTGGCCCCTTTAGTTCTTCAAGAATCGAATCAATATCAATTGGTTCAAATTCCATTTCATCCTCAGTTTTTTCTACAACAGGTTCTTGTTTTGTTTCTTCTGCTGTTGTAGAAGTTTCTTCTTCAACAGTTGGTTTATTATTTTCACTAAGTACCTCAGTTAACTTTTCTTCAACGCTTTCTTCTTTAACTGGCTTAACTTCTTCTTCGACTTTTACAGTTGGAACCTCAGTTACAACATCTTTAATTTCCTCTTCGACAGGCGTCTTAACTTCCTTAAAGATATCCTCTAAAGTTGGAGTCTTAATCTCTTGTGTATCTTGTTCATCTAAAATATCAATTTTTTGGTTGATTAATTCATTAATGGTTTCATCAATATCTTTATTATCTAAAGAACCCAAGAAATCAAAATTCTCATCTAATTTCTCTTCCTTTTCTTCTTCAATTTTTAATTCTTCAATAGTAGGAATATCATCCACAAAACTTGTTTCTTTAACAGGTTCTTGAACTACTTCTTCCTTTTTTTCTATTTGTGATTCAAAGTTTTTAAGCTTTTCCTCATACTTATCTAATGTTTCATTTTTTATAGTCTCTTCACGGTCATTAGCTAATTGTTGTCTAAGTTCCGCATATTTTTGAGTACGGGTCATTCTTGCCATAGTAAAACCTCCAGAAATTTCTGCATATTAATTATAACAAAGTGGCCATGCTTACGCAATTTTAGACTTATTTTTATTGCCTATTATTATATAATTTAATCATGATTGATAAATTAACTGAAGCAATAAAAGAAAGTAAGAATATTGTCTTTTTCTCTGGAGCTGGCATGTCAACTGATAGTGGTATTCCTGATTTTAGATCAAGTACAGGTTTATACAAAAATAATTTGCATGCTGAAGAAATATTATCACATAGCTTCTTTATGAATAATCCAAAAGAATTTTATGAATTTTATAAAGAAAAGATGGTATTTAAGGACGCTTTGCCTAACTTTGGTCATAAGTTTATCGCTAAACTTCAAGATAGCAAAAATGTTACGGTTGTAACTCAAAATATTGATGGTCTTCATCAAATGGCCGGTAGCAAGAATGTTTTAGAGTTACATGGAAGCATTCATCGCAATCATTGTATGAAATGTAATAAATTCTATTCTTTAGAAGATATCCTAAAAATAGATGGTGTTCCCTATTGTGAGTGTGGTGGCCTTATTAAACCGGATGTTGTTTTATATGAAGAAGCGCTTGATAGTAAAGTTTTAAACGATTCTATTGAGGCGATAAGTAATGCTGGATTAATGGTTATACTTGGTACATCATTAAATGTTTATCCTGCTGCTGGTCTTATTAGATACTTTAGAGGAAAAACTTTGGCCATCATCAATAAAGCCTCTACATCAAGTGATGATTATTGCGATATTGTTATCCATGATTCGATTTGTGAAACATTAGAAAAAATTAATTTATAATAAAGAGGGAGAAAAAATTTATGAAAAAAACATTAGTAATTTTAGCAGCTGGTATGGGATCTAGATATGGAGGCCTTAAACAAGTTGATACACTTGGTTCAAATGGCGAATCAATTATTGACTTTACTATCTATGATGCCATTAAAGCTGGATTTGAAAAGCTTGTTCTAATCATCAGAAAAGAACATGAAGAAATCTTTGAAGAACACATTGTTAAAAAGATTAGACCATTTATTGAAGTAGCATACGCTTATCAAGATATCAATGATATCCCAGAAGGTGTGAGTGTTCCAGAAGAAAGAAAAAAGCCTTGGGGAACCACTCATGCTTTACTTGCATGTCGTCATGTTTTAAAGGATGATCCATTTGTAATTTGTAACGCTGATGACTTCTATGGTCGTGACGCTTTCATCAAAGTAGCTAAGTTCTTCGATGAAAATACTGCTGATGATGATTATTGCATGGTTGGCTATAAGGTAGAAAATACTTTATCTGATAATGGTACTGTTACTCGTGGTGTTTGTAAGAAAGATGATGATAACAATCTAACTGCCATTAAAGAAGTTATGAACATCAAATGGAACGATAGCCATGATGGCGTTGAATTTGAAGAAGATGGTAAATACTTGCCAATGGAAATGGGCACTCCTGTTTCAATGAACTTCTGGGGCTTTAAACCATCTATCATTTCTAAATTTGAAACAATCTTCAAAAATGAATTACCTGAAGGTATTAAGAAGAATCCATTAAAGTATGAAGCGCTTCTTCCAAACCACGTTGGCGTCTTAATCAATAATAAAGAAGCAAATGTTAAAGTACTTACTTCTAATGATTCTTGGTTTGGTGTAACTTATCAAGCTGATAAACCTTCAGTTGTAGCTAAACTACAAAGCTTTAAAGATAATGGAACTTATCCATTTGATTTATGGAAAAAAGACTAGGATTT
>CAVFKJ010000016.1:0-8332 GCA_963623125.1 Clostridium sp. CAG:217
GCCTTACCTCTACCATAAACAACGGTAGAACCGTTATATAGCATGTTTTTTCTATCACCTAACGTAACATCTTCCTTGCCTTCTTTTAAATATAAGACATCAATTAGTTTATTAACTGGAACTGATTCACCTGTTAAAGCGGCTTCTTCAGCCTTTAAAGAGTGTGATCCAATGATTCGACAATCAGCTGGGACGGTATCGCCTGCTTCAAAAACAATCACATCACCTACACAAATATCTTCACTTTTAACAACAACAACCTTGCCATCTCTTAATACTTTAGAAGTAGATGCTGTCATCTGCATTAAAGCATCCATAGCACCTTCGGCCTTAGTTTCTTGAACTAAAGACATGATTGTATTAATAATTACAACAACCAAAATAATAATTACATCTGCAAATTCTGATAACTTAAAGCCATCTTTCATTTGTAAGGCATTTACTACAGCCTGTAAAGCAGCAGCTGCAAGAAGCATAATAATCATTGGATCAGAAATAGAACCCAAGAATTTTTGAAATAACGTTTCCTTATCAGCTTCCTTTAATTTGTTTTTGCCATTTTTTAAAAGCCTAGCTTCAGCTTCTTTACTAGTAAGACCATTTTCGCTAGAATCAACTTCCTTTAAAACGGTATCACTATCCTCTAAATAATACTTTCCCATTCTTCCTCCTAGAAAATAAAAACTCATGTTTATACATGAGCTAAAAATTCAATATCACCTCATGTACAACTTAAGTTAAATACATGAGTCTCACTTTTTAAGATAAACCAGACTGCTAGTCGGGATTGTTGGTTTATCACGCAAATGCGCCAGTTACTCCCTCATCGTCATGTATTTTACTATAGGAAACATGATTTTTCAATTCTAAGTTATAATACTTTTATGAATAAATTAAAAAGAGCTCTATTAATAAATGATTTAAGTTGTATAGGAAAAAGTTCTCTAACTGCTATGATGCCAATAATATCAAGCTATGGTATTGAAACAGTACCACTTCCTACCCTATTGTTGTCAAACCATACAGGCTTTAAAGAATATAAAGTGAAAGACTTAAGCGAAGAGCTTATTTCTTTTCCCCAAATTTGGCAAAAACAAAATATGCACTTTGATTTAATCTATACGGGCTTTTTTAAAGATGGCAAACAAATAGAAGATATATTAGATATTATTAAAAATTTTAAAGCGCAGATAGTTGTTGATCCAATACTAGGCGATAATAATCAAAGATTTAAATGCTTTGACGATAACTATCAAAACGCCCTATTAAAGCTTGTAAGTAAGGCAAATATAATCACGCCAAATTTAACTGAAGCAACCTTATTAACAAATTCTTCTTTTAAGGATAATCCGTTAGATATAATCAATAAATTTGATAATCCCTTCGTAATAATTACTGGTATTAAAAAAGAAGATAAAATTGGTTATCTAATAAAAGAAAAACAAGATATTTATGATTATTATCTACCATTTATTGAATCGGAAACCAAATTTCATGGTACTGGTGATGTCTTTATATCTAGTCTAATAGGCAACCTATTAAACAATATCGATTTCAAACAAAGCGTAATAAATGCTGCCAACTTTACTAATAAATGCATTATAGAAACAATTAAATATCTACCAGAACATTGGTATGGTTTAGCTTTTGAAGATGTAATTAAAGTGCAATAATAATTGAATTTTACACCTTAAATTAGAAATATCTAATTACAGGTGCATTTTTTCATACTTTTGCACATAAATTATGACAAATATCAAAAATTAAATCTATTTCGCACTAGTGCTTGTAACTTTATATACACAAGCTTGTTTACTATTAGACCATGTCCAGTCTTTTGAATGCATATATTCTTCACAAGTTACCACTTTATTAGATGTTGGCTCAACAGTATCTTTTTGTGATGTATTTTCATTATTTTTGTCATCATTTTTATTCTCATATACTACAAGCGCATATAGACAAGATTTGTCAAATTTAAAAGAAAATGCATTATCCTTATTTAAATTTGTTTTGATGTTTGTAACTGGAGAAACATTGTTATCATCAATCTTATATAAAGTAAATTTGTTATCGTTTATCTTAGATAAAGTTTCATCATTTAAATACAAATCCAAGTCTAATTCTTTATTTAATTTATTTATTAAAGAAGCATTATCATTTTTATCTATTGCATATAAGCTGATATCGAAAGGAATGAGTTCTTTAATATTTTCATTAGTTACTTCTTTTAATAGCCTTTCTTTTTCCTTGGAATTATTAAAATAAGAATTTAATGTTTCATCACCATATTCATCTTCACTATTTATTACATAAGTTTCAAAACAAACAATATCATTCTTATCAAGTCCCTCATCCATATCTTCAATATCATCAGTCTTTACTTTTCCTAAAGCTATACTATTATTTTCAACATCAATCTTTTCATCATAATTTGAAGAGAAAACAAAATATTCATTATTGTTGTAAAGCATCCTCGCATCATCTTTTAAATACTTTGATACGTTGTATAAAAAGTGACCACCACTAATAGAAATATTTCCGCTGTTAATGATATTGTCGTTATAGTATTTACCATCATTTATAAATATACTGCCATTGTTTTCTAAAAAGTCACCACTAAAAGTCCCACCGTTTATTGTTGTGGTAGCACTATGTATACCAACATAATCACCTATAGTTAAGTCATGACCATTATAAATAAGTTTGCCCATTTCTCTAACATTATTCACTTCGATATCATCATTGCTTTCATCACCAATTGTCATAGTACCAAAATTAGCTAATACGTAGCTTTTAATACCACCGCTTGGATCAAGACAACTATTAATATATCTACCACTAACAAGTTTCAAATTAGCGCCTTCATAATTTACAATAGTTTCACCTTCATTTTCATTTTCAATAGTTCCGTTTGACGCATAAATAGTTAAAGTTCCATAATTGTAAACAGTACTGTATTCCCAATTTGTTAAAGTAACCCCATCATCTAAATACAAAGTAATGTTTTGATCATCTTTAATTTCAATGCTCTCACAAGCACTTTTAACAATTCTGACAGCTCCTTCTTTTATTGAATCAATCGCTTCTTGTATGCTTTCAAATTCTTCATCACCAACTTTTGCCACTATATCTTCATCATCGGCTTTTATCACATGGCAAAAGGAAAAACAAATAAAACAAGATAATAGTAATGTGAGTAACTTTTTCATAAATAATGCATCTCCATTAATAATTATATATCGCAAAATAAAACATCACATAATGTGATGTTTTATAAGTTATTTAATCTCTACAATCCAACCTTCTGGTGCTTTAACTCTTCCCTTTTGAATATCAAGCAAAGTATCCTTAAGCTTGCCTAGTACCGGTCCTGTCTTAAATTCTATCTTTTTATCATCGTTAGTGATAGTTCCAACAAAAGATATAACAGCCGCTGTGCCACATAGGCCACATTCAACGAAATCATCAATTTCATCTAATCTAATAGGTCTTTCTTCTATTTCAAGATTTAGATAGTTTTTCGCAACATACATTAAGCTTCTTCTAGTAATTGAAGGCAAGATACTATCAGACTTTGGTGTAACAATCTTATTATCTTTTGTAACAAATAAGATATTGGCACCACCTGTTTCCTCAATATAAGTTCTAGTAGCAGGATCTAAATAAACGTTTTCCGCATAACCTTCCTCATGTGCCTTAACATAAGGTCTTAAAGACATAGCGTAGTTAAGTCCAGCTTTAATACCACCAGTACCTCTAGGAGCGGCTCTATCAAACTTAGAAACACACAAATCAAGAAGTCGGCCATCACCCTTAAAGTAAGGGCCCGCAGGACAGGCGAATATTCTAAATTCATATTCACTTGCCGGCTTAATGCCAAGAATTGGATTAGTACCAAATAGATATGGTCTTAAATATAAAGTTGCGCCTGACTCATAAGGAGGCACCTCATCAATATTAGCTTTAACCACCTCACAAGCTGCTTTAACAAATTTATCTTTATCAACTGGAGGCATACACATTGTAAGTGCAGAATTATAGAATCTTTCAGCATTCATATCTGGCCTAAATAATACAACTCTATTATCAACAGTTCTAAAAGCTTTCATGCCCTCAAATACTTGCTGACCATATTGTAAGATTGCGGCACTCTCATTTAAAGTAATAAACTCGTCAGTACTAATTACACCATCATCCCACTTTCCATCTTTATATTTAGAAATATAACGATAGTCTGTCTTGTAGTAGGCAAATTTTAGGTTACTATAATCAATATCTTTTTTCATAATTAGAAATCTGTATCAAAGAATAATTTTTCATAAGAAGGATAAGGTAAGTTATCAATAGAAATATAATGTTCCATCTTATCAGCAGTAGCTCTTAACTTTTCTGTAAGTGGAATTACTTTCCTTAAGATATTTAAGCCTTTTTCCTTACTGTCATCATGTTTTAAGGCACTTCTTAAAGCATCTTCACTCTTACCAGCAAGCAATGAACATTCATCAATGAAAGTAGATAATTTGCCAGCTCTAGTCTTCATTGATTCAGCCATATATTCGCTAGGGCAAGATGTAATAAAGTTAAGTTCTTTAATAGCTGAAGGGATGATATTTTGATAAATCATTGCCGTTAAAGTCTTGATTTCAATACTTCTGATATTTACAAAAGACTCATACATGATTTCACTTCTAGCCAAGATTTCCTTTTCACTATATACACCATATTTTTCAAACAATGAAACAGCATCTTTAGTAGAGAAACTTTCAATTGCTTCAACAAAAGTACGAACATTTGGAAGACCTCTTTTTTCAGCTTCTTTTACCCATTCATCGCTATAACCATTGCCAGAGAAAACAACTCTCTTATGTTTCTTATATGTAGCACCAATAATTGAAATAGCCTTTTCTCTAACTTCTTGTCTATTTTTAACTTTATCTAGTTCATCAGCCATTTCATCCAATACCTTAGCAAGTGAAGTATTAATTACGGTATTTAAGAAAGAAGCATTCATACTTGAACCAAGCATTCTAAATTCAAACTTATTACCAGTAAAGGCAACAGGAGAAGTTCTGTTTCTATCTGAATTATCCTTTGGTAAGTTCTTAATAGTAGACATACCAAATTCTTTTAAGCCAGATTTTACATAACTAGATGGTTTTTTACCAACTAGCGATTCAAATACTTCTTCAATTACATCGCCCAAATATACAGAAACGATTGCTGGAGGAGCTTCATTAGCACCAAGTCTAAAGTCATTTCCAGAATCACTAGATGCAAGTCTAATTAATTCTGCATTTTCATCTACAGCCTTAATTAGAGCACTAGTAAACAATAAGAAACGAACATTATTATGTGGATCTTTGCCGGGATCAAATAAGTTTTGACCATCATCGGTAACTAAAGAATAGTTATTATGTTTACCAGAACCATTTACACCATCAAATGGTTTTTCGTGTAATAAGCATACCAAATCATGTTTAATGGCAACCTTTTGTAAGATGTCCATCATCATCATATTTTGGTCAATTGCTACATTCAAACTAGAGAAAATAGGTGAAATCTCAAATTGGCCAGGGGCAACTTCATTATGTTCTGCCTTAGCATAAACACCTAAATCCCATAACTCCTTATTAACTTCTTCCATAAAAGAGTTAACACGATCAGAAATAGTACCAAAGTAATGTTTTTCCAATTCTTGGCCCTTTGGAGGCATAGCACCAAGTAAAGTTTTACCTGTTAAATATAAATCTCTTCTTTGATAGAAAGTATCTTTATCGACTAAGAAATATTCTTGTTCAAGACCAACACTGGGTACAACTCTTTTTACTGTCTTATCACCAAAGCTATTAACAATTCTACTTGCAGCATTTGATACCGCTTCAATAGACTTCAAAAGAGGTCCTTTAGTATCAAGTGATTCACCAGTATAAGAAATAAATACAGTTGGAATATATAAGACATGTCCTCTTATAAAAGCGGGAGATTCAACATCCCAATAAGTATAGCCTCTAGCTTCAAAAGTAGCTCTTAAACCACCACTTGGGAAACTAGATGCATCCGGTTCATCTTTAATCAAAGATTTGCCAGAAAAACGACAAATAGGAACACCATCTTTTTCTTCAATGAAAGAATTATGCTTTTCAGCAGTAGAACCAGTCAAAGGATGAAACCAGTGGGTGTAATGCGTACAATGATGTTCAAGCGCCCAATCTTTCATCTCATGCGCAATTGCATCAGCAATTTCACTTTCTAATGGTTTTTCATGTGACCTAGCTTCTTTAAATTTTTTGAAAACAGGAGATGGAAGTCTTTTCGCCATTTCTCTATCATCAAATAATCTTGATCCAAAATCTTTAAAATCGTAATCCATAATCGATACCTTCCTCACTAATATAAGTAAAATTCTAGTACATCACGTAAAAGAAAACAAGATTTTTTTAAAATATTTGATTATTTTTTATGAAAATATTAAAAAATTCAACTTTTTACTTAAATTTCTTGTTTTTTAAATAAAGTTGTATTAAGGCAAAGAAAAAAGTGGTCCATTTAAGACCACTTTTTTAAAGACTATTTTGTTTTAACTTATTTAACAGCTTCAACAAATTGAGTTAAAGCATCAAGGCTAACACCATTTGCATCATATAAAGAATATGCATAGTCACCAACTGTCCAATAAGCATTGTTAACAGTTTCTTCATCCTTACCGGCATAAGTAACAGTAACATCACCTACTTCAAGATTACCACCATTTGCGTATTCAGTATAATCGCCAGATAAAGTAGAAGCTTCAAAGCCTAAACCTTTTCTTACAACAGTGCCTTCTACACCACCATAGCTAACCTCAAATACTTGACCTTCGATTGCTCTATAAGCCATTGCACTAGTTTCTGATTCAGGAACTTCAAATTCAAAACCAGCAATTTCAGCTGCTTCTTGGCCATCATTGCATTCAATCCAAGGGTTAGCGATTGCAATAATGCTATCTTCAGTTTCAGTAGGTGCAGTTGTTTCAGCTGCTGCAGTTTCTTCAGGTGTAGCTGTTGCTTCAGTTTCTTCTTTTTTAGAACATGCAGCTAAGCTAGCTACCATAAGAGTTGTTAACATAATAGTTAATAATTTTTTCATTTTCATTCTCCTTCAATAATCTTGATTGCCTCAGCAATCTTATCGATTATAGCACTAGCGCATAAAGATGTCATCCCAAATTCTTCTTTTGCCAAATCGCCTGCTAAACCATGAAGGTATACCGAAAGCAAAACGCTATCTAAAGTTAATTGCTTTTTTGCTAGTCCTGCTATAATGCCTGTTAAAACATCACCACTGCCAGCACTACTCATGCCAGGATTACCACTTAAGGAAATATAATATTTATTTTTATCGCCAACTAAAGTATTATGGCTTTTTAAAACAACAATACAATCATATCTTTCAATAAGCATCTTAAAACTTTCAAAAGTATTTTCTCTTATATCTTTACTAGTTTTATTTAAAAGTAAAGCCGCCTCACCAAAGTGTGGCGTTATTACAAGTCTTGCCCTTTTAATTTCCTTAATATCATCAATTAAAGATAATAGATATAAACCATCCGCATCAACAATTAAATTGATGTCCATACTTAACAGTTTTCTTAATAAAGGTAGGAATTTTTCATCTTTTTTTAGACCTGGACCAAAAACAACAGTATCCTTCTTATTCAAGATATCTTCTTCATCTAGACTTTTCACCATTATCTCAAGGGGAGCCTTAATAGAAACAACTTCATAGTTTTCTTTTACACAAGCTATACTAACTAGCCCTGCACCAGCCTTTAAAGCACTAACAGCACTCATAATACCAGCTCCCGCCATTGATACATTAGAGCCTATAACTAAAACACTTCCATAATCATATTTATTAGAATTATTTTTTCTTTTAAAGAAATCGTGATATTTTGTTAAATCTATCGTATCAATATGTTCAATATCATCATATTCATTTAAATCAATATTAGCTATTTTAATATCGCCACATACATCACTTCCATCATTTAATAAGTGACCAAGTTTAATATTATTTATGGCAATCGTTTTATCAGCACAAACACATTTATCATAAGTACCATTACTACTATCTAAACCAGTTGGCAAATCAATCGCAATCTTATAGGCATTGCTATTATTAATATTATCAACTAGGTAAGCTATATCTTCTCTTAGCTTTCCTTTTAAGCCATTACCAATAAGCGCATCGATTACTGCATCATACTTATTTATTAGATTTATATCATTGATACATTTATTATATTTTTTATATTCATCATAGAAATGACGACATGTTTTATTCATCTTGT
>CAVFKJ010000016.1:8390-10427 GCA_963623125.1 Clostridium sp. CAG:217
TTATTCATCTTGCTTATATCCAAAGTATATAAAACATCTATGTCATATCCATTTTCTTTTAAGATACAAGCTAATCTGAAGCCATCACTAGAATTATTACTGTTACCACAAACAATTAATATATTTTTATTTTTAATATCTTCTTTAATACATTCAAAAATAGCTTTCGCAGCCTTATTAACTAAATAAATATCATCAACATTTTGATCCTGCATTGTCCTTTTATCAGTAATAGACATTGCTTCACCAGTTAATATCCTCATGTGTTCATTATAACATTATGGTAAAATTTAAATGATGCTTAAAAAAAGACAAACAAAAGATAACAAAGAAAATAAGAAACAAGTAATTCGCTATACATACTCTAATAAAGTTCATCATTCTTGTGAACTATTAGAATATTTATTAAGTAAATTACCTGAATCAAGAAATACCGTTAAATCTTTATTAGCTAGTAATAAAGTATTAGTAAATGGTACAGTTGTAAGACAATTTAATTATCCTTTGGCTAAAGATGATGAAGTTAAAATAGCTAAAAATCCTGTTGTTTTAACAAACAATAAGAAAAAGAAAGATACTACAACAAATAAATTTAGTATAAAACCTTATATTATTTATGAAGATGATTACTTTATCGCCATAAATAAACCAAATGGTATGTTATCTGTACAATCGGATAAAGATACAGATTCAGCCTATAAATATGTTGAAGAATATCTAAGAAAGAAAGATCCTAAACTTAGACCTTATGTCTTACATAGAATCGATAAGGAAACTAGTGGCGTGCTAGTTTTCGCTAAAGATATAAAAGTTCATTCAATGCTTAAGGGACATTGGAATCAAGATGTTAGTAAAAGAGAATATATCGCGATAATAAATGGTCAACTTGATGATAGTGGTACGATTAAAAACTATCTAAAGGAAAATCAAAATAATATGGTCTATGTAGCAAATTCTGGTAAACTTGCTATAACGCACTACAAAACTCTTAAAAAGAATAAGGATTATTCTTTATTACAAGTAAATATTGATTCAGGAAGAAAAAACCAAATAAGAGTCGCAATGGCTAATTTGGATCATCCAATTATTGGCGATGATAAATATGGTGATGGCTATTCACCTATTAATCGGTTAGGACTACATGCCTCAGTACTATCGTTTATCAATCCTGTTAATAATGAATTATTGGAAATAAAGGCTAAAATTCCAAGTGAATTTAATACCCTATTTAATAAAAAAGTATAATCAAAGGAGGAAATATGAAATTAAACAAATATATCGATCATACTTTACTTAAAGCCGATGCCACTAAGGAGCAAATTACTAAATTATGCAATGAAGCTAAAGAATATGACTTTGCTTCGGTATGCGTTAATACTTCTTATGTGCCATTATGCAAAGAATTATTAAAAGACAGTGATGTTAATGTATGTTGTGTGGTAGGTTTTCCACTTGGCGCAATGGATTCTAAATCTAAGGCTTTTGAAGCAAAAACAGCCGTTGAAAATGGTGCAAGCGAAGTTGATATGGTAATCAATATTGGTAAGCTTAAAGATAAAGATTACGATTATGTCACTAAAGATATTGAAGAAGTAGTAAATGCTAGTAAACCTGCTATTGTAAAAGTTATCCTTGAAACTTGCCTATTAACTGATGAAGAAAAAGTTGAAGCATGTAAGTGTTCTATGAAAGCTAAGGCAGCCTTTGTAAAAACTTCAACTGGTTTCTCAACAAATGGCGCAACAGTAGAAGATGTTGCCCTAATGAGAAAAACAGTTGGCGATACATGTAAGGTTAAGGCAGCTGGTGGTATTAGATCTTATGAAGATGCCATGAAGATGATTGAAGCTGGTGCTGATAGACTTGGCTGTTCAGCTGGCATTAAAATCATGGAAGGTGCTAAATAGACGGATATCCGTCTATTTTTTTATAGTAATTACGCATGAGTGATAAATCTCTTATAAATTCAAGGGATTTCACTCTCTAAGATTACAAATTTAAACAAAGAAAGTAATTATTAAAAAACATCGACAGTTT
>CAVFKJ010000017.1:0-15677 GCA_963623125.1 Clostridium sp. CAG:217
TGGATTGATGAAGTAGTAAGTGATAGAGCAATTTTAATTGAAGACTTCTCTGATCATGCATGTTGGGTTAACTCTAAATTCTTAGAGTTACTTGGGATATATGAAGATGGTGTCTTAAGTAGTGAGGATGAAGAATTCTTTATAAAAGATAGTAATGGTGAATATACTGGTTGGATTAAGGAATTTGTTTGGCAAAACTATATTTCTAATCTTTATGAGAAAACCGGTTATTTTCCGCCTGAAGAAGTAAGTGAGGAGACTATTAGTCCTGTTCTTGATGATTTTACTAGTTGGGGTGTTAATGGAATCATGGATGCCTATGTCATAAACAAACAACATGTTAAAACCATCAGTGATTTAGATAAAGCTGGTAAGTTAAATAAATATTATGAATTAGCTGTAGTAATGGATGATCCAAGTAACTTAGAAGATTGCTTAAGTAATATTCATTATCTAAATGATACCTATGGTACAGGTCATGTTAAGGTTGATACTTTAAAGATATTTTATGATGGTACTAATGAACTAGGTGATGCGGCTTTAATTGATGGTTGGATTAATGATGAAAGTCAAAAGGGCTATATCATGATGGATACCAGTGAAACTAAGGAAGTTATTAGAAGATGCAATGAAGAAGGCATTGATGTGCATTTCCATATGGTTGGTGATTTAGCCTTTAGACAAGTATGTGATGCTACAGAGGAACTTATTAATGAAATAGGTGACTTAGATATTCAAGTAGAAGTATGTCATTGTGAATATGTTGATCCAAGTGATTATAATAGACCCGCAAAGCTAGGCATCATTGTAAACTGGACACCACATTGGTCTGGTGGTTACTTTGGTGATGGTGCTAAACAATATCTAGGAGAAGAAAGATATAATCGCATGTATCAATTTAATCCCATGATTGATTCGGGGGCTATTGTAACCTTTGGTTCTGATATCTATTCGATGTATGAAGAAGAAAGAGGTAATCCTTATTTTGGCATGCAGATAGCTATGACACGAATTGATATTTGGGATGGCATCTATGATGGACAAAGAGAAAGTGAAGACGCTAAATTATCTTTAGAAGATTTATTAAGGGGTTATACGATTAATGCAGCTAAACAAATGCGTATTGATGATGTAACAGGTAGTCTTGAAGTCGGTAAATCAGCTGATTTTAATGTATATAGTACTAATTTATTTGAAGTTGATGAAAATGAATTTTATAAGGTATTACCTAGTGCTGTTTTCTTTGAGGGAAATCTTGTTAGTGGGAGTTTAAATTAATTTGAATTTGCTACTTGATTGCTAGAGATATTTTAATATAATAGTGTTATTGTTAATAAAACTTTAAGTTTAGTATCACTAAACAGGAGGGGTGTATGGATATTGGTAAACGTATTAGAGCACTAAGAATCAAAAATGGTTTAACACTAGAAGAACTAGCCTCCCGTAGTGAGTTAACTAAAGGGTTTTTAAGCCAGTTAGAAAATAATTTAACATCCCCGAGCATCACCACCTTGGAGGATATTACTGAGGTGCTTGGTGTTAGCTTAGAGGAGTTTTTTAAAGAGGATAAGGATGAACAAATAAAGTTCTCTAAGGATGATTATTTTGTGGATGAGAAGGATGATTCAATCATTACTTGGCTTGTTCCCAATGCACAAAAAAATGAGATGGAACCTATTCATTTAAAACTGATGTATAAGGGTGAATCTAATGAGATAGAACCGCATGAGGGTGAAGAGTTCGCTTATGTTTTAGAGGGCAAGGTAGATTTGATTGTTTCAGGTAAAAAGAAGCTTACGCTAAAAAAAGGTGAGACGTTTTATTTAAAAGGTGATTTTAAGCATAAGCTTGTGAATAATTATAAGCAGGTGGCAGAGCTAATTTGGATTACGACTCCACCGTTATTTTAAAAGGGGAATTTATGGAAAAATTAATTGAATTTAGAAATATAGTAAAAGAATTTGATGGTCAGGTTGTATTAAAGGGCATTAATCTTGATATCAATAAGAATGAGTTTGTTACTTTACTTGGTCCATCAGGTTGTGGTAAGACAACACTTCTTAGAATCTTGGGTGGTTTTTTAGATTGTGATGAAGGCAGTGTAATGTTTAATGGGGAGGAGATTTCTAAGACTCCGGCTTACTTAAGACCGATTAATACCGTCTTTCAAAAGTATGCCCTATTTCCACATTTAAATGTTTATGAAAATGTAGCCTTTGGCTTAAAGATTAAGAAAATGCCAAAGGATCTAATTGAACCTAAAGTAAATAGAATGATTGGTTTAGTAGGCCTAGATGGTTTTCAAAACAAGGATGTTACTTTACTAAGTGGTGGTCAACAACAACGTGTAGCTATTGCCCGTGCTTTAGTAAATGAACCAGATGTGCTTTTACTTGATGAGCCACTAAGTGCTTTGGATGCAAAACTTAGAAAAGAGATGCAACAAGAGCTTAAGCGTATTCAACAAGAAGTTGGTATTACTTTTATCTTTGTTACTCATGATCAAGAAGAGGCTCTTACAATGTCAGATAAGATTGTAGTTCTAAAGGATGGCGTAATTGAGCAAATTGGTACACCTACGGAAATTTATAATGAGCCAAAAAATAGATATGTTGCCAAGTTTATTGGTGAATCTAATATTGTTGATGGCATTATGAAAAAGGATTATCTAGTTAACTTTGATAATGAAGACTTTAAGTGTGTTGACTATGACTTTAAGCCAAATGAACCTGTTGATGTAATTATTCGTCCTGAGGATATTGAAATCAAGAAGAAGAATGAGGGTAAGATGAATGGGCAGGTTATGTCCGTCTTATTTAAGGGTGTTCATTACGAAGTAATTGTGGAAACTAAGCGTGGTGCGGCTAAGACCATTAAGCTACATGTTTTTGATGATAAGGATGTCGTTAATAAAGAGGCTAATGAGAATATGCACGCTACCGATTTCATCATGGATATTGAGGATGTTGATAGCTTAAATGAAGCTGAGCTTATTCAAAGAGCTAATGCCCAAGCTTGGAATCCCGATACTAGTGAGGATATTTCCATTGGTAGTGTTGATAGTTCAATCATTAAGGAAGCTGGTACTTATCCGGTAACTTTTAAAACTGATGCAGGTACAAGCATTACCATTAATGTTTCGGTTGTTGTTCCTCGTGTAAACAAGGATAAAGAGGATAACATTGGTATACAGGCTTTTGATGTTTATAAGTCAGTTGATGAAATCAAGGAGTCAATGGCTATTTCTTATGACCTTCAAACTTGGGCTGATGCCTATGCTTGGTACTTAGATTCAGAGGAGAAGGTTGAGATTGATGATGTTCGTTTTGACTTTGATCCAAATGAGATTGTGGCAGGCGATTATAATGTAACTTTCGTTACCGAAGGTAGAACTTATAAGATTCACACAACTAGTGTACAAAAAGAGGGCGCTGTTGTTTCAATTGATTTTGCCCCTGATGCGATTCATGTAATGGAAAAGAGTATCGGCTAATGAAAAGCTTTAGAAGATTAATTTATCCTTATATGGTTTGGGCAGCAATCATTATTGTCTTGCCGATGCTTATAATGTTGTTTTACGCTTTTACTGTAGATGGCAATAGTGTACTTAATGTAAAGTTTTCTTTTGAAAACTTTGTAAGATTCTTTTCTGATCCCATCTTTCTTAATGTGTTATTAAGAAGCATTAAGATTGCTTTAGTTACAACTTTAATTTGTATTGCGGTAGGCTATCCAGCTGCTTACTTTATTGCTTCACTTAAAAATAATAGCCAAGCTTTAATGGTGCTGATGGTAACTTTACCACAACTTATTAATATGCTTGTTAGAACTTATGCATGGAGGGGTATCTTACTTAATACTAACTTTTCTGCGGAGACTAAAATCTATATTGGTATGGTCTATAACTTCTTGCCTTTTATGATTTTGCAGATTTATACTTCTTTATCAAAGATGGATAAATCACTTCTTGTAGCCGCTAAGGATTTAGGTTGTGATGATAAGAAGGCTTTCTTAAAGGTTACTTTACCACTTAGTGTACCTGGTATTATTTCCGGTATTACACTAGTATTTCTTCCTGCTGTAAGTAGTTTCTTTATTCCTAAGCTTTTAGGTGGTGGTTCTTATGTGCTAGTTGGTAATCTAATTGAAAACTACTTTATTACAACTGGTGACTGGAACTTTGGTGCGGCTGTAAGTTTAATTATGACGGTTATTATTTTGATTAGTATGTACTTTACTAGAAAACTTGATTATGACAAGGAGGCTAGATAATGAAGAAGAAATTTGATTTTAAGAAGTTATATTTAGCTTTAATAATTTTGTTCTTTTATTTGCCTATTGTTTATGTAATTGTCTTTTCTTTTAATGAATCTAGATCTTTGACAACTTTTACCGGCTTTTCATTAAGATGGTATGAGAAGATGTTTAAGTCTAGAAGTATGATGGAGTCAATTTACTATTCAGTATTAATTGCCGTTATTGCCACGGTTGTTTCAACAATTGTAGGAACTTTGGCTTCTATTGGCTTAAGTAAGTCTAATAAAATTATTAGGGAAGTAGTTACCCAAGTAAATAATTTGCCTATGCTAAATCCTGATATTGTTACAGCTATTGGCTTTATGTTGTTTTTCTCAAGTTTACAAATTCCAACAGGCTTTGGTACTTTACTTTTAGCACATATTGCCTTTTGTATTCCCTATGTTATGTTGTCAGTTACACCAAAATTAAGACAACTTGATGATAATATTGCTGAGGCAGCATTGGATTTAGGTTGTACACCTTTACAAGCTTTAACGAAAGTTATTTTGCCCCAAATTAAAGAAGGCGTATTTTCTGGCGCACTAGTAGCTTTTATGATGAGCTTTGATGACTTTGTAATATCTTACTTTACTACGGGCCCGGGAATTAATAATATTTCAACTTATGTTTATTCTACTAGTAAGCGTATTAATCCTAGTATTAATGCCCTTAGTACTTTGATTGTGTTGGCTATTACGTTGGTGTTAATTTTTGTCAATGTGGTTCCGCTTGTTAGAGAAAGGAGAAAAAGAAATGAAAAAGTTATGTAGTATTATACTTTCTCTATTATTACTTAGTGGTTGTTTTTCTGCTAACTATGATAATGGTGAACTAAATATCTTTATGCCTGGTGAATATATCTCTGATGAGGTTGTTGAACAGTTTGAATATGAATATGGCATTAAGGTTAAGATTACTTTATTTGATACTAATGAGGCCATGTATACTAAGCTTTTAACTAATACATCTAGTTATGACATCATTATTCCTAGCGATTATATGATTGAAAGATTAATCAATGAGGATATGTTACAAAAGCTTGATAAGTCTAAGCTTACTTGTTTAGATTATTTATATGATGGGGTAAAGAATATGGATTATGATCCCGATAATGATTATTCAGTGCCTTATTTTTGGGGCAATGGTGGTATTGTTTATGATAGTACGATTGTTGACCAAGAAGATGTGGAATCTCAAGGTTGGGCTGTTTTAAAGAATACGAAGTATAAGGGCCAAATCTATATGTATGATTCGATTAGGGATATCTTTATGGTAGCTTTCAAGTCACTTGGTTATTCTATGAATACTAATGATGAAAATGAGATTAATGAAGCTTACAACTGGCTTGTGGATATCGCTAAAACAATGGATCCAGCTTATGCCACTGATGAGTGTATTGATGGCTTGGCATATGGTGAGAAGGCTATGGGCTTTATGTATTCAGGTGATGCAGCTTATATTCTTTCAGAGAATGAGAATATGAAATTCTATGCGCCAGATGAGGGTACTAACTATTTTGTAGATGCGATGGTTTTACAAAAAGGTGCAAAGAATGTTGAGAATGCCTATAAATTTATTAACTATATAACCGATTATGATGCGGCTTTTGAAAATAGTTTGTATGTTGGCTATGCTTCGGTTAATAAGGAAGTGTTAAATGATTTAACTTTACCAGATGGTGATTTTGATGGTAATGAAGCATATATTCCAAGAGATAGGAACGCCAATGATGAAGTTTTCCATAATAATGAGAAACAATTATCGGAAATATCAGAACTTTGGGTTAAGGTAAAGAATCAATAGTATGGCAAATTTCTTAGATACTTTCTTTTATAGTTTTGATTATGCTTTATTGGCTTTCTTTCATGGCTTAGCAGTAAGCTTTGGCGATGTACTTACACCAATAGCCATCTTTTTATCCAATACTTGTAACCTTCCAATATTACTTGTAGGTTTTATTGCGATAGCTTTAATGTTTACTAAAAAATATCGAAAGATTGGTATAACGATTGCAATAGCTATTGCCCTTGGAGCGATTATCACTTCTTTACTAATAAAGCCTTTTGTCTTAAGATTTAGACCATATCAAAGTAATGTAGATATTTATAAGGCTTGGTGGGAATTTGTAAGATGTCAAAGCGAAAAGGATTCTTCGTTTCCTAGCGGGCATACAACGGCTGCCACTTCTAGTGCTGTAGCTTTCTTTATCGCTAGTAAGAATAAGAAGATTAGTTGGCTAGCTTTACTATATCCCTTACTAATCGCATCATGCCGTATATATTTATGTGTGCATTATCCAAGTGATACTTTAGCTGGCTTATTAGTAGGCTGTTTCGCAGCTATTATGGCTAATTTAATAATTAATAAGATATATAAACAAAAGGGGCTGGTGTAGCTCCTTTTATGATATATGACATTATCTAAAAAATATCTTATTTTACGAATAGTTAATGTAACAATCAAACCTTTCCCTTTGTTTTGAGCTCTCTATAAGTATTAAGCTCATAATCTAAATCATTGATTGCCATATTTAAATAGGAAAAACTCAATGAATCGTATAAGCCGATTAACTCTAATTTTCTTGTATCTAGAATTTCTGCTGCATGACCATGTGATATCGTTTTATTTAATATGTATGGATACAATAACATTGCATTCCTTATTAGTTCTTCATGGAGATTTGTTACTTCTAAGTATTTTGCCATGCCTAATAGAATTTGAATAGAAATAAATTCTTTCTTTATCATGAAATGCCATCCTTTCTATAGATATTAAAATTGATTGATTATTTCATCAAGTGCAGTTTCAAGTTCATCAACACTACAACCAATTCTTCCTTTAAGTCTATCTTCTTCAATTGATAGTAATTCATTCCTTAATTCCAACATCTTTTCTTTATGGTTAAATGTATTGATATCCATAGCTACTAAATCTATTTCTGTATTCTTAGTTAAAAACACAGGTTTTGATGTCTTATGACAAATGAAGGATATTTCATCATAATCTTTGTTTATATCTTCAGAGGATTTAGTAATCATGTTTATCTCCTTATTCTTTAATGACAATATTTTACCAATATTAGTTGATAGCGATACGTTTAATATTATTGAAAATTATTCTGGTATTTTTAATTTTGCTCAGAAGGGGACATCTTTACCCCCTTTTGAGCAATTTTAAAAATATGTCTGCATCATTAGGCGTAGGTTTTAAATTAAAAAGCTGTTTAAAACAGCTCAGTTAACAATACATGGTGCACCAGACAAGATTTGAACTTGCACGAATAATCACACGCCCCTCAAGCGTGCGCGTCTACCAAATTCCGCCACTGGTGCATGAGAATATTTTATAACTTTTTAAGTTAAATTTTATCTATTTCTGTGTCTTTATACTTAGATGACACAGAAATCCTTTATTTATGGGCTATTTTTAAAAATTTATCTAAATAAACGAGAAGTAATATTTACACTATCTTACGATAAAACGAAGAGTATTTAAGACAAATAATCACAAAAAATTGTAAATTATGCAATTATTTGTCACAAATTTTTGTTAAATCTGCAATTTTTTGTTATTATTTAGGTATGTTAAGAAGAAAAATAGATCAAATATTAATAGACTGGAAGAATAAAAAAAATCATAATCCGTTAATTGTATATGGTGCAAGGCAAATAGGTAAGACTACTTCCATTAGAGAATTTGCTAAGAAAAATTATTGCTCTTTTGTGGAGATTAATTTTATTTCTAATCCCGAATATAAAGATGTGTTTTCTTCTTTTGATCCTGAACAAATAGTTAATAGGCTATCTTTATACAATAAAGACTTTGATTTTATTGAAGGAGAGACTTTAATCTTTTTTGATGAAATTCAAGACTTTATGGATGCAACCACTTCATTGAAGTTTTTTAAGTTACAAGGTAAATATGATGTTGTTTGTTCAGGTTCTAGTTTAGGTGTATATAATCAGACAATATCTTCGGTTGCGGTAGGATTTAAAGAAGAATATATTATGACTTCTTTTGATTTTGAGGAATTTTTGTGGGCGAAAGGGTATAAACAAACACTAATTGATATTGTTTCAAATAAGATGAATAATCTTACACCTTTTGATAAGACAGAATTAGATGTTTTTAATAAATTATTTATGGAATATATAACGGTTGGTGGTTACCCTAGAATCATTAATGATTATATTGAAAATAATAACTATACTAATACTTATTCTTTGCAACAAGAGCTTTATAAAGACTATAAAGATGATATTGCCAAGTATTTAAATGGTCTAGATATTGCGAAAGCTTTAAAAATATACGAATCTATTGCGAGTCAACTTTCCAAAGAAAATCACAAGTTTCAATTTACTAAGCTTGGACATGGCGCACGTTTTTCTAGTTTCTATAGTTGTACAAAATGGATTGAGAATGCTGGCATATGTTTGATTGTGAATAATATGCCTAATTTACAATTGCCTTTACAGGGCAATGAGGATGAAGATAATTTTAGGGTATATTTTTCGGATACATCTTTATTATTAGCTTCTCTTGAAGAGGATGCTTTAAAAGATTTGTTAGTAAATAAGAATCTAGGAGTATATAAAGGAGCTCTATATGAAAATATTGCAGCTACCTGTTTATATAAACAAGGCTATAAGTTGTATTTTCATCGCTCTAACGATTCAACTATTGAGTTAGATTTCTTATTACGTCATGACAACTCCATATTGCCGATTGAGGTTAAGGCCAAAAAAGGAAGACAAGTGTCTTTAAATACGGCTATTTCTTCTTGTGAGAATATTAAACAAGGCATTAAGTTTGGCCAATATAATCTTGGTAGTAGTAGCAATATCATTACTATGCCATTATTTTGCTTGCCTTTTATTAGGAAGTATTTAGAAAATAATTAATTGGCTTTCACATACTATAAAAACTCAGATTATACTGAGTTTCTTATAAATTATTTATCTTCATAATGTCCACGACATTGTGCGATATAAATACGATTTTCAACCATATGATAAACAAGACGGTTTTTATCATCTATTCGACGTGAAAACTCACCTTGCAAATCACCAGACAATGGCTCCGGTTTTCCAATTCCATCCATACATCCATTTCGTTCAATATCTTTGATAAGTTGATTGATGCATTTCAACGTCTTTTTATCTTGAGATTGCCAATAAAGGTAATCTTCCCATGCTTCATCAGACCATATTTTTTCACTCATCGTCTACCTCGATGAGTTCATGAGCAGTGCCTTTTCCAGAACGCAATTCTTGGACAGATTTTTTAACATGAGTCATGTTTCTTTCGGAAAAAAATGGATCAGATGTCTGTGCTATATCAAAAGGGATACGGTTTTCACGAAGAACTGCTTTAACAAACATGTTAATAGCAGTGGAGGTGTTGATTCCAACATTAGAACAAAAGCTATCAAATTTACTTTTATCATTGGAATCAATACGAGCAGTAATGATTGCTTGTGACATGCAAATCATCTCCTTTCTATATCTTTTCATCTATATTATAACTATATTGTAATTAAATAGCAAGCTATTGTAATACAATAGCTTTGTATTTAAATATTAATGCAATTCATTAAGCGTGGGTAATAGCTTGAGATAGATGAATATAAAAATATCTAGAAGTATATTAAGAAAATGGAAGTTTCTTTGTTTTTAACAATCTATTGTATAATAACAATATAGAAATATTATCCTTCTAAAAAGTAGCAAGGAGAGTTGCAATAATGAGTTTGGTAAATGAAGCGTATAACTATATAGAAAATAACTACAAACAAATGAGCCTGTTTTTTTATCTGATTTGAATATACCAAATATGAAGGATGTGACTGTGCGTCAGCAGATGAAAAAGTTAACTGAATTAGGAGTTTTGAATCATTTCGATACAGGGATTTATTATATTCCTAAAAAAAGTAAATTTGCTTGTGGCTCTACTTTATCAATCGACGAAGTTATTAGAAGAAAATACCTTTTGGATGGTGATGTTTGTTGTGGGTATGTTGGTGGAATTTATTTTGCGAATAGAATTGGACTCACAACACAGACTTCTGGGGTGTATGAAATATATTCTAATAAGAAAACAACTGATTATAGAGAAACAAAAATCGCTAATTTTAGGATTATTTTACGTAAGCCATATTGCAAGATTAATGATGATGATGTTTTGGCGCTTCAATTTCATAATTTATTAAAGGAGATTTTTGACATAGCAGAAGTAAGTGGAGAAGATTTGAAAAATCTATTACTTAGATATATGAAAAAGAAAAACATCACTATTGAAACAATGAGACCATATTTACAATATTATCCGGATAGAATTTATAAAAATATGTTTGAGACAGGCTTATTAATTGGTATATCTAAATAAGAAAATATATAATCATTTCATGTTTAAACTTAAGAAGCACTTATCTTTAATATTAACTATTGTCTTACTATATGGGCTTTTATATGTAATTGGGATAGGGTGTCCTATAAGGTTTATAACCGGTATATCCTGTCCTGGATGTGGTATGACTAGAGCGTGGCTTTCAGCGCTACATCTAGACTTTAAGAGTGCCTTTTATTATCATCCTTTATTTTTTACAGTACCTATTATTATTCTAGTTATCTTGTGTAAGAATCATGTAAATAAAAGAGTATACAATATATTCCTTATAGTAATGATTGCATCTTATGTTACAATTTATGCAATTAGATTAATACAAGGTAGTGATATCGTGGCATTTAGGCCATATGATAATATCTTGTTTAGACTAATTAGAACAATTAAATTATAAGGGGGTTAATATGTTCTGTACAAAGTGTGGTGCAAAAATTGATGATGGTGCTAAAGTATGTCCAAATTGTGGTGCTGCTTGTGGTATTGAAGGTAGAATTTCCGATTTTGCGGATAGTGCCGAAAAAGAATTAGACAGCGCAATTAAGGATGTTAAAGTAAATATTGGAAATAGTAATAACTATACTCCTGGTATTCATTTAAAAGAGGATAGAGGTCTTCTTTCTACTATCTTACTTAGCATTATTACTTGTGGTATTTATGGCTATTACTTTATTTATAGTGTAGCGCAAGATGTTAATACGGCTTGTCTTGATGATGGCGAGAAGACACCGGGACTATTTGCTTATATCGTATTATCTTTTATTACTCTTGGTATCTATAGCTGGTATTGGGAATATAAGCTTGGTAATAGATTATGCAGTAATGCCAATAAGTATGGTTTCCAAGTTCAAGAAAATGGTACAACAATTCTTCTTTGGAATATCTTTGGTAGCTTAATTTGTGGTATTGGTAGAATTGTTTCACTTAGCATTATTATTAAGAATACTAATTTAATTTGTCATCATTATAATTTAAAACATGGTTGCTAGAAGTTGTCGAAGGACAACTTTTTAGATTGTCTTTTCTTGACTTACATAATCATTTACTTTGTTTTATAAATGGTTATAATTTGGTAGAATTTATGTAGTGAAAATAGGTGAAACATATGGAACAAAAATCATTTCTACAAGCGCTTATTGATAATTGCCCTTTTCCGGTTTCTTTATTACATGTTGTATTAGATGAAAGCGGTAATCCTAGGGATTTTACTTTTGTTTATATGAATGATGAGTGTGCTCGTTTTTTTGATAGTAAGGCAGCTAAACTAATCAATAAGAACTATTATGATTGTTTTCCAGATGGTGATACGAAATGGCTTAAGATATATTATGAGGTAGCTTATTTAGATAAGACTATTGATATTGATGAAGTATCTAGTGCTGCCAATATGTTTATGCATATAACAGCTATTCCTGGTAATAGGAAGGGCTTTTGTCTTACAGTTTTAAGAGATATTAGGGATAAGGAAATTGAAAAAGAGCTATTTAATATTAATCTTAAGGAGGCTCTTAGTAATGCGGAGAGAGAAAGAAATTTCCTAAATCTTTTAAGTTTTGATTATACTAGTATATATTTTGTTAATCTTAGTAATGATCGTTTTGAAATCATTAAAAATAATAGTCGTACTAATGGCTATAAGATTCATGGTGATAAGTCAGAGGGCTGTTTTTCTGAGCTTATTAGAATGTATGCTAATAGGTTTGTCGTAGATAATGAAAAAGATTATTTGATGCATAAACTTAGTATTGAGAGCATTAAACTTGATTTATTAATTGATCGAAAATGTTTGTTTCATTATTCTTGTTTTCCTAATGAATATGGTGAAAGATATTATGAGGGCCGTCTAATTAGAGTAGATGATAATGATGGTACTTATAATGCTTTATTAACTTTTAGATGTATTGATGAGATTGTTAATAAGGAAAAGGCTATCCAAAATAAATTACAGAAGACTCTTGATGATGAGCGTGTTTCCAATGAAGTGATTGGGGCTATTGCCAAGATGTTTGAGTCAATCTATAGAATAGATCTTAATGAAGATTATTTTGTAGAGATTAAAGGTAATGAGTCTCTACATAATAGATTTGGTAAATCAGGTAAGGCTTCTTATATGTTTTCTAGGGAATTCTTGGAATTTATAGCAGATGATTTTAAGGATATGATGGCTAAATTCCTTGATTTTTCTACTTTAAAAGAAAGACTTAAGGATGAAGATAGTATTTATGTTGAATATGTAGGAGCTAGTGGCTTTTGGCACTTATCGAGTTTTGTAGTAAAAAGAAGAGATGAGAATAAACAGGCTACTAATGTCTTATTTCTTACAAGAAGTATTTCTGATCAAAAGAAGAAGGAGGATGAACTTGCTTTACAGGTTTCGAGGGAAAAGCAAATCAATGCTTCTAAAGTATCTTTCTTATCTTCTGTAGCCCATGATATCAAGACGCCTCTTTCTGCAATTAGTGGTTTTGTAGATATTGGCTTTGACAATTTTGATGACAAAGAAAAATTGTTTGAGTGTTTAAAACAAATAAGAAGTGCTAGTAAATATCTTACCCAAATCGTAGAAAATAACTTCGATGTGGATGTATTAGAAAGCGGTAAGGTTAAGATTAAGGATGATAATATCAATGTCATCGATTATTTTGAGGAGTTTAAGGGTGTTATTGTGCCTTTGGCCTTAGATAAGGGCATTAATCTTGTCATGAATGTTCATGATATTGTTAGTGAAGATATTATTACTGATTCTACTAAGTTAAAGCGTATTATCTTTAACTTGTTTAATAATGCGATCAATTATACTAACAAGGGCGGTCAAGTAGCTATTGATGTTAGCCAAAGACAAGATGATGATGGACTTAAACTTTTAATAAAGGTAGCTGATAATGGCGTTGGTATGTCTAAACAGTTCCAAGAGAAGATGTTTGATCGCTTCTCTAGAGAAAATGATACACGTACTTCGCAAATTAGAGGACTTGGCATTGGTCTTAGTATTGTAAAAGAATTTACCGATATCTTAGGTGGCAAGATAAATGTAGATAGTCAAAAGGATGTTGGTACAACTTTTGATTTAGAGTTTAAGGTTACGCCTACTAAGATTGATGATGATAATATTTTGCCAATACATGTGGAAGATACAATTAAGATATTGATTGCTGAAGATAATGATATTAATAGTTTAATTCTAGAGGGTATTTTAACTATTTATAAGGGCATTTACTTTAAGGATATTATTACTTATAGAGTAAAAGATGGTGAAGAGTGTGTTGACTATTATTTGGATAATAGAGATTTTGATTGTATCTTAATGGATATTCAAATGCCAATTATGGATGGAATTGAGGCTACAAGAAGAATTAGAGCTTTCGATAAGGATATTAGTATTATTGCAGTTACAGCTAATACGCATTCTATTGATAAACAAGAATGTATGGATGCGGGCTTTAATGATTTTGTGGGTAAGCCTATTGATAAGCACTTATTGCTTAAGACTTTATATAAGTCGATGAAATAAAAAAAGACGATTTACTCGTCGTATATATAAACACTTTATTAAGTGTAATTTGTATATATAATCGCTACTAGGTAGCGTTGTTTGTGTATGTAAACTAAGCATATTGCTTAGGCACTATCTATATTACTATATCTAGTTTTTAATACAACAACTTTTTACATTTTTTTCGCTTAAATTTAATGAAAGTGGTTACATTTTAAAGAAAATATCAGATAATTGAGATAATGACTAAGGATGAACAAGATTTAAGGCTGCAAATAACTAGAGATGTACTGGCAAGTTTTTTAGGTGATGATAGTGGTGGTGTAGGAAGTTATGCAACTAAGCTTGTTGTAAATAGAGAAAATGAGACCAATGTTTATAGTACAATTTGTAAACAACTTAGATCTTGTGAAGAATTTTTGTTTAATGTCGCTTTTATTACTGATGATGGTTTAGTTATGCTTAAGCATACCCTTGAAGAGTGTAAATGTAAGGGCAGGATTATTACTTCCGATTATTTAACTTTTAATAACCCTAAGGCTTTTGAAGAATTACTAAAACTAAAAAGTAAGGATGTTGATGTAAGAATATATAGTAAAGATAATTTTCATGCCAAGGGTTATGTTTTTAGAAAAGGACATGAATATAAGGCTTTAATAGGCAGTTCTAATTTAACGGCTAATGCGCTTAAGAAAAATACCGAGTGGAATGTTTTAACTAGTTCTTATCTTGATGGGACTTTTATTAAAGAGATTATTGATGAGTTTGAACATGAGTGGGATAGCGAGAGCGTTGAGCTTAATAAGGAGTGGATTGAGGAATATAGAAAGCATTATGTTTTAGTTAATAATGTTGTAAGAAAACAAGCTTATTCTTATGATGAATTAGCTCCTATTAAGCCCAATCATATGCAAGAGCAAGCTTTAGCCAACTTAGCTACACTAAGAGAAAACAATGAGAATAAAGCTTTATTAATTTCGGCTACTGGTACTGGTAAGACTTATTTAAGTGCTTTTGATGCCTATAGCTTTAATCCAGTTAAGCTATTATTTATAGCTCATAGAGGGAAACTATTAAATGATGCGGAAAAGTCTTTTAGAAGAGTATTTGGAAGTGTAACCACTTCTATCTATAAGGCTTCTAATAAGGATAAGAGTGGCAGACTAATTTTCGCTTCTATTCAAACATTAGCTAAAGAAGACAATTTGTATTCTTTTAAAGAAGATGAATTTGATTATATTGTGGTAGATGAGGCACATCATAGTTGTGGTGAGACTTATAAAAGAGTGCTTGAATATTTTAGGCCAAAGTTTTTACTTGGAATGACAGCTACGCCAGAGCGTATGGATGGTGGCAATATCTTTAGTTTTTATGATCATAATATTGCCTATGAAATAAGATTAAATGATGCCTTAGAATATAACCTGTTATGCCCATTTCATTATTTTGGAATAAATGATTTTACAGTCAACAATGAAGAAAGAGA
>CAVFKJ010000018.1:0-12330 GCA_963623125.1 Clostridium sp. CAG:217
TTGCGATGAACATTTTTCTTATATTCAAAGCGATTTAGAAAAAAGAATTTTTGGAATTATGCTTGAACATATTGGTTCTAATGAACAATTGGTATTTACTACGCATAATACTGATATGTTGGATTTAAATCTTCCTAAGCATAGCTATGCATTTTTAAACAAACAATTTAAAGATAATACTTATCAAGTTTCTGTTACATGGGCATCTGATATATTAAAACGTAATACCGATTCAATTCGTTGTGCACTTGAAAATGATATGTTTAATTCGCTTCCTCAGGACTTGTTGCTAGATAAATTAGAAATGGAGTTAGAAGATGAATGATAAATGTATTTATTATGTGGAAGGTCCTTGTGAAGAGCAACTAATTTCTGCGCTTAAGGAAGCTCCCAGAAAATTAATTCCAGGAAAGATAAAGATTTTTAATGTTATTCAAAATCTAATTCCAAAATCACAAATGCTTTCTATCCAAGCTGGAACAATAGTTGTTTTTGTGTTTGATACGGATGTTGATATAACCGCTAAATTAAAAAAGAATATTGAACTTTTAGAACGCTACTGTGGGAAAGTTAAAATCATTTATCTACCACAGGTCTTAAACTTAGAAGATGAATTAGTAAGATGTACAAATGTAAAAGTAGTTACTGATTTAACTAAAAGTTGTAGTGTTAGTAATTTTAAGAAAGACTTTTGTAAGATGAGTGTAAAAGATTGTCGTTTAATGTTGGAACGTCATAAGTTAGATTGTTCTAAATTATGGACAACTAAAGTGCCTAGTTCTTACATGTTTTTAAAACAAAATGTTTCACAAATTAAGATAGATTTAAATTAGTCTATCTTTTTATATGGTTATTAGCACAATATCGTATTAAAGGGGTTACTTAAGCTAGATAAAAACAAACTACTTCAATGTTGGTTAAAGTAAATTTTTTGTCATTTTACTATTGTTGCAATGGCGTAATTTACTTGTTATAAAATTAACAAAATGTTTTACAATGTCCTTGAAGGAGGTTGTATTATGACAAAAAAGTATGATGTTATTGTTGTCGGTGCTGGTAATGGCGGTCTTTCAGCTGCAGCTTATTTAGCTAAAAGTGGCAAAAAAGTACTTGTGCTAGAAAAGCATAATTTACCTGGCGGCTGTTCAACAAGCTTTGTGAGAGGTCGTTTTGAATTTGAGGCAACGCTTCATGAAATGTGCCAAATGGGCGATGGCGAAAATGCTGGTGCAGTAAGAAAATTGCTTGATTATTACGGTCTTGATGTTGATTGGGTAGCGGTAGATGAAGCTTTCCGTACTATTTCTTTAAATCCTAAGGAAAAGTATGATGCAACTTTTCCTACGTGTGTAAAAGCTTTCATTGACAAGATGGAAGAAGAGGTGCCTGGTTCAAGAAAGTCGGTAAGTGATTTTATGGAACTAGGTCGAATGATTTGTGATGGTGTTGATTGGCTTGATAAACATAATAATGAGCCAGAGGGTCTAGCTAAAATAGAAATGATGCTTAAGTATCACGATTTGATGAAGCTAGTTCCAGTATCTTGTGATGAAGGCTTAAGAAGACTAGGCATGCCTGATAAGGCTAGACATATGCTGGAGTCTTATTGGGATTATGTTTGCGTTGATTCAACTTTAATGTCTTTTGCGGTTTATGCCTTTATGACTTACACCTATATAACTAAGAAGCCATATATTTGTAAAAATAGGTCGCATGAAATTTCAATGGCTTTTGATAGTGCTATTAGAAAGCTTGGTGGTGATATTTGGTATAACTGTGAGGTTAGTAAAATTGATGTTAAAGATAATGAAGTAAAGGGTGTAGAGCTAAGTGATGGTACTTACTTGGAGTGTGATCATGTTATTTCTAATTTGATGCCACATGTTGTGTTTGATAGAATGGTTGATCCAAAAGAAGTACCTGAAAGAGATAAACGATTGATGAATGCTAGAGCTTTGGCTTCTTCATGTATCACGGTTTATTTGGCTCTTGATATTCCTTATGAAGAATTAGGTTTTAAGGCCTATGATACATTCTTAAGATCAACGGGTGATAATAAGAAACAATATGATTCGAGTGTTGATTTAAAAACACATAAGGAAAACTGTGTAACTATTCTTAATGAAGTAATTCCAGATTGTACACCAAAGGGTACTTGTTTTGTGCAGTTTGCTAGATTTTATAAAGAAGACGCTTGGAATGATAAGGTAGTTAATGAAGAAAACTATTTTGAAATGAAAGATAAGATAGCGGATGAAACAATCAAACAATTTGAAGACTATATTGGCAAGTCAATAAGAGACCATATAGAGGAAATTGTTGTTGCCACACCTATGACTTGGGCAAGATATCTTGGCACCCCATATGGTGATGTTTATGGCTATCGTCCACAAACTTGGGATGGCATGTTCCCAAGGGTTCAATCAGGACATAAGAAAGACTATACAATTAAGGGTTTAAGATTTGTTGGTGGACATGGAACGCAAATGGATGGTTATTCACAAGCTTATATGTCTGGAAAGGAACAAGCATTTTACATGTTGGAAGATATCAAGGAGGGCAAGTAAATGTCTAAATATAATTATGATTCTAAGGCCTTAAAGGGTTTAGGTGTTGGTCCTTTTTTAAATGAAGTAAAGACTAGGGATGAAGAAATTGCTAAGGGCGAGAATATAATTCCTACTTCAATTTATAATCCTAATGTTGTTTCAAGTAAGCTTCATCCAAGTGTTCAATATGGAATTGTTAATGAAGTGATTGAACATAAAGATGGTAAAACTTATGTTATTGGTCCAAATAAAGAGAAGGGTACAGAAGAATTAGCTTATTTTAGAGCTGGTCAATATGTATCGATTGTTGTTGAGCCTGATAATGGTGCTTATTTAACTAGACCTTATTCTTTATGTTCTAATCCTAAGGATGCCTTTAAGGGTATATATGAAATAACTATCAAGAGTATAAAAGATGGTTATGCATCAAAATATATCTTGGATAATTGGAAAAAAGGAAGCGAAGTAACACTATCTGGTCCTCTTGGTGAGTTTTATTATGAAAGACTAAGAGATAGTAAGAATGTTATAGCATTAGCGGGTGGTTCTGGTATCACACCATTCTTATCAATGGCTAGAGCAATTGCTTCTAAAACAGAAGACTTTAATTTGACTATTTTATATGGTTCTAGAACATATGAAGATATCTTGTTAAAAGATGAATTAGAAAAAGCTGAAAAACAGTCTAATGGTAAGGTAAAGGTTGTTTATGTTTTATCTGATGAAGAAAAAGAAGGCTTTGAACATGGCTTTATAAATGCTGAACTAATTAAAAAATATGGCAAAGATGATTATTCAATATTTATTTGTGGTCCTAAAGCTATGTATAAATTCTTGGAAACTGAGCTTCCAAAGCTTAATCTTCCAAGAAGAAGAATAAGAATGGAGCTTGCAGGTGAATATGGCGATCCAACAAGTGATGAAAATTATCCAAAGGAAAATGCTGATAAAGAATATAAGTTAAAAGTATGGGTAAGAGGCGAAGTGCGTATTCTTACTTGTAAAGCCAATTCTACTTTGATGAGGGCAATTGAACAAGCAGGCATAAAGGCTACTACCGAGTGTAGATCTGGTCAATGTGGTTGGTGTCATTCGCGTCTTATTAAAGGCGATGTTTATATTCCTGAGGGGTATGATGGAAGAAGAGCGGCAGATAAGAAATTTGGTTGGATTCATCCATGTGCTACTTATCCATTATCGGATATTGAAATGGAAGTATTCCCAAGCGGTCGTTGATAATTGTCGTATTTATATGTTATAAAAAATAGCCTCTAGATAATCTAGGGGCTATTTTCTAACTTTAATTCTTTAATTCTTTTAGTGCTTCTTCTACATCACGATAGTGTTTAACATAAATGTCATGAGAAATGCGTTCTGCTTCTAACATAGCTGTAATGGTTTCTTTGTTTGGTTGTTCTATACAAGTCTTAAAAGGTAGGCCACCAACACGAAGAGATTGGCGAAGAAAAACATTAATAGCGTTAGTTAAATTCATACCAAGCTCACTATATAAAGTTTCACATTGTTTTTTTTATATCGTTGTCTATTTGAATAGTGAAATTTGTTGTATTAGCCATATTTATCAATTCCTTTCAAAGCTATTAAGCATATAACATACATGCAAAATAATAAAATACAACTTGATGGAGGTGCTATATATGTCAAATGTAGATAAGAATACAAATTCAAATCAACAGAAATCAAAACCTATTTACAAAATTGAAGTAATTAAGGCTATGGAGGAAGCAAGAAAATTAAGCAAAGATTCTAAGACTAAAAGATATCCAAACTTTTCTGAAGTATTAAAAGAAATTAATGGATAAATTGATACTAGTTGTCTTGATTAACATTTTTATCTTTGAAATCACTAAAAAAGCAACAAAAAGCAGCAATTTTGCAACTAGTGATAGAAAATATCTCAATGAGATAGCGCTTAGGTGTGGAGGTTCACATTGTGTGTTTATTGCGTATAAAACAAATAAAACAATTAATGGGCATAAGTGGCATTGATAGCGAAGAATTTTCTTGGAGAAGCAATCAAAAAGAAAATGGTGCTCAAATAGATTTACTAATTGATAGAAGTGATAAAGTTATTACTATTTGTGAAATGAAATATTATGGCGACAAGTTTACCTTAAGTAATAAATATAGTGAAATCTTAGATAATAAAAAACAAGTCTTTGTTAGGGAAACAAAGACTAGAAAAGCAGTTAATATCATTATGATTACTTCCTATGGTTTAAGCGATGATAGTAATCGTAATCTATTATTAAATGATTATAGAGAAGATCAATTATTCATTTAAATCAATATAGTACCTTTTGACATTTGGAAAACCTGGATGGGGAATTATCTTTTCAAGTATTCCACCATTTCTTTCTATCACCTTCGCTGAGGCAATATTGGGTTCGTTACAAGTAATTAATATTTTATTGAAATTGTACTGCTTAGCCTTTTTTAAAGTAAGCTTTAACATTTTAGTAGCGTAGCCTTTTCCTCTAAGGGAAGGAAGAACACTATAGCCAATTTGGCCAGCATAAGTATTTACAAAATCATTGCTTGTTAAGCGTATATCCGATATGCCGACTAATGTATCATTGTTGTAGGCAAGGAATACCACTTCATCAACCTTACCATAATGAGGGATATATTTATGATTTAGCCAATCGTTATAATTTGTAGCTTGTTCAAGTCCTACACCACCACTTATTCTTTCTTTATTGTCGATAAATTCTTGTCTAAATTTCATTACATCATCTTGAAGTTTTATTGTTGGAATTACAAGTCTTAAATTATCCATGGTAGTTACATTTCTTGCATTGGGGTAATGCTTTATCGGATTGTTCATTACTATAAATGCCTGACCACTTACAAATGCTTTGTAGAATTGGTACTACTGATAATCCTTTTTCACTAAGATAATATTCAACTTTTGGTGGAATCTCATCATATTGCTTTCTTATAATGATTTCATCGTTTATTAACTCTTTTAAAGTAGTAGCTAATACAGCATCTGTAATATTAACCATCTCTTTTCTAAGCTCACTATATCTTAGTAATTTCTTATTAGCTAAGACACAAATGATTCTCGATTTCCATTTACCACCAAATATATCTAATCCATATTCTAGTGGACATCTAATATCTTCTTCTAATTTCTTTTGGTACATATTATCTCCTATAGACAATGTATCATTTAACTAAAGTTCTATAAAGTTACTATGAAATTTATTAGTTACTTAATTCTTTCTTATTATCACTTCCAGGTGTGGTTACAATTACTTTTTCAACAGTAATTACTAAAGCGCCTTTTGCGGTAGCTTGGCCATTAAAAGTTTGTTCAACTATTTTCTTAAAGTTATTGACAATATCGCCTTCTGTAATATATTCAGCTTTTCCTTTAATTTGATAACCCTCTAAAGTTTTAGGATCATATACTGAAATAGCGATTCTATGATTTTCTTTAATATTATCTAATGTTGTTTTAAGAAAAACATCACCTACAACAAGTCTTCCATCTTCAAGCACATCCTTAAACGCAACAGGAACTACATTTGGTTCATTACTATAGGTAGCCAAATCCCACATACTTTCTTTTAATAATTTGATTACATTTTCATTCATTTTCTTTTTCCTCCGTATGCGTTAATTATAGAAATCACACTTGGCATAAAGAAGATATTAATTAATTTATGAGTTACTAATAAATTTGATAGCAAGCATATAAAAACGCAATATTTCTATTGCGTAACTTTCGGAGTGGGTTTTGGCACTGGCGTAGGAGTGGGGACTACACTATATATGCCACCAGTGCCATCTTTCCTACTCACTAGTATTTAAGTCAAGTAATAACTCGACATGCTAGTAACAGTTATCTTTTATTGATTACATGATATTTGTAAAAGCTTATTTTGGCAATAGTTTTTCAAATATTCTTTTGCAACATTAACTGTTATTTGGCATTTGTATTAGTTACTTTATAAACACAAGCTTTCTTAGATTCTGACCAAATCCAATCTTTAGAACCCATAGCTTGAGCACAAGTCACTACTGTGCTTGTTGCTTCATTATTATTTGTCTCTTCTGTTTTCTTAGGTTCTTCCTTCTTTGTTTCATCACCATATACAACTAAAGCATAAACACAGAAGTTACTTGCGGTAAAATCAAGCTTATTATCTTCATCATATGTTGTCTTAACTTTTGATGCAGGGTATGCTTTATATTTGCCTTCTTCGCCTAATTCTTCAAATTGATATAGAGTAATCTTTTTGCCACTAATCTTGCTTAAAGTAGCGCTATTAAAATATAGGCTAAGATTAGATGTAACACCATCGCTTAAACTGTTTATAAGAGCTACATTGCCACTTGCATCACTTGCATATAAATAAGCTACAAATGGGATGATAGTTTCTACATTATCGTATTGGTCTTGGTCCTTTAATTCTCTTACTAAAGTATCATGGTAATTACCTTTATTTTCATCAAATAATTGTTGAATAGATTCATCTTTATCGTGTACAGTCGCATGATCATCAGCATTTAGAATGCTTAAATATAATCCGGTAATGCTATTCTTATCAAAATCTGTACCTTCTTCAACTGAATAAGTTTTTAAAGCATTCTCTTTATAAATTGCATTATCAATAGCGAAGTTGTTATATTCAACTGGAATCTTACCACTATAGTCTTTAGAAGTTTGTTCTGCCTTCATAACTAGATAAGTACTATAATGTACGGCTTGACTTTCAATATCTACAAGAGATAAATTCCACAACATTATCTTAGAACCATCAGCTAAGTATCGCGAAATATCATCAGTATATTTGAATTTATTATTATCGTCTTTTGTCGTTAAAGTTGAAAAAGCACCAGATTTAACTGTGATAGTTGTTTCGTTATTGTTGTCAGTGAGCTTTACTTCACTTTCTGTTGTGCCAAAGATATTACCACTAGTAGATATAACCATACCACCGCTAATTTCTACATTACAACCAAGAGCTGTGCTAATTATAGCTGCTTTATTAACATCCGCATTATATAACCAGCCACTTTCCATAATAAATGTTGTTTTTTGAGTTGTGCTTTCATTTGCTAGATAGACGATACCCTCTATGCTTCCACCATATAATTTAAAATAGCCGTTACTGTTAACTTTGAAATCACCATAAATTTCTCCTGATGTATATTTAAATTGGTTGTTTTCAAATTTAAAATCATCTGTGCTATCACTAATAATCAATGTACCACCTTTAACCTCAAATATTGTGCCTTCTTTAGGATTGTTATTTTCATAGGTTCCTAAATCTAGATTATGACCATTTAGGTCTAAATCAAGTATGTAACCGCTAGGTACAACAAAAGTTTCGTCTAAATGTTGATTATCTTCTAATTTTACTTTATAGCTTGTTTTACCATCTTCAAAACTTGTTGGTAAACTACTTAATACTGACTCGGCTGTAGTTTCTGTTGAATCTTCAGTATTGTTTTCTTCTTCTGCCCCTACATTTAGGCATAATGAAAAACACATTAGTACTGATAGTAATGTTGAAATGAGTTTCTTCATATATCTTCTCTCCCTTTTATAGAGTCATTGTACCCCCCCATTTGTGGCGAATTCAAGAGAAAAAAGAAATTATAATTTGATTATAGAGCTGATTGAGGGTTAGTGATTTTTGTAAAGATAATGTAAAGATAGATAAGTATTGTTACTTTTGGATAAAAAAGAAAACACCGTTCTAGGTGTTAATCCTCATAATGTCCCCTACAAGCGATAATCCATATAAAACCATTTTCATCTATATTGTAGACTAGTCTATTGGCTTCATCTATTCTTCTACTCCACGCTTTTCTATGTTTGAGTGGTTCAGGTTTTCCAATTCCTTCAGATAAGCCTTCTCTCTCAATAGATTTTATAAGTTCATTTATTCGTTTTAAGGTCTTTTTGTCTTGTGTTTGCCAATATAAATAATCATCCCATGCTCTATCTGCCCACAGCTTCTTCATCAGTCAACTTCAATCAGTTCGTGTTCCTGACCCTTTCCAGATTCAAGTTGAGCTATCCCTCTATCAATCATGGCAAGATATTCATTATTTCTAGCCGCTTTTTCCAACTGATTATATTTATCAAGACTCATGAGAACAATATTTTTTTCATTCTTTCTTGTTACGATGATAGTTTCCTCATAGTCTGAAGCTTTATCACAATAATCTTTTAAATTGTTTCTGATTGTTGAATAATTTACTGCCAACATATTTAATACCTCACTTTTATTGCACAATTTATTGTACCACTTCATGTACAATAATCTTAATACATTATTATGTGCTAGTCAATCTAGGCGAAATACTAATTGATAATATTAGAAGCTATATGTGATTAAAACGACTTATAACCATATTCTATTTCTAGCAGGTATTATAATTAATGCAAGGAATTATATTGTTGAGCAGGTAATTTTTTGTACTAGCATAATGATAAATTAATAATGAGGAATGGATATGAAGAAGATTGGTGTTACATGTAGATTTATTAAACAAGAGTTTGGTGGTGGCTATTATTATATTAATAATGCCAATGTAAGAATGTTTAATGATAATGACATGATTCTAGTGCCTATTACAAGTACAATAGAGAAAGATTTTATTTTAGAGACTTGTGATGGTTTATTTGTACCTGGTGGGTGTGATGTAGATCCTATGCTTTATGGTGAAGATATAGATGGCTCTATTGATCCAATTGATTTTATTGATGAATTAGATTTGTTTTATATTAAAGAATTCTACAAGGCAAATAAGCCAATACTTGGAATATGTCGTGGTATTCAAATTATCAATGTTTGTTTTAATGGTAGCTTGTATCAAGATATTGGTAATCACAATAAAGTATTCCATGATGTAAAAGTAGATAAAGATAGTTTTGTTTATGATTTATATAAAAAGGAAGAACTAAGTGTAAATAGCTACCATCACCAATGTATTAAGAAACTAGGTGATGGTTTAAGACCAGTTGCCTATAGTAAAGAAGGTTATGTGGAGGCTGTTGAGGGCAAGAATATATATGCTGTGCAATGGCATCCAGAAATATATGATGCACATAATTTTATAAAGTATTTTAAGGAAAGGATTTTTTAGTGTATGGAAGAGATTAAGTGTCCACATTGTGGTCAAGTTTTTACGATTGATGAATCAAATTATAATTCGATTGTTAAGCAAATTAGGGATCACGAGTTTCTTGATGAAGTTAAAAGAAGGCAAGAAGAACTTAATAAGAAGCTAGATTTGGAAAAACAATTAATTAAAAATGATGCCATCAAGGAAATTGAAAAGCTTAAGAGTGATATGCTTCTTAAGGAAAGTGAATATCAAACTAAGCTAAAGGAACAGACTAGTAAGCTTAATCAAGAGATTGCTTCTTTAAAGGAAAGAGAAAAGAACTTTGATCTTCAAAAACAAAGCGCTTTAAATGAACTTTCGGCTAAAAAGGATGTAGAGAATATTAATTCTTTAAATCAAGCTAAAGAAGAAATATTGAAACTTAAGAAGCAAATAGAACTTAATAATAGTAATAAGGAAAGTGAGATTGCTTTACTTAAAAAAGAGATAGAGGGTAAGGACACTGAGAAAGACTTAGCTGTATCTGATGCTTTATCTAAGGCTAAAGATGATCGTGATAAGGTAGTTTCTAACATTAAGAGTGAGTATGAGTCTTATAAGATTGAGGCTCAAGCTAAATTAGATAATGTAAAGAACTTATATGAGGAAAAGTTAAGTAACAAGGATAAGGAACTCGCTAGTAAGCAAGAACAAGTTGATTACTATAAGGATTTAAAGACACGTATGTCTACTAAGATGATTGGTGAGACTCTTGAACAACATTGTTTCAATGAATTTAATCGTTTAAGGTCTTTATTCCCTAATGCAACTTTTGAAAAAGATAATGATGCAAGTAGTGGTTCTAAGGGTGATTTTATCTATAGGGAATGTGATGAAGATGGCATAGAAGTTCTTTCTATTATGTTTGAAATGAAGAATGAGGCTGATACAACGGCTACTAAACATAAGAATGAAGATTTCTTTAAGGAATTGGATAAAGACCGTAAGGAAAAGAAATGCGAATATGCTGTACTTTGTTCATTGCTTGAAGCTGATAGCGAATATTATAATGCGGGCATTGTGGATGTTTCTTACCGCTATGAGAAGATGTATGTAATTAGACCACAATCATTCATTACTTTAATTACTATTTTAAGAAGTGCAGCTTTAAATAGTGTTTCTTATAAGAAACAGCTTATGGTTGAACGTAATAATAATTTGGATGTAACGCATTTTGAAGAGAATATGAATAAATTCAAGGAAGCTTTCGGTAAAAACTATGAGAGTGCTTCTAAGAAATTTAATGATGCGATTAATGAAATCGATAAATCTATTGATCACTTAAATAAGATTAAGGATGCATTATTATCTAGTGATAGACAATTAAGATTGGCTAATGATAAGGCTCAAGATTTAAGTATCAAGAAATTAACCAAGAACGCTCCTTCAGTACAACAGAAGTTTAATGAAATAGGTCATGAGTAATCATGGCCTATTGCAATTTTGTGCAGAGAATTTACTATTTACGGTATATTTTTATTCCATCCTTTAAGATTTCGTTTAAAAGCTCAGGATTATTATTGATTTGGTCAAGGTTTAGTACATCAACTTTCTTCTTTAAAGTTTCTCTAAGTTCTTCTATCATTCCATAATATAGAAGACCAGAAGTCGAAGTTTTTAAAAATAAATCAACATCACTATTTTCTTTTGCGTTTCCCTTTGCGTAAGAACCGAATAAGTAACAATATTCTACGCTGTATCTTTTGAAAACATCTTCACAACTCTTAGTGATATTAGTTAAGTTTAAGATACCGTTTTCTTCATCGATATATCCATATTTTTCTAATTTTTGAATCATGTATTGATACTTTATGGAATTAGCTTTATTTTTATCTGTTTCATAATTTTGGTATGTCCTTAATGGGATATCCAAAAACTTAGCACAATTAGCTTGAGTTAGATGATTGCTTTTTCTTAATTCTTTTAATGTCATTATCTTTCCTCAAGTTAAATATATCTAAAATATCAAATTACGCAAGATGTTTACGCAACTATTGCGTATTTAATTGATTTAATATACGCAAGTTTTTAAAGCAAACTGGGTAATATATCTATTTTTGTTAGGCATAGATAGCTATCAATTTTAGCTTTTATAAATGTTATTTTATAATCGATTATCTTAATATATTCCATATGCTTAAAACCCTTTGTCTATAGGCGTTTTCCAATATTGTATAAATTCTATTTCCATTTTTTCGGCAATTCTGTTTCCTATTTTTCGGCAGTTTTGTTTCCATTTTTTCGGATACTATAGCCAGTTACATGTAAAAGCTTAGTTGGACCATTTAATTGATAGTAGGTATCTATTGTCTTATGCCAGCCATCGAATATTCTTAAATACACTTTATCTTTATATTGCCTAAAGCCAACACATAATACCCAATGATAATCAATAATGTTTCCATTTAGTAATAAGGCACAAGGATTATCTTGTTTAATAGAATCAATGATTTTATCTTTATTGATGTATGTATGTTTTAATGTGTAACCCTTTTGTTTATAGTATTTCACTATCCTTTTACTGATAAATAATTTAGGCCCATTGCCTACTAATTTATGGATACTAAAGAAGGTGTTATTTATATCATTGTTTATTAGATTTGGGTACCTATTGGCATAGTATAGAGTA
>CAVFKJ010000019.1:0-7957 GCA_963623125.1 Clostridium sp. CAG:217
CTTCTACACTTGTATTTTAATACGGTATCGTGTAAATACATAAATGCTAGATGAAGTTAATTAATAAACACTTTCGTTTGTTTGACTTGTAAATACATTTTCTAGATAAAGTTAATTTATTTATTTGACTATGATTTATAAAAAGAGAAAACAATAAAGTTTTAAATCAACGATAGGAAAACTAAAAAAAGGGGCCTCAGCACCCTAATTCGATTGCAGGCTTCTCAAGTTTCTGAAATCTGATCGCAATGAATAGTTTATATAAAATTGTCATTAAAATCAACGTGTAATATTTGTTGACCGTGTAAATACATAATCAAATCCATAAGAAGAAGTGATTATGAATAAAATTACTTAATCTAAAGCGTTAGCTTTAGCGGGCGACATATAAAACGTTGTCGCACATAAAACTGACTTTTATTGCTCACTTTATTGCTCACTTTTTGCTTGTATAAAATATATTTCTTTAAAGCATGCTATGAATTTGATATAGGATATTATAATTTTACTAAGAAGAGGTGCAATAACATGACTGATAGAAATCTAAGTACTATTAATATTCGAATAGATAGTTACGATAAGGAAGTTGCTGGTGATATTTTGAAGAATTTAGGACTTAACATGACGTCTTACATAAATATGGCGATTAAACAATTAATATATAAAGATGGTCTTCTTTTCGAGGTTTCCAATCCAAAGCCAAGTAGCGCTTTGTTGACTGCTTTAAAAGAAGCTGATGAAATCGAACATGATATAAAAGATGGAACTAATAAGGGATATAACAATGTTGATGAAATGTTGAGAGCTATTTTAAACGATTAAAGATGATGCTCACAACAGAAAGTAGAAACTACCTGCTATAAAAAAGATTATGAGCCAGTTACTACTTTATTGCTTAATAAAGATAAAAAATAACGCTTGCTTGTATTGAAGAGATAATTGATTCCGATTTGTTCTAGCCAATAACGTAATTGTATGGCTTATGGCGTTAGTTTAAGAGATGGTGTACTTACACCATCTTTTGTAAAAATAACGCTATATTTGATTAAATACGTTATCAAACTCGTTAAGAATGGGGTTTCCTAAGCCTACCGAATATTCTCCAAGAAACCTTTCAAGAATGAGAGAATTTTATGAAGAATATCGTGAGTTATCAAATTTGCCAATGCCGTTGGCAAATTTGCCATAATCAATCAATTGTTTGAAACAATCAGATACAAAAAGCTAGAACATAATAGTTATTTATACCACATTATGTAATAAGGGGTATAATGGGTATAAATAATGAGGTAGCAATATGAATTCTAAGAGAATAGCTGACATAGAAAAAGAAATTGCTCTTTTACCACAAGGTGGTATTTCTAAGAAAAGAATTAATGGTAAAGACTATTATTACCATCGTTTCTCAAGTGAAGGTAAAAGATGTGAGAAATATGTTTCTTTTAAGGGACTGCCGGAATTAGAGAAACAAATCAATAAGAGAAAAGAACTTGAAAAGAAACTTAAGGAATTAAAGGGAAAAACGATCTTAAATAATGATGCCGATTATAGAACTATTGTAAGAACTGGTGATAGTTTAAGATCACAGGTTTCTTTTGTGAATAAATTCAAGAAGAGGAATTGTTTTAATCAACTTAAGAATTTTATATATGATGATAGCTTTGAGAAAGTCTTTATTTTATATGGCTTAAGAAGAACGGGTAAGACAACTTTAATTCGCCAAATTATCAATGAAATAAATGAATTTGATAAAGTAGCTTTTATACAAATTAAAACAAGTGATACTTTAACTGATTTAAATCATGACATACGTTTACTTGAACAAAATGGTTATAAGTATATTTTTATTGATGAAGTTACTTTGATGGAAGATTTTATAGAGAATGCAGCTATTTTTTCCGATATATATGCAAGTAGTGGCATGAAGATTGTTCTTTCTGGAACAGATTCATTAGGCTTTGCGATTATAAAGGATGAGCAACTATATGATAGATGCATATTGTTGCATACGACTTTTATTCCCTATAAAGAATTTGAAGAAGTATTAGGAATTAAGGGCATTGATGAATATATAAAGTATGGTGGCACCATGAGTCTAGGTGGTATTAATTATAATAATGATTTTGTTTTTTCAAATAGTAAAAATGCTGAAGAATACATAAATACGGCTATCGCCAGAAATATTCAGCATTCCCTTAAATATTATCAATATGGTGGGCATTTTCTAGGGTTGTATAATCTTTATGAAAAAGGTGAATTAACAAATGTAATTAATAGAGTTGTAGAAAATATCAATCATAAATTCACAAAGAGTGTTATTGAAGAAACCTTTAAGTCACACGATCTTTCTTTAACCGCTGCCAACTTATTAAGAGATAGAAGCAATCCAATTGATATTAAGGAACATATTGATATTAATTCTGTTACTATAGGCATAAAACAAATGCTGGATATTCTAGATAAAGAGGAACAAAGTGTTGAAGTAGATGATTCAATAATGTCTCAAATTAAGGAATACTTAATCTTATTAGATTTGATAATGGAAATAGATTTAAATTATATACCTAATAGTAATAAACAAGACAAAATAACTGTTATTAGCCAACCTGGTCTAAGGTATGCTCAAGCAGAAGCAATTGTTAAAAAACTATTATTAGATGAGAAATTTACAGAACTTTTGCCAAAAGATAGAAAATTTATCTTGGACAGATTACTAAATGAAATTAGAGGAAGAATGATGGAAGAAATTGTTCTTTTGGAAACAAAAATAGCTAAAAAAGATAAACATGTTTTTAAACTTCAATTTCCGATAGGTGAATTTGATATGGTAGTATATGACACTAAGAAACTTACTTGTGATGTTTATGAGATTAAACATAGTTCTATTTTGGTTAAACCACAATATCGTCATTTGATAGATGAAGATAAATGTACTATGGTTAAAAATAGATATGGCGATATTGTTAATCGCTATGTAATCTATAAGGGAGAAGATACTATAGTTGATAATATAAAATATCTAAATGTTGAGAACTATTTGAAATCGTTATAAATTGTTTGTGTTTTATTCGAATAAATCATCAAGGGTAATTACGTTGTTGAAGACATCGTTATTCTGATATCAACTCAAGATCCTTTGATCAGTTTTTAAAGTTGTTGTAGGCACAACTAATACGCCATCTTATCTTTTGTATGTTGCATTAGACATTCTGCATATTACAAATAGCGATTTTTGTTTTCTGTTACCATTTTTTTAATAAAACAAGAAAAACGTCGCAAAAAATATTAAAATATGTAGGAAAAACGTCGCAAAAGTGTCTCTTTTAATGTTGAAAAACGTCGCAAAGGATGTTTGTAATATAGAAAAAGGTGTAACAAATGCTAAAAAGGACAATAGAAGAAGAGCTATTAGCTTGGAAAAAAGATAAAACCATATGTAAATGATAATTCATAAAACTTTAATTATCACAGTAGGTCTTAAATATAATGAATATAGTAATGACTTTGATAACGTGATTACTCTTGATGATTTATTTAAAAATTATTAGTGGCCATAAAACGATAAAAATTGATTTCGCGGCCGAAGATAATTAGATTGTTTTTAAATCAGTGTTAAAAATGAATGAGATATTTATAAAGTAAACGCTTTATTTAAAAAAGCGCTATTTTAACACTTGATTAACAGGCTTGTTTATGTAACTATGGTACAATAGACAAGATAAAGAGGTATAGTATGGGAATTTTTGATAAATTATTTAATACCGATAAGAAGATTTTGGCGGAGGTTGAAAAACAAGTTAAGCCTACTCTTGATTTAGAGAGTACAATGGCTGCATTAAGTGATGAACAATTATCTGCTAAGACGCAAGAATTTAAAGATAGACTTAGTAAGGGTGAAACTTTAGATGATATATTATGTGAAGCTTTTGCGGTAGCTAGAGAGGCTGCTAGAAGAAAGCTTGGCGAGTTTCCTTATTTTTGTCAATTAGAGGGTGCTTGTGTTCTTCATCGCGGTGATATTGCTGAAATGAAGACTGGTGAAGGTAAGACTTTGACTTCAGTTATGGCCGTTTATTTAAATGCTTTAACTGGCAAGGGTGTTCATGTCATTACCGTTAATGAATACTTAGCGCAAAGAGATGCTGAGTGGATGGGCCAAATTTATAAGTTCTTAGGTTTAACGGTTGGTGTTAACTTAAGATCGATGACGGCTGCTGAAAAAAGAAAAGCTTATTTATGTGATATTACATATAGTACTTGTTCAGAAGTAGGCTTTGATTATCTAAGAGATAACATGGTAACTAGAGTTGAGGATCGTGTTTTAAGACCACTTAATTTTGCTTTAGTTGATGAAGTTGACTCGATTTTAATTGATGAATCTCGTACTCCACTTATTATTTCTGGTGGTTCTAGAGAAACAGCAAAGTTTTATCCTTTGGCTGATAAGTTTGTTAAAAAACTTAAGGCTGATGAAGATTATGAGATTGATATCAAGGGTAAGAATATCCAATTAAGCGAAGAGGGCATTAGAAAGGCTGAAAAGTTCTTTAAGGTTGATAATATCTATGATCCAGAGAATGCTGGTTTAGTGCATTATGTTGCGCAAGCTTTAAAGGCTAACTACATTATGCACAGAGACGTTGATTATGTAGTTGAACCAGATGAAAAGGGTCAATTACAAGTTATCATTGTCGATCAAAATACTGGTCGTAAGATGCCTGGTAGAGAGTGGAGTGATGGTTTACATCAAGCTATTCAAGCCAAGGAGAATGCGCCTATTAAACAAGAAACAGTTACCATGGCGACTATTACTTACCAAAACTTCTTTAGATTATATACTAAGTTAGCTGGTATGACTGGTACAGCTAAGACTGAGGAAGAAGAGTTCCTTTCTATTTATAATATGCGCGTTGTAGAGATTCCTACTAATAAGCCAGTTATTAGAGATGATCAACCTGATTTGATTTTTGGTACTAAGAAGGCTAAATATACCGCTTTAATTGATGAAGTTTTACAAAGACATGAAAAGGGTCAACCCGTTTTGGTTGGTACTATTTCAGTTGAAACTAGTGAACTTCTTGATAAGATGTTACAAAGCAGAAAGATTAAGCATAGTGTATTGAATGCTAAAAACCATAAGTTTGAGGCTGAAATTATTAAGAATGCTGGTCAAAAGGGTGCTGTTACTATCGCTACTAATATGGCTGGTAGAGGTACCGATATTAAGCTTGGTGAAGGTGTTAAAGAACTTGGTGGTTTAGCGGTCATTGGTAGTGAAAGACATGAGTCTAGACGTATTGATAACCAATTAAGAGGTAGAAGTGGTAGACAAGGTGATCCTGGTTATTCACGTTTCTATGTTTCTTTAGAAGATGAGCTTATGACTAGATTTGGTAGTGAACGTATCATGGGTATTTTTGCGCAAATGGGTGATATTCCGATTGAAAATAAGACGGTTTCTAAGGCTATTTCTAGTGCTCAAAAAAGAGTTGAAGGTATTAACTTTGATGCTCGTAAGGCGTTACTTGATTATGATGATGTAATGCGTCTTCAAAGAGAGACTATGTATGAACAAAGAAACTATATTCTTGAAAATGAAGATATTCATTCGGTTATTGAGAATATGTTTAGAAGAGTCATTGAAAGAGTTGTAGATGAAAATACAAATCATGATGGCAAGAAGGATGTTTTGGATTATAAGGGCATTGTTAATGCTTTAGAGGTTCTTGGTAGTAAGGTTGATGAAAATAATATCAATAATCTTGATAAGGAAGAATGTGTTAATCGTTTAGTTGAGATTACTTTTGGTGAATACAATAATAAGATTGCACCTATTCCTAAGAAGGCTATTAATGAATTTGAAAAGAATGTAGCTCTTCGTACAATTGATAGAGCTTGGGTAAATCATATTGATGTTATGTCTAAGCTTAGAGATGGTATAGGACTTAGAGGTTATGCCCAAAATAATCCTTTACAAGCTTATGTAGAAGAGGGCTATCAATTATTTGAGGAAATGATGAATTCTATTTCTAATGATATTGTGACTATTTGTAATAAGGTTAAAGTTGAGACGAGTAGTAAATAATTATGGAATTATATGAAATGAAACAGGGCGTTAATGCCGCTATAAAAAAGCTTAATGAGCTTGGGAGCTCTCTTTGACTTAGCTAAGTTAGAGGATAGAGTTAAACAATTAGATAAGCTTCAAGAAGATGAGAATTTTTGGAATGATACTAAGAAGGCTCAAAGTATCATTAAAGAGGCTAATATTGATCGTAATTTAATTAGTACTTATAAGAAGAATGATACAGCATTAAATGATTTGTCTGATTCAATTGATGAGTTAAGCAAATCTTATGATGAAGATTTAATGGAACTTGTTAGTGAAGATTATGACAGTGTTTTAAATGATTTTAGTGATTTTGAGATGCAGGTTTTACTTTCAAATGACTATGATCACGCTAATGCAATCCTAGAAATTCATCCTGGTGCTGGTGGTACCGAGTCCCAAGATTGGGCTAACATGTTATTTAGAATGTATCAAAGATATGCTCAAAAAAATGGTTATGGTTTTGAAATCATTGACTATGAAGATGGCGATGAAGCTGGTATCAAGTCTTGTAGCGTATTAATTAAGGGCGATTTAGCTTATGGCTATTTAAAGGGCGAAAGTGGTGTGCATCGTTTGGTGCGTATTTCACCATTTGATGCCAATAGCAGAAGACATACTTCGTTTGCCTCAATTGAAGTTACGCCAGAGTTTAATGATGAAATTGATATTACGATTGATGAAAAAGATTTAGAAGTTGATACAATGCGTTCTTCTGGCGCTGGTGGCCAACATATTAATAAGACTGATAGTGCCGTTAGAATTAAGCATATTCCAAGTGGTATTGTGGTATTCTCACAAACTGAAAGAAGTCAGATTCTTAATCGTGAAAGATGTATGACGGTTTTAAAGTCTAAGCTTTATCAAAAGGCCATCGAGGAGCGCGAGGCACAAAAGCGTGCCTTAAAGGGTGATCAAAAGAAGATTGAATGGGGTTCACAGATTAGGTCTTATGTATTCTGTCCTTATACTTTGGTTAAGGATCATCGTACTAATGTTGAAGAAGGTAATATAAATAAGGTTATGGATGGCGACATCTCTAAATTCTTATTTGCTTACCTTAAATCACAAATATAACAAGGTTTCTTAATTGAAGCCTTTTTTAGTGGGTTTTGGGTAAAGACACATAAAAGGTTGTAGTATTATTTTTACTTGTAACGGATACTTCACCATTATGTAGTTGGCATATCTTTTTTACAACAGCTAGTCCTATGCCATTACCATATGAAGAATGTGATTCATCGACTTGATAAAATTTATTAAAGATTCGTTTAATAGAATCTTTGGGAATATCTTTGCCATGATTTGTAACTGATACAAGCAACTTATCTTCTTTATCAATTATATTTACACTAACAGTATCGTTTTCATAGGAAAACTTTATGGCGTTATCTAATAGATTTATCCAAACTTGTTTTAGTAGTTCCTCATTGGCTTGAATATTATGTTCACCAAATTGAAGGTCCATGTTTATATTTTTAGTAGTCCATTTTTCTTCAAGCAATAAGATTGCACCTCTAATTTGTTCAGATAAATTATATTCTGTTACATTTGTTAGAATTGTTTGGTTTTCAACTCTAGTTAAACTTAAGACATTATTGGCCATATCAGATAATCTTAATGATTCTTCTTCGATAGCTTGTAAGTATTCTTCTTTTTCTTTTTCACTTAGATTTCCTCTTCTAAGTAGTTTGGCAAAGCCAGCAATGGAAACAATTGGCGTTTTAAATTCATGCGAAAAGTTATTGATAAAGTCACTTCTTAACATTTCCGTATGTTCAAGTTCTTCAGCAGCTCTATTAAAGCTGTTTTCCATTTGTTTAAAAGAAGGATGTTTATTAATTGGTT
>CAVFKJ010000020.1:0-4031 GCA_963623125.1 Clostridium sp. CAG:217
AATTAGGACCAATAATAATTTAATTTCAAAACCAAACAATAATGTATAAATAATTAATACAACTATTGAAAGATATTTATTCTTTTTAAAGAGTTTTGTTAAGAGATAATAGAACGCAAAACCATAACCAAGATAATAATCAAATTCATTATCATTAACATAATCATTTAAAAGAATTTTCTTATATAAATTATCTTGATTAGCTTTCTTATTTATATTTTTAAAAGGCAAAGAAAAAGATAACTTTTTATATTCATTATTAAAGTAAAGAATATTCTTATTTAAATATTCGTCATCATCAATTTTATTGGAATTAGATGAATATAAAACAATATCACCAATTTCTAAATCACCTTGTGTTTTTACTTTATAAATTATCTTATCAACTACTATATAGTCTTTCTTTACGCTACATACATAGCCTATTGGCAATATATCAAAATTTGAAAGCGTAAAAAAATAAAATAGTAACAAAAGAAATATAAACGAAAAGCCATCATAAAGATTACTTATAAAAAGATATAGTAAAGATACTATAAATAAGAAAATATTTTGAAAATAGATATTAAAAGCTAAAAGCAGAGCTATCTTAAATAACGATAAGGTCTTTAATTTTTTCATACTTCTTATCGCCTATGCCCTTTACATTTTTAAGGTCTTCTATCGTTTTAAAAGAATGTTCGTTTCGATATTCAATAATTTTAATAGCTGTCTTTTCACCAATTCCTGGTAAAGACATTAATTCTTCTTTTGAAGCGTTATTAATTGAAATCTTACCATCTTCTTTTTGACTTATAGTGATATCTTCACCATCTTTAAAAGTATAATCATCACTATATAAGTCATCAGTATCAGCATCGATATTTTCTTTAATGTCTTCATAGGTAGTACCAAGAGGTACTTTTATCGTTTCATCATTGACTTTAAGTTCTATTTGCTTATTTGTGTTGTTATCAATAATAAAAGACTTACTAAAAATTATTAGTATTATGACCAAAATAAGCAAAATAAAAAGAATTTTAATACTTAACTTCTTAATCATCTAAATCATTATTAAGAAAAAATATTAAAATTCCTTACTTTTTTTAAAAAAATTACATTACTTTTAGAATCTTAACTTCGTAAGGTACTTTAGAGTTAACTGTAACCTTACTACCAACCTTTTGATCTAAGATTGCTTCAGCAAGTGGAGTAACATTTGAAAGCTTTCCATTTAAAGGATCAGCTTCAACACTACCAACAATTGTGAAAGTTAATTTATTTTTTGTATCAAGTTCCTCAAGTTCAACCGTACTACCCAAACGAACAAACTTACTAGACTTATTTTCAGTAATGACTTCCGCATTTCTGATCATATGTTCTAGTTCTTTGATACGTGATTCTACTTGAGCTTGTCTATCTCTAGCTGCATCATAATCAGCATTTTCTGATAAGTCGCCTTGTGCTCTAGCAGACTTTAATTCTTCTATAACTTCATTTCTAGTAACATGAATTAATGTATCTAATTCTGTTTTTAAATCTTGTAAACCTTCTTCTGTGACATAAAAAATATCGTCCATAATTTACCTCCGCTTATCTATATTAGCATAATTTAGGGCAAGATACTATTAATCTTAGTGATTAATAAGTCAATAGCTACATTGTTTGTACCACCCTCTGGAACAATGATATCAGCATATCTTCTACTTGGTTCAACAAACTGTTCATGCATGACTCTAACCGTATTAAGCCATTGATCAATGATGTTGTTAAGTTCTCTACCTCTTTCCTCAATATCCCTTTTAAGTCTTCTGATAAACCTTACATCATATGGTGTATCAACATAGACTTTAATATCAAGTAAATCTCTTATATCCTTTTCCTCAAGTACAAACAAGCCTTCAATGATGATAACATCCCTTGGTTCTATTACTTCAACCACATTACTACGATTATGTTCAGTATAATCATAGGTTGGTTTTTCAATCGTATAGCCTTTGATTAAATCAAGAAGTTGTTCCTTCATTAAATTATGATCAAACGCAAACGGATGGTCATAATTAGTCTTAGTTCTCTCTTCAAAAGTCATATTACTTTGATCCTTGTAATAATCGTCTTCCTTGATAATAATTACGGAATTAGTTTTATCAAAAGCTTCAAATAATTTTTTCGCTATTGTTGTCTTGCCACTAGCACTACCGCCGGCAATGCCAATTAATACTGGTTTCTTTAATAACATCCTAAATACTCCTGTTGATTAGCTAATTGTTCTTCATAAGTTCTCGCAAAAATAGTACCACCATCACCACAAACATCACCAATAAAATAGAAATAATCAGTATCCTCAGGCTCTAATGTTGCAACAAGGGCATCTTTTCCAAAGTTACAAATGGCACCTGGAGGAAAACCACTTACTTGATAAGTGTTATAAGGATCGCTATTAGTTTGCGTGATTTCACATTTTGTCCAATCATCACCTAAGCCAATATTTAAGGCATAACATACGGTAACCGAAGATTGTAGTTGCATACCTTCATCTAAGCGATTATAGAAAACGCTGGCTACTTTAGCCATATCTTCACTATTACCCGATTCTCTTTGAACGATACTAGCAAGCGTAAATAATTGATGAATAGAATATTTGCTATTATCAAAATCGCTCTTATATTCTTCATATAGTTTTAAAGTCTCATCAAGCATCTTTCTAGTGACTTGTTCAACTGTTGTATCTCTATAGAATTCATACGTATCAGGAAATAAGTAGCCTTCTAAATAATATTTAACATCACTATTAAACATTTCATTAGTTAAAAAAGGATAATCAATCATCAAAGCTTTAATGTTACTTTCATTATTCCAATAAGCAATAATTTCATCATATTCAAGATTAGTGTTTTCAGCTAAGTTTTCGGCAAAATCAATTACGCGTGTACCTTCCATAAACTTGACGGTAACAGTATCTTGAATTGCATTATTGCCATCACTTAAATAATTAACTAATTCTTTAAAAGACCAAGACTTATCTACATCATAAGTACCAGCTTTAAAATCTAAAGATAATTGATTCAATTTAGCATAGATATAAGCGATATCACCATTTCGAATAACCTTCTCTTCTTGTAAGTACTTAAGTACTGTTTTGCCATACCAATTATCTTGAATAGTTATCTCTTTTATTTCACTTTCATTACTAACCGGTTTCATGCTTACTTTATATAAAGAAAAACCTAAAAACAAGGCTATCACAAAAAGAGCGATGACCGCAATTAGTAAACCCTTATATGATTTACTCTTCTTGGCCATCATCTACCTCATCAAACGCATCAATTACTTCTTGTACTGCCTCTAATTCTTCTTGTTCTTCTACAACGTAAAGATTACCATCTTCATCGTATTTGAAAGCATAAAGTTCTTCATCATTATCACCCTCATATACAACAACATAGTTTTCTTCATTTAAATCAAAAGTAAAGAGAATATTCATTTCTCTTTCATTACCATTATCATCCGTAATAAAAATTCTATTGTCCATTTTCTAATTTCTTCCTATCTAAATAATCTTGTAAAATATTTTGCGCAGCCAATTGATCAACAGTAGCCTTTCTTTTAGAAGCACTATTGCCTAAAAAGGCGCTAGTCTTTAAAGCCATTGAAGTTGTAAGTCTTTCATCTTGTAAAACAACCTCAACTTCTCTTTCTTGTTCTAAGATTTCCTTAAACTCCATTGAAAGTTGGGCTCTTTCGCCAATATCGCCATTCATATGTTTTGGCAGGCCCAATACTACTGTTTTAATCTTATATTCATCAATATATTCAAGCGTTCTATCAACTGCCGCATCATAATCATCTTGAGCGAATCTAAAGGTTTCTTTAGCCAAAGCTAAAGATTCATTAGAATCTGATAATGCAATGCCAAGTGTTCTAGAACCTAAATCTAAGCCTAAAATACGCATTAATTATTTACTCTCCAAATAATATCTAACAAGTTCTTCAATAAGTTCATATCTTTCAACTTGTTGAATATCTCTTCTAGCATTATTATGGCTAGAAAT
>CAVFKJ010000021.1:0-10880 GCA_963623125.1 Clostridium sp. CAG:217
AATATATCCATATATACTTGCACACATTAAAAGGTGACATCTATGAGTTAGCCCCCTATAGTTGTCACCTTAATTGTTTGGTATACCCCTAAAGTGTTTGGATACCCAAAAGACACACTCGTGTCTTTTTACTTTGCGATTATTTCATCAATAAGTTCAATTGCTTCACAAATCATACTATCACAATGAACTTTCTTAACACCACCCTTTGCGGCATTAATTCTTAAAAGATCAACGCAATTAAGCATTCCATCATGTTTATCAGCCATATCTTTTTTAAACTTATTTAAAACAATCACATCATTTATGCCAAATAATCCAAGAATCATATAAGCAGCTGAAATAGCGCCACATATCCCGCCATATTTCATGCCACTGCCAAAATTAAAACCTAAATCAAAACAAGTTTTTTCGCTTAAACCAAGTTCATCACTATAGGCGCAAAGCATTGATTGCGCACAATTATAATGAACTTCTGGATTATCTCTTAACTTTAATGCTTTTTCTATATGCTTGTTCATAATCGCTAAAACAATTCCTTTCCTTTTACATATTTGTGTTTGATACCACCTTTTAAATCAAGTGATAAATATATTGCTCTTTGAAGCCTTTCTAACAAGCTTAAATTAAGAGTTGTCTTGAGTATGCTATCATCAAGTACTAAAGCATCAAATTCATAACCTTCTTTAAAAGTTCCGACATCGCCAAAGAATTTACCACCCGACATTGTAGCCAAATAGAAAGCCTCATTAAAATTTAAAGCTTTATATTTTTGATCTATACAACGCCAATATAATTTAGAAACCTCGATAGTTTTAGTAATAGTAGAAAACATCGACTCACTTGTGCCACCTGCAACGTCACTGCCAAGTCCCATATTCATATCCAAATCAAGATACTTTCTAATTGGTGCAATACCGCTTGAAACATTCATATTACTAGAAGGACAATGAGCTATATAAACATCATTTTCTTTCATTAATTTAATTTCATCATCACAAGAATATACACAATGAGCCATTATGGTCTTATATTGTTTATCTACACCAAATAATTCATCATGAGCCTTTCCAAAAAGTCCGTTTTTATCATAGGCATCACCATAAAATTTACTATTAGGACACAATTGTTTAACATACTCTATTTCGCCTAAATTCTCCGATAAATGTGATTGCAACGGTACATCATACATAAGCATCAATTGTCCTAGTCCACGCAACAATTCATCAGAACAGCTAGGAATAAAACGCGGAGTCATTATGGGCTTAGTGTTTTCAAATTCACCATCTACACTTTCAAGCCAATAAACAGTATCTTGTAAAGAATCATGTTCAACTAAAGGCTCTGGCGCATCTCTATCCATATTCACCTTACCAACATATGAAACCAAACCACTTTCTTCTAGTTGTTCCATAAGTTCTATGGTAGCTTCAACATGCCTTGAGGCAAATATTGAAAGTCTTGTTGTAGCACTCTTTTTTATTTCATCAACAAATATCTTATACGCCTTTTTAGCATATTCAAGATCTTCATACTTACTTTCTTCTTTAAAAGCCTCATATTTAAGCCAATCTAAAAGCTCATAATCCATGCCAAGTCCTCTATAGGCATATTGAGGGGCATGAATATGCAAATCAACCATACCTGGAATAATTAGATAATCACTATAATCAATTAAATTTAACTTTTGATATTTACTTGGTAGTTTCTTAAAAACACCAGCGCATTTATCATTGATGCAGACTAGATAACCATCAACCGTTTCTATTTCTTCTTTGTTTTTACAAAAACAAATATTTCCTTTTAAAACAAAATCACTCATGAAATTATTATAAATTATTAAATTAGTTTTCCATAAATTTTTTAGTAAGCACTAATCAATTATTTGAAAATACTTTAATGCTTTCTCAATACCATCATTATCAATATCATCTGTTATATAATCAGCCGCCTGTTTTGCCTTAATAGAAGCATTCCCCATCGCAACACCAACGCCAACACACTTTAACATATCAGCATCATTATCACCATCGCCAAAGGCCATGGTTTCTTCAATTTGCAAACCATTGTTTTTAATATATTGTTTAACGCCATTAGACTTGCCACCATCGATAGGAATAATATCAATTCCACAAGGATTCCAAGATGTAATAGAACATTCATCCAAGATAGCATCTAAAAGATCTTGCTTATCTTTTGTAACATAAGCCATGGCTTGATAAATCTTTTCACCACCATATTTTTTAATAAGTGGAATATCCATATGCTCACCCTTAAGCACTTCAATTACAGTATCATCTACATAATTGATATAACGTTCATTTTCCGATACCAGTATCAAAGGAACTTTCTTGGCTTCGAATATTCTTGACACTATTTCCATTTCCTCTTGTTTAATAGGCGTACTTGCGTAAGTTCTTAATTCCTCATCCAACAACAATTGGCCATTTAAAGTAAGATAACCATCAAAAGGAATACCCTTTATTGGTAACGTTGTCAAATCAATCTTATGTCTACCTGTGGCAATAATTGTTTTAATGCTCTTTTCTCTTAATATATTCAAACAGCGAATGGTACTATTTGGTATTTTGTTTTGTTTATGAGAAAATAGTGTGCCATCAATATCAAAAAATATAGCTTTTATCATAATCTTCGTTTCTATTGTATCAACAAAGATAATAAGCTTTGATTATTATAAATAAAATCAGCTATCTTTCTCTTATCAACATCTAGATTAATTAAATCTAACACATCATTAATATCTTCTTCACTAAGTGCTTTTATATTTAAATTTTTATACATTTCTCTGGCCATATTATTTGTGTCTAAGAAATGTTTAAACAAGTCTCTTAAAAAAACAACTCCACCATCAACATCTGGATACTTATCATTGAATATTAGGGCAATATTATTATCAAAATTAGGTGCCAATTTAATTATTTTGCCACTTACACTATCCCTTAAAAGGTCATAATTAAGGTTATGCCTATCCATATTAAAACATAACGTATCTAAATAAATCATTTTTAGGTAATCCTTAGCAATTTCACTATCAATTTTATATAGAGTATTAAAAACATCGTTATAGTCTTCATTTTCACCCATTATTGATTTAATAGGCTCAAAGTTATATTTATTATTTTCCGTAAAATCATACGTTTTAATACCAATATCACAAAGTTCATACTTTGCCATATTAAAGCCTAGTTCAAGTCCTAAAAGATAAATAAAATATTCCGAAAATCTTTGATTGATTGTTTCTTTTTTATACATAACCCATCGATTATTTTCAATAGACCAACACTTTTCATAGCTACCGATATTTGTAATTTCTGGATTCCTACTTGGTTTAAGTTTAAAGCTATCCGGATTACCTAATAAAGCTAGTTTATCAAAATAATTAAAGGAAAATTTTACATCATCCCACTTTAAATCACCGTCTTCACTTTTTACCCAAAAATTGTCAGTGATTGTAACTGCATTATTATATAAAACAATTTCCTTGTCTGATTTATCGGTTAGATGTAATACTTTTTTTAACAATCTAGAATTAACCCTATGTGAGTCTATTGCTCTATCATTTAGCCAATTATCAACTGAATCGCCTTTTCTTAAGGCTAGTGGACAACGCAACAAATCACGCTTAATAATTTTTTCGCCATCAAGCCAAACAACAACATCATCCTTAGATAACACATAACTTAACATGTTTAAATTATAGCATCTAAAAAGGAACGTTTTTTACGTTCCCCTTTAGTTTAATCTAAATCATCATTCTTTAATTCTTTAGCTGCAGCAGCTATAACTTTTTCAGCTACATTATTAGGAGCAGGCTCATAACGATCGAAGTCCATTACATATGTTCCTCTGCCCTTGCTCATACTTCTGAGTTCAGTAGCGTACTTTTGCATCTCAGCCATAGGCACTTCAGCATCAATAGTTGCGTAGCCATCTTCAGTATGGCCAGTATCCATGATCATACCACGGCGCTTATTGAAATCACCGATCAAATCACCAACGTATTTCTCTGGTGTAATTACATGAACTTTACCAATAGGTTCTAGTAAAATTGGATTAGCCTTTGGAATACCATTTTTAAACGCAATCTTAGCAGCAGCTTCAAAAGAATTAGGCTTTGAATCAACTGGATGATATGAACCATCATATAGTGTTGCCTTTACATTAACTACTTTACATCCTGCAAGAGGTCCTTTTGCCATACAAGATTTAAGTCCAGCTTCTACACTTGGAAAGAAATTTTTAGGAACGGCTCCACCAAATACTTCTTCATTAAATACTAAGTCTTCACTATCCGGATTATATTCAAATCTAATCCATACATCACCAAATTGACCAGCACCACCATTTTGTTTCTTATATTTACCTTGAACCTCTGACTTGCCTCTAATTGTTTCACGATATTGAATCTTAGGTTCTTTCAAATTAATTTCAACCTTATAACGATTCTTTAATTTATTGACCACAACATCTAATTGTTGATCACCTACACAATAAAGTACTTGTTCACCAGTTTCAGCATTTCTTACAAGTTTAATTGATTTATCTTCAATTAAAATCTTCTTTAGGGCATCAGACATCTTATCTTCATCATCTTTGGTCTTAGGCGAAATAGCCATGCCAAGCATTGGACGAGGATATTCAATTGCAGGATATTTGACTACAAAATCTTTTGTACATAATGTATCACAAGTCTCTGTTTGACTAAGTTTTGTCAAAGCCACAATATCACCGCAATTTGCCTTATCAAGGGCTTGTTGGTTCTTGCCACACATTGTATATAAAGCGCCAGCTTTTTCATTAACTTCTTTATTCGCATTATATAAAGGTGTTTGTAAAGTTAGACAGCCTGACATAACCTTAATATAAGAAATCTTACCAACAAATGGGTCAACAACAGTCTTGAATACTTTTGCCGTAAATGGTGCATCATCGCTAGTTTTAACTTTCTTATCTTCAACTTCGATTTCGCCGTTTTCGCAATATACTGGTGCAAAAGTTACAATAAAGTCTAATATCTCGCCTACACCATAACCCGAAACAGCGCAACCGCCAAGTATTGGCTTAATCTCACCATTCTTTAAAGCAGCCTTTAAACCGAATTTCTTTTCTTCTTTAGTAAAAGATTCACCCGCAAAGAACTTATCCATCATTTCATCATTAGTAGAAGCTACAACTTCCATAATCTCATCATAATATGGATCATTTTCATCATAGATGGTCTTTCTTACACCAACCATCTTATTACCATCCATTTCCGGGATTAAGAATGGTACAGCACCCTTGCCATAAACATCAGTAATGCTTTGAGCAATCTCATCAAATTTCATGCCTTCGTCTGCATTATTGATTAAAAAACACATAGGAATGCCCATTTTAATAGCTAGGTTAGCAGCTTTTTCAGTACCTGATTGTTGGCCTTCTTTACCACTTACAAAGATAACTGCCAAATCTGCCACACTAGCACCAGATACTTTATCACCTTCATAATCTAGATAACCTGGTGTATCAATGAAATTAATTTTTCTACCCTTCCATTGAATTGGCGCAATAGCCGAATAAACCGATAATCCTCTTTTTGCCTCTTCAGGATCATAGTCCATAGCTAATGTTCCATCAGAACTATTGCCCATTCTATCTATTTCATTAGTTAAAAGTAAGGCGTTTTCAATAAAAGTAGATTTGCCACTTCCAGCATGTCCTAATAAAACAACATTGCGGATATCTTTACTATCATATTCTTTCATATTAGAATTCGTCCTTTAACTGTTCAGGCACACCATCTCTAAAGTAATCCTTGCAAGTCTTGCCATTATTATCTTTAGCATTCTTGTCAGCACCCTTATTAATCAAATAAACAACTTCATCAACATTACCTTGGTAGCAAGCTCTCATAAGTGCATCACAGCCTTTATTGTCTTTAGCATTAATATCTGCACCCTTAGCTAATAGTAAATGTACAGTATCGACTTTACCTGCATTAATCGCATCAATTAAAGCAGTTCTACCTTCTTCATCCTTAATCTCAAGATCAGCACCCTTGTCGATCAAGTATTCAACAACATCGCTTCTTCCTTCATAACTAGCTCTAATTAAAGCACTTCTTTGTTTATTATCTCTAGCATTAACATTGCTTCCAGCTTCAACAAGTAGCTTAACAATATCTAATTGTCCTTTTTTAGCGGCTCCCATTAATGGTGTCTTATTTTCAACATCTCTGCTTCTTACATCAGCACCCTTTTCTAGCAAATATTTAACAATTTCTGTATAACCTCTTTTACTTGCTCTAGCTAATGCGCTTCTACCTTCGGTATTGGTTGTTTCAACATCAGCTCCTTCTTCTACATACTTTTTTACAGCTTCAAGATCGCCCTCTTTTACTGCAGCGTAGAAATTTTTGTTTAATTCTTGTGTCATGATTTTATCCTCCTTATGATAAAAAAAGAACGCACACAAACGCGTTCATACTAAAGAATCAATTTTAAGCAAAACATCACCTTGGGCATTTACCCCATCATTTTGAAATAGTAGTTTCATTATATTGCTTGCTTTCATATTCTCTTACCTTGTCTTAATTATAGTAAGGATAATTTCTAAGTACAATAAATTTGTCTGAAAATCTTGTGCTAAAATGAAACCGTTTTCATTTTTTATCAAAAAAATAAAAAACTTCTAGACAAACAAATATTTCTGTGATTTAGACCAACATCTTTTATCAATAGATACTTTTGATTAAGGTTTCATAATCATACATATGATAGTTGAGCACTTCGTGAAATCTTTTTGAATGATTAGGAATCACAAAATGCAGTATTTCATGCCACAATACCGCTTCAAGACACTTATCATCAAAATGAATTAATCTTTCATTAATAGTAATTAGATTCTTCTTAGGATAGTTAATTCCCCAAGCTGATTTCATAATTCTAAATTTATATTCAGGATTATTATAATAGCCATAATCTTTTATTACTCTTAAATATTTGTCTTCTTTCTCTTTTATTAAGTTTAGTAATGTTTTACTGCCTTCCTTATAAAAAATCTTTAATGCCTCGTCAATATCATTTTTTCTAGAATAGATAGTTAAAGTATCATTGTTTAAACACACTCGAGGATTGCCATAAACAATGTTAAGTTTATATTTCTTACCCAAATAATAAATATAATCATTAACTACTAGCTTGCTTGTTTGATTTTTTATTTCTCTTTTCTTATTCGCATTAAGTATCCAAGAACTCTTTGAATTAATAAAATCAAGAATTTGTTGTTTACTAACATACTTTGGACAAGTAATCTCAAGAACATTGCCCTTGATTCTTAAATATATATTTTTAATATTTTTTCTAACTATTTTTATTTCAAAATAAGTATCACCAATTTTTATCATACATCTATAATTATATACGAGGTGAATTTATGAACATAAGTCTTTTAGAACCAATTGGAATAAGTAAGGAAGAAGTAGAAGAGCTAGCAAAGTCTCTAATTAAACAAGGCCATAGTTTTACCTATTACAATAACAAGACAACAGATATTGATGAATTAATAAAAAGAAGCCAAAATCAAGATATAGTCATGATAGCTAATAATCCCTATCCTAGAGAAGTTATTGAAAAATGCGATAAATTAAAAATGATTGCCGTAGCCTTTACCGGCATTGATCATGTCGATGAAGAAGCATGTAAGGAAAGAAATATCGAAATCATTAACTGTGGTGGATATTCTGATGTAGCCGTAAGCGAATTAGTTATCGGCTTAAGTATTAATTTACTTAGAAAAATAAAAGAAGCAGATTTAGCCACTAGAAGCTATCAAAATAGTACAGGACTCATTGGAATAGAACTAAACGGCAAAACCGTTGGCATTATAGGATGTGGAAAAATTGGCAAACAAACAGCTAAATTATTTAAGGCCTTTGGTTGTAATATTTTAGGCTACTCAAGAAGCCAAATTAACGACAGCAATATCAAACAAGTAGATGTTGATGTGCTACTAAAAGAAAGCGACATTATATCTTTGCATCTTCCAAGTAATAAAGAAACCTATCATTTTATTGATGAAGAAAAAATAAATAAAATGAAAAATAGCGCTATCTTTATAAATTGTGCAAGAGGTCCAATTGTCGATAACTGCGCTTTAGCTGATGCTCTAAATAGTAATAAAATAGCAGGCGCTGGCATTGATGTTTACGACAGCGAACCGCCACTTACCAAAGATTATCCATTATTAAATGCTAAAAATACTATTCTTACGCCACATGTAGCTTATCTAACTAAGGAAGCTATGATAAAAAGAGCAAATATTGAATTTAATAATGTAACTACATATTTAAACAAGATCTCTTCTGACAAATCTAACTAAGCCAATTACTTTTACAGGCAACTGTTCAATTTCAGCTTTTGTGAAAAATTTTGATTCATAATTAGGATTACTTGCTTCAAGTATCATAAGTTCATTCTTGTAATGAACTTTTTTAATAGTTACTTCATCACCTATCATGACAATTCCGATTTGTCCATCTTTGACATAATCACATTTTTCAACATAAACCAAATCACCATCAAAAATATTAGAGCCAACCATTGAATCACCCTTTATACGCAAAAAGTAATCGCCCCTAGAAGCATCGGCTTGTCCAAGTTCAATATAGCCATCAATATTTTCATCCGCAAGTAAGTCATATCCCGCCTTAACAAAGCCCATGATCGGTTTTATTCTTTCACTTTCCTCGATCAATGAATCAATATCCACATCAAGCACCTTTGATAGTCTATCAATAGTCCCTCTTTTTAATTTCGTACTCTCGCCATTTATCCATCTATAGTAAGTAGATAAAGAGATGCCGATTTCTTTTGCCACATCATTATGCGACTTACCATTTTCTAATTCATATTGAAAAAGTAATTGTCTTAGTTCCATATCTATATATTAACAAATTTATATCGTTTTAATAAATAAATTTATAAACTAAGTTCGATTTTCCCAAATCTACCTTGTTTACAAAAATAAGCCCTTCTATAATAAAAACATGGAAAAAGTCTATATGTGCATTGATCTCAAATCTTTTTATGCCTCAGTTGAATGTGCTGAAAGAGGATTGGATCCTTTTAAAATAAATTTAGTAGTGGCTGACCCTAGCAGAGGAGATGGCGCTATAACTTTGGCAGCTAGCCCAGCTATTAAGAAACTTGGTGTTAAAAGCAGAGGACGCTTATTTGAGATACCAAAAAACATTGAATATATTATTGCAAAACCTAGAATGTCACTATATATGGAATATTCAGCTAGAATATATAAAGTTATTCTCAAATACATAAGCAGTGAAGATATTTATGTTTATTCCATTGATGAATGTTTTATTGATGCTACTCCTTATTTAAAGTTATATAAAATGTCAGTAAAAGATTTGGCTAAATTAATATTGAAAGACATTTATGATACCACTTGTATCACAGCTACCGTAGGTATTGGTACCAATTTGTTCCTTACTAAAGTGGCCTTAGATATAACAGCCAAACATGTTGAAGATAACATCGGCTATTTAGATGAGGATATTTTTAAGCAAACTCTTTGGCATCATCAACCACTTAATGATTTCTGGATGATTGGAAGTGGTACTGTTAATAGATTACAAAGGCTTGGCATTAAAGACTTATATGATGTTGCGCACTATGATAGGAATATACTTGAAAAAGTCTTTGGCATAAATGCCCGAATTTTACATGACCATGCATGGGGAAAAGAAGAAACTCAAATAAGCGATATAAAAGAATATGTTCCTAAAGGAAATTCACTTTCTAATTCGCAAATTCTTTTTGAAGATTATGACTATAACGACGCCTATTTAGTATTAAAAGAAATGGTTGAATTAAATACCTTAAATATGCGAAATAAACATGTGGTATCTAATCATATTTCTTTATTTATTGGCTATTCAAAAGACGTTGTTAAACCAGTAAATGTATCTAAAAAGATTGATAATACTACCAATTCAAATAAAATATTGACTGAAGAATTTAAAAAATTATATATAAAAGCAGTAAATAAAAATTATCCAATTAGAAAAATAGGTATAAGTTTTTCTAATGTAAAAGATGAATATTTCGAACAATACAATCTATTTGTCGATCAAGATAAGGTTGAAGAAGAAAGGAAAATACAAGACGCCTTTATTACTGTTCAAAAAAAATATGGTAAAAACGCAATTCTTAAGGGCTATAACTTATTGGATAAGGCAACAACCGTTAAAAGAAACACGCTTATAGGAGGACACAATGCAAAATAGAGCACATATATTTCAAGCTTTTGATGCGCTTAGCGGGTATCGTGAACTTTTAGAAAAACAAGAAACTATCGAGGTGCCTAAAAGATATTTATCGCAAGAAGATTATGAAATATTAGATAGCACCATAAAGGAAGTAGAAATAGGAAGTAATGTCAGAGTGATTTACTATGATAATGGCAAATATTTTGAAAAAATAGGTAGAGTTTCAAAACTAAATTATGATACAAGAATAATACAAGTTGTAAAAACTAAAATTGATTTTAAAAAGCTATACGAAATAGAAATTGTGAAATGATTACTATAGTGTTGCGTCAATAATTATAAAAATTGACGCAACACTATAAGAAGATAAATAAAAACTCTCATTTAGAGAGTTTCATAATTCTAAATTGGGGCGATTGATGGGACTCGAACCCACGAATGCCAGAGCCACAATCTGGTGTGTTAACCAACTTCACCACAACCGCCACATGCTTTACTATTTTACTTTATAATTTTTTAAAAGTAAATAGTAAATGCATAAGCTACTTTCCCTTATTTTCTTCTAATTCTTTCTTTTTATAATGTAATAAGCCAA
>CAVFKJ010000022.1:0-6721 GCA_963623125.1 Clostridium sp. CAG:217
GGTGAGTGTGGAACCTACAAAAGAAGCGGAAGAGATTGAGGATGCTGAGCCTAAAGAAGAAGCGAATTCGACTATTGAGGAAAAATCTAATACATCAACAAGTTCTAATTCAGTTTTTTATTCAACAAATTCAAAAGACACGGTAAAGAACGGGAATAGTGGTGTTTATGCTTATAAAGATAAAAATACTAATTATCACAATTATTGGATTATTGATTTTGATCAAGGATATGTTTACCGTTTTATTGATGATGATTCAATTAGTATGGATTGCGATAAATTGAAGATTGAATCAGGGAATTTAAATGAATATGTTCTATTTGCTTATCATTTAAGTGAAGGAACTTTTTATAATGCGCTTAATTTTAAATACGTTAATAATCCCGAACACTTAATACTTCAAGATGAAGATGGATATGATTGGGATTTTTATCCAACGGACTTAAGCGATGCACGAAGAATAATGAGCAGAAAAACAATTATCGAATATTAAAGATATTTATCTAATTTACTAAATGTTCCTAAATCATTTCCACTTGGAGATGATTTTTTTAACTTTTTTTGGTTTAGTGTAGGAATTTTAATATTTTTTTGTAATAAAGAATTGAAAGGAGTTAGAGATATGAAAGCATTTTTTGAAGAGTATGGGTTTGTTATGTTGTCGGCAATCGTGGTTTTATCTTTAATTGTGATTGCCGGCAATTTAAAGACAACCGTGCAGTCGAGTGTAAGTGATGTAATGAATGGTTTTAAAAATCAGGTTGTTACAAGCGATGGCAAGCTAATTATTCCAGGAGAGTAGAAGTGATAGAGGTAAAAGAAGAATTATTTAAGGAGCTTTGGCCCTATGTTATTGATGATGATGTAACAGATATTAAGTGGAATGGTAGTGGTCTTTGGATTACAGATTTAAAAAGGGGAAGGTATTTAAGTGAGGTTAAATTAAGTGAGGATTTTTTAAAGATTTTTACTAATTTAATTGCTAATTCAGTTAATGAGAATTTTAATATGTCGATGCCTTCTTTAAGCGCTGAAACAAAAGAGCTTAGAATACAAGCTATTCATGGTTCAGTTTCCGATGATAATCGCATTTGTCTTGCAATCCGTAAGACGCCTTGTGTTGCCCGGCTTTTAAACAAGGATTTAAGACAGGAAGGTTATGCAGATGACTTTGTTTTAAAATTACTGCCTTGTTTGATGCGAGCTAGATTATCTGGTGTTATTACAGGTGATGTGGGAGCTGGTAAAACAGAGCTTGAGAAATATCTATGTAGCTTTATACCCGATAGCGATCCGATTGTGACCGTTGAAGATACATTAGAGATGAAACTTAAGTTACTGTATCCCAATAAGGACATTTATTCATTAAAAATAGGTGAGCTATATCCTGCCAGTCAAGCCATAAGAGATGCACTTAGAATTAATACTAAGTGGCTTATTATTTCAGAGTGTCGAGGAAGAGAGATTAATAGAGTGATGGAGGGCGCTTCCTCAGGTTGTGTGGCCCTTACTTCAATTCATGCGGAAAACGTTTGGGAAATTCCTGACCGTATTATTAACATGGCTGGTGATCACTTAAGAAGGGGCTTTGAAAACGACATTTATACATTCTTTGATTACGCTATTAAAGTTAAGGCTGATTATTCTAATGATGGTATTAGAAGAAGGATTGATCAAATTTGTTTCTTTGATCGATCTGGTCAGTCTAACTCTATTAAGCTTGTTTTAAAGGATGGGGTACCAATTAAGAATGTTATTCCAAGGCGTATTTATACGAAGTTTTATGAGAATAAGGAAAAGGATTTCCTTAAGTCTTATGTTGATTACTTAAAGAGGGAAGATGAAGAAGTTTTATAAGATTTATAGTTTAAAGAACTTAAAGACGAATATTAATAAATATGGCTATAATTATTCAACTAAGGATTTTTTAATTGAGAACTTAATTATTTTGACAGTAGTGTTTATTGTGGCTTTTTTATCTAAACTAGAAATAAGATATATTCTAGGCCTTATTTTAGTAGCTATTTTAACTATCCCTTTTCTAATCAGTGCTTGGTTTGCCCAAGGCTACAACATTAAAAGGTTTTCGATGGTAGCTGATTATTTAACTAACATCATTCCTATTTTTAGCCAAAAGAGTAAGATTCGTTATACCTTGGGAGAGCTTTATACAATGACTTCTGGGCAAATGAGGGAGGCAATTGGTAAGGCGATTAACTATCTAGATAGTACATTAGATGACTCTAGGGCTAGTGAGAATGCACTAAGGATAATTGAAGAAGAATTTAATAATTCAAGAATAAAGTCGGTACATAAATTATTGCTTACAATTGAGGCATCTAATTCTAAGGATTATAGTGAAGTTTGTGGCAATATGTATGAGGATATTGAAAACTGGATAAAAAGAGTCTATGGTTTTGAAAAAGATTTAAAAAATAGAAGAAAGAAGCTTATTATACTTTGCATTGTGACATTATTTATGAATTGTATATTTGTTTTCTTATATGTAAACAATGAAGCCTTTATTGGCTTTACGGATAATGTACTATATCAGATTTCAACTAGTATTTTTATCGCCAGTATTTTAATTACCATTACTTTAATTCTTACCAAGCTACATGGAGCGTGGCTTGTGGAGGATACTAAATATATAAATGATGAAAAACTAAAAAGGGAATATGAAATATATAAAGCAGGTATTTTAAAGCCTGTTGCAATCGAGATAGTGTTAAGTGTCTTTTGTTTTCTTGGTTCAATTTATTTAATGTATATTAAACAATATTTGTTTATGCTTGTTTGTTTAATTATGGGACTATTAATCTTATTTAATAAAAGGAGAATTTATAGTAGTGCTTATAAAAGCTTACATAAAAGTTTTACAGTTGAGTTTCCTGTATGGCTTAGAGAAATTTCTTTAAATTTAAGTAATTTAACGGTATTAAATGCCATAGAGTATTCACAAAATATGGCTTCTTATCCAATGCGTAAAGAACTTAGAGATTTTATTGAAAAAAGTAAGAAGGATCCTACTTCAATTAAACCTTATAATGATTTTCTAGCTGATTTTGATTTAGAGGATGCTAGAAGTAGTATGAAGGTTTTATATTCTATTCAAAATGTCGGTAAGATTGATGTGAAAAACAGAATATCTAATCTTATTGTTCGTAATCAAGAAATGTTAGATAGAGCAGAAAGTATTCGTAATAATGATTCAATTGGTTTTGTTGAAGCAATTGGCTATATTCCAGTTTTACTTTTTTCAGCCCAAATGCTAGTTTCGATGTTTAGCATGTTTACTTTTATGATGAGTGCTATATCCAGGAGCGTTAGTTTATGAGAATAGTGGTAAGGATCTTTTCTTTTACCATTATGGGGCTTTGTGTTGTGCTTATGCTTATGCATGGCTTTGATATGACGATACGCTATGATGAGGTTGATCGTATATCAAGAATGGCGATGGATCAAACGCAGATGGTGATTCTTGAAAATATTGAGGATTATTACTATAAAACTAATAATGCACGTAAAATTGTTACAAGTAGTGATGATTATTTAAAGATGTTTAATGATAATTTGAATACTTTAAAAAGTAGTGATGGAACATATAGTGTTGATGGCTATTTTGATCCTTTAAAGGGCATAGCTTATGCCAATATTAATTATTCTTATCTAAATTTCTTGGGTGAAACGAAAACAATTAATAAGAAATTAGTAAATATTATTGACGTGGTAAAGTATGAAGAAAATAATTAATTTTGTTTTAGTAGCTTTACTTTTACTAGTTAATGTAAAGGGTGTTTATAGTGAAAATACATTGGTTGGTTATAGCCAGTGGAGTGAAGAAGAAACCCATATTAAAGGTGAGATAAGTGCTATTCAATATGGTAGAAAAGTTCCTGTAGAGTGGTCGGATTATTCATATGATTATCCTGACTCTAAGGATGTTAGAGTAAAAGATGGTGGAATTAAACATTATGCATATGATAATCAATATAAGATTTGGGAAGATGTTGATGAAAAGATATTGTTTACCTGGGATTTTGGTTATAGTACAAAAGTAACTTATTTTTATGCCGATGTGGATACTTATTACAATGTTGGCTATACCAATTATGAAGCACCTCCTTTAAAACTATATTGTGATGGGGAAGAAATAGCTTCTATTGGAAAACATGACCATTTAGAAAATTGGAATCCTAGTATTAATAGTAGTTGTCGTTACCTACAATTAAAGATGGAATCTAATTATGGCAATAATCGTAATCGTACCAGTATTGTTGGAACTTGGGCCACTACCGGCTCTACAATGTATGCCTATGTCACAAAGTGGTCGGATGGCAAGGATTGGCGTTTTGATAAAGCTTATACAAGAATATATGGTGAAAATCCTGAAATTCCTGTTAGTAGAATAGTATATTGTCATCCTCTTACTTACAACATATCTTATGACCTGGATGGTGGCGATTTTATTGGTGAGCCAATTTATACATATACGGTATTAGATGAAGTAAATTTACCTAGTGCTAGTAAATTGGGCTATGAATTTTTAGGTTGGTATGATGAAAATGATAAGCAGATAGAACAAATTTCTAAGGGCAGTATTGGTGATAAAAAGCTTTTAGCTAAATATAAGCGTAAGCCCCCAACTTTATATGTTGGTTATACAAGTTTTATTGTTGATGAAGAAACTATAAAAATTGCGGATGTGATTGATAAAGTAAAGGCGAGTGCCATGGATGAACTTGATGGTGATATTTCTAAAGATATAAAGATTTCTTCTATTGAATATGATGATGAAAGAAGAATTGATAATCCAAGTGAATTAGATGTTTCTAAAAAGGGTTATGTTTATATTGAATTCTATGTTTTAAATAGTGGTGATATTAAGGCTAGTGTTAAAAGAAAATACTATATTTTAGGTGAAGGAGAAACTATTGATTCATATAGCGATGAGCTTAAGATATATCCTCGTTATATAAGCGAAGAATATCTTTATACCTTGCCTAGTGATTCGATTTGGTTAGAAGATGATTATTATAGTGAATTGTTAAAAGTTATTGATTTAAAAAGGGGATAGATTATGCGTAAGATGTTTGATAGTTTTGGCTTAACTTTAGTAAGTGCGATATGTGGTTTAATTACTTATCAAATTTTTATTAAAGCTTTTTTAGGTACAGGTTTAAAAGAGATTATCTTAGCTTGGATGGAAAGGATATTATGAGACTTTTATTTGATGAATACGGTGATACTATTTTGACGGTTTTAATTAGTGCAATTGTATTTTCGTTATTAATTTCCTTTTTCTTAAATAGCTTGCTTAGTATCAATATGAGTATGGTGAAAGAGAACATTAAGGCACCTGAGCTAAGCTCTAATGTGGTGCCGGTTGATGTAAAGGAATTTAAGGTTAATGATGTTTTATTTAATGTGGGTGATGACTTTAATTTAAAAGATAATGTGACAGCCTTAAATAGTAATGATGAGGATATTAGTGGTTTTGTCACTATTAAGGAAGATGTTGATTTTTCAACAGTTAGTGAAAATGAAGTAACCTACATCTTAAGATACAATGGTGCTTCTAAGGCCATAAAGGGAAGACTAATTATTGTGGATGAAAAGGAGGTGGTTGATTCTAGTGAAGAACATGTTTGAGTATATGAATACCATGATTGTAACGATTGTTTTGGTGTTTGTATTTACTAGTATTATTTCGATTAGTACGCAGGTTTTAAATGCTCGTTTAATTTTCGCGGATGGCGTTGATAAGTTTTCTAATTCCTATTACACCTATGACTTAAATAGTTCTTTAAATGATGGCCAATATAAGAACTGGTATTTTGAAATGGAAGAGGAAAATAGTATTAATACCCGTAGAGATTATTTGATTACTTTAAACTATAAGATTGCCTTACCTTTGTTTGGTATGAATATTGATGGACAATTTAAGGGACATGCTAGATGAGAGAATTAGTTAATGAATATTTTGAGGTAATAGTTGAAATACTGGTTATGTCTTTGTTTGTGCTTATATTGTTACATGTAATGAGTGATTTTCTAAGCTTTAGTGTATAATATGAGTGGTTAAGAAAGATAGAGTAATTGCTTAAGACTGATAGAGAGTTCCTGTTTGGTGAAAAGGAATGGTTAAGAGTAATGAACATGGATCTGGAACTTTTAGTAAAGCTAAACGTTACTCGCGTTAAGAGATTGAGTTAAAATTAAGGTGGTACCGTGCTTTGCACCCTTTGTACTGCCTTTTTATTTAGGAGGAAATTATGGAAAAGAAAACTTATTATTTGACGACGCCAATTTATTATCCAAGTGATAATTTCCATATTGGCCATTGTTATACTACGGTCATCGCTGATGCTTTGGCACGTTATAAACGTTTAAAGGGTTATGATGTCTTCTTTTTAACGGGTTCTGATGAACATGGCCAAAAGATTGAGGAAAGAGCTAAGAAAAAGGGTTGCACACCAAAGGAATTTGTTGATCCAATTATTGAAAATGCCAAGGACTTATGGAAGGCCTTAGATATTTCTTATGATAAATTTATCAGAACCACTGATAAGGAACATGTCGAGTGTGTTCAAAAAGTCTTTAAGCAATTATATGATCAAGGCGATATCTATAAGGGTACTTATGAAGGCTGGTATTGTACGCCATGTGAGTCTTTCTGGACAGAGTCACAACTTAAAGATGGCAAGTGCCCAGATTGTGG
>CAVFKJ010000023.1:0-15080 GCA_963623125.1 Clostridium sp. CAG:217
GGCCGCTCTACCCACAATAACACAAGACCCTTGATCAGCGATCTTTTTAATAATCACATCTTGTGCCCTAATAGCCTTTTGTAAAGTTATTCAAAAAAGAAAGGACTATTAACGCTCATCATAACTGCGACGTTTTTCCTACTTATTTATATATATTTTGCGACGTTTTTATTAATTTCTTATATAAATATACTTTTATTTGGCTATGAAGTATATTTTTTTACTGTTTACAGCCAAACAAAATCCGCTTATAATCTAATTAATCAGAATTAACTTGGCTATGAAATAATATTTTTAACATTTCATAGCCGCGTAAAGGAGCATACATGATAGGCAGAATAGAAGAAATTAATAAACTAAACGATTTGTATAATAGTGATAAAGCACAACTTATTGCAGTATACGGCAGAAGAAGAGTTGGTAAGACCTTCTTAATAGATGAAACGTTTAAAGATCGTTTTACTTTTAGACATGCTGGTTTATCACCATTTGATGAAGAAAATAATAATCTTTTAGAAAAGCAGCTCAATCATTTCCATCGTTCTTTACTCTTTTATGGATACAAAGAAACAAATGCGCCAAAAGATTGGTATGAAGCTTTTTTTATGTTGCAAATACTTTTAGAAAAGAAAGGCAAAAAAAGATTGCTTGTATTTTTAGATGAACTGCCTTGGCTTGATACTCCTCGTTCAAACTTTATTAGTGCATTTGAAGGTTTTTGGAATAACTATGGCTGTCATAAAGATAATTTAATGGTCATAGTATGTGGTAGTGCTACCTCATGGATACAAAACAAGCTAATAAACAATCATGGTGGCCTTTACAATAGAATTACATATGAAATCAAGCTATCACCTTTTTCTTTAAAAGAATGTGAACAATATTATAAAAGTAACAATGTCCCTTTTACGAGATACGATATCGCTACAAGCTATATGATATTTGGTGGTGTTCCCTACTATATGTCTTATGTAGATAAAAAGTTAAGTCTTGCACAAAATGTTGATAAACTATTCTTTGAAAAAAATGCCAAACTAAAATTTGAATATGATAGGTTATTTTCTTCAATGTTTTCAAATCCTGAAACAATAAAGAAAATTGTTGAATATCTAGCCACTAGAAACATGGGATATACTAGAAAAGAAATTGTAAATAAGTTGCATATAAGCAATGGCGGCACCTTAAGTTCTAGTCTTAACGCCTTAATAGCCAGCGATTTTATAGTTGATTATGTGCCTTTTGGCTTAAGCAAAAGAGAAACTCATTATAAAGTAATTGACCCCTTCTGCCTTTTCAATTTGCGCTTTCTAACAAAACAGAAAAAGATAAGTGAAAATTACTTTGAACAAAATATAAGTTCTTCATCAATTAATACATGGAAAGGACTAGCCTTTGAAAACGTATGTTTCAACCATATTAAGCAAATAAAAAAAGCCTTAGGTATTACTGGCGTTATTTCTAATAACTTTGCTTGGGCAAGCAAAGAAAAGGAAAATAATGTTCAAATAGACTTGTTGATACAAAGAAACGATAATGTGGTTGATATGTGCGAAATCAAATTCTATAGCGGAAAATTTAAAGTAGATAAAAACTACTATCAAACTATTCTTGAAAGACAAACATTACTTACTAGCAAACTATCAAAAAAAGAAGTTGTGCATAATGTATTAATCACAACCTTTGATGTAAATAGAAATGAATATAGTAATATCTTTAACAACATAATTACCCTTGATGATTTATTTGAGTAACCTTATATTCGGCTATGAACATATATTTTTATAGTTTCATAGCCGAATAAATATTACTTATTTAACCGAATGAGTTTATCAAATATTATCGCCTCATTATTTATACCCATTATACCCCTTATTACATAATGTGGTATAAATAACTTTATCCATTCAGACTATCATTAACTTTCCTAATAATACACTCAACACTTTCTTCTATTCCAAGTGAAGAATCAATAACTAAATCATAGTTTTTAGGATCTCCCCATTTATTACCAGAAATATGACGATAATAACTAGCTCTAGCCTTATCTGATCTTTTTATATTAGCTAAAGCTTGTTTTTCACTATCACCATATACTTCTTTAAGTTTCTTAACACGATAATCAATTGGAGCTTTAATAAAAACTCTAAGCACATTATCATAATCCCTTAAAACATAATCGGCCGCTCTACCCACAATAACACAAGACCCTTGATCAGCGATCTTTTTAATAATCGCATCTTGTGCCCTAATAGCCTTTTTAACCACATGGCAACTTAAATATAATTCTCTAAATGCCTTAGGCGCATTCTTATTAATATCCGAAATAAACTCCCTATCAAGTCCACTCTCATAAGCTGCCAAAGCCACCATTTGCTTATAGTAGAAAGGAACATGAAGTCTTTCAGCCACTAGTTTACCAATATGTTTGCCATTTGAACCATGTTGCCTTGCGATAGTAATAACAACACCAGGCCTACTTGTCTTAATCTTTACTTCCTCTTCTTGTTTCTTATCATTTTTAACATAATCGCTATTTAAGAACTGTCTATAGAAAATATAGCCAACAATGCTAGTTATTGTTTCCGTACAAGGAAAAGTAAGCCAAAAATAATTTAAACCAAATCTTGAGAATAAATAACCAAGCGGTACAAAAAGAATCATTGTCCTAATTATTGTAAGTAAAGAACTCTTTAAACTATAGCCTACTGCTTGAAAGAAAACCGGGAAGGTGAGCGATGTTACCATTGGGATAAAACTTATACCGATAAAACGAAAACCCCAAGTACCTATTTCAATTACCTTTTCATTACTTGTAAAAACACTAAGCATAAAACGTGGAATACCAACAAAACACAATGTTCCAACGCACATCAAAACTAAACCAAATACAAGCGCACAATTTAAAGTCTTCTTACAACGTTCTATATCCCTAGTTGCATAATTATAGCTAACAATAGGTACGATGCATGTTTGCATGGCACCAAGTGGAATAAAAAAGAAAGTTTGCCACTTATAGTAAAGGCCCAATGCCGTGACCGCTTCATCACTAAAGCCCGCTAATATTAAATTTAAACCAAGAATATAAAAAGTATAAGCTGATTGCATTAAAATATTAGGAATACCTAAATGAAATATTTCTTTAATATGATGGCCATAAACACTAAAATCAGGTGACTTATAAAAGCCTTTTCTCATTACAATTAAAGCCGCCACAATCTGGCCCATAACTGTCGCAATGGCCGCCCCTGCAATGCCCATCTTAGGTAAACCAAACATGCCAAATATTAATAAAGGATCAAAAATAATATTAGTAATAGCACCACATATTTGGGCAAACATTGGCGTTTTCATATCACCAGATGATTGTAAAACCTTAGTCCAAACACTCTCTAAAAATAAGCCAAAGCTAAATACACAAACAATACGGCCATAGCTTACTACATCGTTTATAACCTCAATTGAGTTTGTTGACATCCTTGCATAATAAGGCATGATGATGTAACAAATTAAGGCAAACAAAAACCAAAGCACAATTGCCAAAGGCGTACCAACACCGGCATATTCATAAGCCTCATCTTTTTTATCTTGACCAAGCTTAGCCGCCATAACCGTATTAATGCCAACACCACTTCCTACGCCAAAGGCAATCATTAAAAGCTGTATAGGATAAATAATTGACAAAGCCGTTAAACCACTGCTCGAATACTTACCTACAAAGAAACTGTCAACAATGTTATATAAAGCTTGAATAAGTTGAGCTAACATAACCGGTGGCGCTAACTTAAGTAAAATCTTACTAACCTTCTCACTCTTAAAATAATTATCTTCCATTTTCTTCCCTTAAAGCTTCATTAAGTGCTTTATCATAATCAGCCAACAATTCATCAAGTATCTTAAGTCTATCTAAACCCATCAAAGCAATTGCACATGATTCAAATTTATCCATTGACCCAAATAAACTAGATGCATACTTTTTACCCTCCTTAGTTAAACAAAAAGCCTTTATATTACCCATGCTATGTTTATCATCATAGATAAGAAGATTATCATTTCGCATCTTAAAAATGACATTATTAATCGTCTGCTTAGGCACAATATAACTATCACAAATATCCTTTTGTCTAACATAGCCATATTCTCTAAGCATATACAAAACAAGCATTTCTCCATAACTTATACCATGCCTACTAGCCCATAAGGAATAAATATTGCGACATTTAATAATGCCTTTATTTAAATCATTAACTAAATTAAATTCATTTTTATTCATAATAAAACTAGTCCCATATGGGACTAACATAGTATATTTACTTAGGGAACTAAAGTCAAATAAAAAGTGCTTAAAATCTAAGCACCCTCATATAAGATTAATTATCACTACCCTCGCTAGTATCTTCTGTTGCCTCAACTGTTGGCTCAACCGTAGCACTTTGACTAGAATCACTACCACCATTACTAGAAGGAAGATAAAATACTTTTTCATCGCCCTTAGAAAACATATAAGCACCCCTTGCATAAGTAGTGACATAATTAGAATCCTCTAATTTATTTTTAGTTGAAACTAAAGCTGCATTCTCATCCTCTAATATTGCTAACTCACTCTCCACAAGTTGTGATTGTTTCTTTAGAGTATACATTGTATGAAATTGCTTACCAACATTAATAAAAATATATATGGCCACAGAAATAAGCACAATCGAAACAAGTTTATTGATTGTCCTTCTATTTAACCTTCTTTTTTTCTTAACTACTTTTTCACTCATATTCCAAATTATACATCACTATCTAATTTCTCTTCAATTACTTCATACATGCCCAAGGCGTCTTGCTTAGAGGCATTCTCTCTTACCTCAAGTACCCTAACCTTAAAAGTACGATGACCAAAAACAATCGTAATAATATCAAGTGGCTTAACCTCACTAGAGGCCTTAGCTTGCCTATCGTTGATTAAAAGACGGCCATTTAAAGCCAATTCTTTTGCCACAGTACGCTTTTTTAAGATTCTTGCAACCTTTAAATACTTATCAATTCTCATGTTTAATCAGTTTATCCAAATTGTCAACAAGTTTCAATATCTTCTCGATATTCTCCCTTTGATTAGAAACATACAACTCAAGCTTACTATTCTTATAAGAAATACGAATATCTCTACTTAAGGCGTTACAATATTCAAACAACTTTACACCATCAATATTATCCGAATATTCCTTACTCAATACAATTGTAAACTGCTTATTCTTATTAGTAATCTTATCAATGCACTTAAGATTGTACAATAATTCAAGTTTCTTCTTCTCAAATAAAGCCTCAACTTCCTTAGGAAGCTTACCATACTCATCCTCAATCTTAAGATAAAAATCCAACAAATCCTTCTTATTATCAATTAAATCAAGCTTATGGTACAAAGACAGTTTCTCATAATCATTACTTGAAAAACCATCTGGAATATAAGACTCCAATTGAATATTAAGATTATTTTTAGGCTCCTCTTCCTTAACAATCTCACCTTTTTTACGCTTAATTGCCTTATTAAGCATCGCCAAATATAAATCTAAACCAACATTATCAATAAAACCCGATTGTTTTGGTCCAAGCAAATCACCAGCCCCACGAATCGTTAAATCGCGCATCGCAATCTTATAACCACTACCAAGTGCCGCAAACTCCTTAATAGCTTCAAGTCTTTTACTAGCTGTCTCATTTAATTGCTTCTTCTCAGGAATAAGCAAATACGCATAAGCTACCCTATCGCTTCTACCAACTCTACCCTTTATTTGATAAAGTTGGGCCAAACCAAAGTTTTGAGCATTATCCACAATAATTGTATTCGCATTAGGAATATCCAAACCTGTTTCCACAATCGTTGTACAAACAAGCACATTAATCTCATTATTGTAGAACCTTAACATGACATCCTCAATTTGTTCAGCCGACATTTTACCATGGGCAATATCAACCTTGGCATAAGGAATATCTTTTCTAAGCTTATCAGCTACTCTATCTATTTCCTCAACATTATTATAGAGATAGAAAACTTGGCCATCTCTTTCAAGCTCGCGCATAATAACTTCCTTAACTAGATTTTCGCTCTTATTAACCACATAAGTTAAAACAGGATATCTATTTAAAGGCGGTGTATCCAAAGTCGAAAGCCCCCTAATGCCAATCAAAGACATTTGTAAAGTACGCGGAATAGGTGTAGCTGAAAGTGATAAAACATCAATAGACTGTTTAAGTTGCCTAATAGTCTCCTTATGATTAACCCCAAATCTTTGTTCCTCATCAATAATAAGTAAACCAAGTTCCTTAAACTTAACATCACCACTTAAAATACGATGCGTACCAATTAAAATATCCACCTTACCATCTTCCACATCTTTTAAAATCTCTCTTTGTTTCTTATCATCTACAAAACGATTTAAAAGCTCCACCCTAACTGGAAAACTATCTAATCTATTTTTAAAAGTATTATAGTGTTGTAAAGATAAGATTGTCGTTGGACAAAGATAAGCCACTTGTCTACCATTGTCTACTTCCTTAAAAGCCGCCCGCAAAGCTACTTCTGTCTTACCAAAACCAACATCTCCACAAAGAAGTCTATCCATCGGCTTCTTCTTTTCCATATCGATTTTAACTTCATCAATAGCCTTAGCCTGATCACTTGTTAAATCAAAACTAAAAGTATCCTCAAACTCCTTTTGTAAAGGAGAATCAACATCACAGGCATAACCAATATCATTTTCTCTACTAGCATAAGTATCCAAAAGCTTGCCCGCAAGCTCCTCAACACTTTCTTCAACTCTTTGTTTAGTCTCAATCCACTCTTTAGAACCAAGCTTATGTAACTTTGGTACATAACCATCTTTTGAAACATATTTACGAACTAAAGAAAACTGCGATAATGGTACAAGTAATACTGCATTGCCCTTATAAACAATCTTTAAATAATCTAAAGAAATGCCATTTACTTCCTTAGTCTCAATAGCCACATATTGACCAATACCATATTGATCATGAACAACATAATCCCCAGGATTTAATTCCTCATAAGAATTTAAAGTACGTGCCTCAGCATACTTACTGGCAAAACGACCCTTATGCTTCTTTTGCCTAAATAGTTCACTACTACTATAAACAACAAGACTTAAATCCTTTATCTCAAAACCACCAAAAAGATAACCACAAGATAAATTTAAACCGTTTTTTAACTCACCTGTATAAATAGAATATTTAAGCTTAAACCTATTTAAACTATTAATAGCTTCCTCAAATTCTTTATTATCCAAAACAATAAGCTTATATTTAAAAGGGGCCTTATCAATTAAACTAAACAAATAATCAAGATTGCCATATGGTAAATCAACCTCACTTATTTTACTAACGCCTTCCTTAAAAGGCATACCATCAATAATATGCTTATTAACTAAAAGTGTATTAAAATCACCAAAAACCGAAAACTTTAAAGGCTGTTTCTTCTCCTCAAACATCTCCCTAATATAAGCAAAAGTCTCATCTCTAAGCATTTTTAAATGATCATCAATCTTACTTATATCACTTAAATAAATAGAACCATCAACATAATCCCCTAAATGATTATTCTTAAAATAAGCATAATAGAAATAAGAAGACTGTCTAAAAACATCCTTATCAATATACTCTAAGTTTAGTTCCATCTCCCCTGATAAAACTTCTAAATGGTCCTTTAAATAATCTTTTTCATCATCAGAAAAGAAAACATCCTTACCAAAACAAACATCCACCTCTTCAACGTTATCAATAGTACTTTGACTATTCACATCAAAGAATCTAATAGAATCAATCACATCATCAAAGAATTCAATTCGAATAGGGTTACTATAGTTAACTGAAAACACATCAACAATATAACCCCTAGAAGCATAAGTCATCGGTGTCTCAACATGGGCCACCTTTTCATAACCCAGCATTCTAAGTTTTTCAATAAAGTCTTCTCTATCTAAAGTATCATCCTTTTTAAGATGAATAATACTATCTTTTAAAGTATCCTTACTAGGCAAATGTCTTATAAAACCATAAGGTGAAGTAACAATAACCTTAAGCTTACTACTAGTAATAATCTTATATAAGGCAAAAAGACGGTCAGCTCTATTTTCAAAAGAAGTCGCAATCTCCTCACTTCTTAAAGACTCCTCAGGCAAATAAGAAACAAGTTCATCATCATCTAAATATGAGCTTAAAATATCCTTTAAACGATAGGCCATGTAGTTATTTTCTTTTATAACAATTAAAGGTTTATTACTATCTTTAACATGCAAGGCAATCTTTAAAGCCTCTTCAATTAAACTGTTATAAGAGAAAAAGTGTGAATTATCTTCACACACTTCATTTACTTTTTCTAGTAATTCTAAATACTTCATAATTAGTTGAATTTACTCATAACTAACGGAAAATCATGATCTAAAGCATAAATAAGCGCATCAGAAGCCTTATCTAAACTTTGTGCATAAACTTCCATATCCTCTTTTTTAGTCTTACCTAAAACATAATCCACAACTGGAATCAAAGGATCTTTGCCAATACCTACACGCACTCGATTAATTTGCTCACTCTTGCATAAATCAATGATATTGCGCATTCCATTTTGGCCACCACATGAACCCTTTTCTCTAAGTCTTATCTTGCCAACAGGCAAATCTAAGTCATCATGGACAACAATTAAATCTTTTATATCAATATCAAAATAATCCATAAAAGGCTTAACACATTCACCAGACAAATTCATAAAAGTCAAAGGCTTTAAAAAATAAACCTTCTCACCCTTATAGTTAAAACAAGTATATTGGCCATTAAACTTCTCTTTATCTAAGCTTTGATTTAGCTTACCTAAGGCCTTATCAACAACCATAAACCCCGTATTATGTCTAGTATTTTCATACTTCTTACCAGGATTACCCAAGCCAACAATTAACTTCATTGTTTATCATCTTCCTTAACAGAAGTATCTTCCTTATCATCAGTATCACTACTTTCTTCTGTAGTATTCGTACTTGTTTCTTCAACAGCCTTTGTTTCCTCTACTGTCTCTTCTTTTACCTCTTCAACAACTTCTTCTTTAGGTACATATTTATCATAAATATCTAAGTCCTTAGTAAAACGATTGCCAATTAAAGTAGTCGTAAAATCCTTAATTAAAAGTTCATCACTCTCATCAACAATCTCACCCGCATAACATAAAAGACAAGCGGCAACCTTCTTATAAATGCCAATTAAATTCTTATCATAAGAATATTCAGTATAATCACCACTAAGTAGCTTCTTCAAGAAATCAAAACCCTCACTACCCTTTTCAAGTAAAACATCATAAGCTGAAAGGAAACATTGATACTCAACTACACTACTTAAATCATCTTTGTGAAGATTAACTTTCTCATATAGCTTATCCATTACATCAATCAAAGATAAAGTACGACATCTTGATAGAAGTAAGATATACCAAATAAATACTTCACTATTTAAATTAGCCTTCTCCTTAGAAAAAGAATCATTGACATAAAAGATATCCTTAACAAAATCCTCTTGTAATAGTTCATCTACATTATTATTAAGCCTAATATCCTCATACAGCTTAATAAGCTTAGACTTGGCCTTAAGACAAACATCCTCTTCACTATTAATATAAGCAACAAGTTCATCATAAGAACCCTCAGTTTCCTTTAATACCTTTGTATATAGTTCGATATAAGTCTTATCCTTACGATATTGTTTCATTCGCTTAAAATTATTAGCGGTCATGAAAATAGTAATAACTACTAAAATAATCAAAAATAACGAGTTCATAATCTCCCCCTTAATCACAATAATTATATAAATAATGCATCATAATTCGCATTAATTTGATTCAAAAAAGTATTTTCATCAATCCCAATAGTCTCCATAATCTTTCTAGCTGTATACACTACATTACTAGGCTCATTACGCTTACCTCTATTAGGAACAGGTGTAAGATATGGTGAATCAGTTTCAATCAAAAGCTTATCAAGTGGTACACTTTTTACCACCTCTAATGGTTCTTTGGCATTTTTAAAAGTAATAGGACCACCAATTGAAATATAATAGCCCAGTTTAACAAACTCTCTAGCTAGCTCACTAGAACCACTATAACAATGCAAAACACCCCTACAAGGATACTTTTTTAATATTTCATAAGTATCAGCCAAAGCCTCTCTAGCATGCACAATAATTGGCTTATTTAAGTCATTGGCAAGCTTAATCTGCTTAATAAAAAGCTCCTTTTGTTTTTCCTTAGTATCCTTATACCAATGATAATCTAACCCAATCTCACCCACCGCATCACAAGTTTTCATTAGTCTTACATACTCATTAAAAGTATCATCATCCATATCGGTATATTCAGGATAAACACCAATGGCCTTCTTAAAAGAAATACCCTCTTTTTTAATACTTAAGCTACGCTTATAATCATCCAAAGAAACGCACACCAACATTGCCTTAGTAACCTTATTTATAAGCATTCTATCTAATACATCATCTAAATCTTCTAAATAACTTTCATCATTTATATGACAATGACTATCCAAATAATTCATAACTACTTCCCTAAACAAAAATTCTTAAACATATGATCAATCAAGTCTTCTTGATACTCTTTGCCCTCTATCTCACAAAGGAAATGAAAGCTCTCTTCCAAAGACAACATAACCATATCTAAATCAACACTAAAATCAATATTCTTTAGACTATTTAAAGCCTGACGCATTAAAGAAATCTGTCTTTCATTATTCAAGATATCCTCATTAACCAAAGAAATATCCTCTTTATATTCATCATTTAAATAATCCACAAGCTCACTAATATCATTATTTAAACAAGAAATATTAATGCCCTCATGCTTAACTAAATCCTTCTTATTGTAGATAATTACTCTTTTCTTATTCTTAGTTAACTCAAGAAGTTCTTCATCACTCTTATCAATATTACTGCCATCTAGAACCATCAAAACTAAATCAGCTTCCTTTAAAGCTTCCTTAGACTTTTCAATGCCAATCTGTTCAATCTTATCTTCACTATCCCTAATACCCGCTGTATCAATAAGATTAAGAGTAATATGATCTAAAACCACTTCACCCTCAACCAAATCTCTTGTCGTACCTGCAATATCGGTTACAATAGCTTTATCTTTTTTTAGTAGTGCATTTAGTAAAGAAGACTTGCCAACATTAGGCTTGCCAATAATAACTGTCTTAATACCATCTTTAACCACTCTAAAACGACTAGCCTTATCAACCATCTCTTCCATTCTTTCTACCCAAGATAAAACAGCTGGTTTAACCTTTTCATTAGTCATAATCTCAATATCCTCATATTCAGGATAATCAATATTAACTTCAATAGAAGAAATAACATCTTTCATTTCTTCCATTAAAGGATCAATTAAACGCTCAATCGAACCATTAACACCCCTGATAGCACTCTTAGCTTGTAAGTAATTTCTCGCTTTAATAAGGTCATTAGTTGATTCAGCCTCACTTAAATCAATACGTCCATTTAAATAAGCACGCTTAGTAAACTCACCGGCTTGAGCAAGCCTGCATCCCTTACTTAGTAAAAGATTTAAGATAGCCCTAGTAACATAAACTCCGCCATGGCAATTAATCTCCGCCATATCTTCTCTTGTGAAAGATTTTGGTCCGACAAAAAAAGAAATTAAAACTTCATCAAGCATTTGACCATCATCAAAAATATGACCATACTTTATCTTATTAGCCTCAATCTTCTTGATATCACTAATCTCTTTAATAATTTCAAAAGTATCCTCACCAGATAATCTAACAATTGAAATAGCACCCTCTTTTAAACTAGTGCTGATTGCACAAATAGTATCATTAAGCATACAAGTATTATAACAACTTTATCGAATTCTTATAAAATTCAATAAGCCCCTCATCCCTCATCTTACCAAGTTCCTTAGATAAAGCACTTCTTTCAACATTTAAAAAATCAGCTAAACCCTGCCTATCAAAAGGAATATTAAAAGTTTTACTATTACACTTAAGCGACATATAAGAAAAATAAGCTAGTAAACGATCTCTAATTTTCTTAAAACTAGTAAAAAAGATTCTATTAGATAAAAGAAGATTCTTATTAGCACAAACATTAAGTAAATTATTAAGAATCTTATCTCTCCAACTTCTATCTTTATATTCAAGATTAAATAAAACACTAATATCCAAAAATAAAATAGTACAATCACTTACGCTTACTACATCAACCATCATCCTTTGTTTACTTAAAGCATAAGTTTCCCCAAAGACATCACCAACACTCAAATTACTTAAAATTGTCTTATTGCCTCTAAAATCAATATTCTCAATAATTAGCTCACCACTTAATACAATGCCAATTTTAGAAGTTAAATCGCCCACCTTAAAAACATAAGAATTACTCTTATATCTTTTTTCCTTTAAACAAGCAAGTCTACATAACTCACTATATTCTTTCTCATCTAAACCATTAAATAAATAAGTATTAAGCATAATGTTGTTTTAACCACATAATAATAGACAAAATAATTATAAACTATAGACACAAATGGAGGAAAATTATGATTAGACAAATTATTCATATTGATGAAGAAAAATGTAATGGTTGTGGAGCATGCGCAAGTGCTTGCCATGAGGGAGCTATTGAAATGGTTAACGGAAAAGCAAAACTAATGCGCGATGACTATTGTGATGGCATGGGGGATTGCTTACCAAACTGTCCAACTGGCGCCATTACTTTTACCAATAGAGAAGCTTTACCATATGATGAAATAGCAGTGCAAAGACATAAAGAAGAAAGAAAAGAAACACCTCATACTTGTCCTGGGCATCAGATGCATACTTTCAATAGAGAAGAAACAATACAAGAAGAGCCAACACATAAAGCTACATCACAATTAGCACAATGGCCTTGTCAAATAAAGTTGGTGCCAACAAACGCTCCATACTTCAATAATGCCAAGCTACTTATTGCGGCTGATTGTACTGCTTATGCTTACGCTAGAGTACATGAAGAATTCATGAAAGGCAAGATTACTATCATTGGTTGCCCAAAACTTGATGATATTGACTATAGTGAAAAATTAACGGAAATCATCACTAACAACGACATTAAAAGTGTAACCATCCTAAGAATGGAAGTACCATGTTGTGGTGGACTTGAATACGCTGCCAAAACAGCTTTACAAAACAGTAATAAGTTCATTCCATGGCAAGTAGTAACTTTCTCAATTGATGGTCATATTATAGAAGAATAAAAAATATATTAAAAATTATCTTTAGTCGTGCATTTAAGCATTGGCTAAAGATAATTTTTTATTAATTTATAATTTGTAAATCATTGTTAGGCTTAAGCGTTTGATTGGTGCCGTAGTAAACATAATATTTTTTACTAGTGGCATCATAAAGCACATCACCCTTTTTAACATTCTTTAAAGCCTTTAACTCGCTCTCACTATTTATATCACTCACATTAAATACGGTATTAATATTAACTTTATATAAGCCTTTACTATTGTCAGCTGGTTCTTCATTAGGATCTAAATTACCATTTTTAGTCGCAATATAATATTCATCTTTATATTTATATAAAGTACCCACAACGGTTGTTTGTTTATTATTTGAAACAACAAAGGCACTAGCTTTATTTGTGAAAGAATTACTAGGTGTAACACTACTACCATTGTCATAGTTAATATAAGCCCTATCATCCTTAAACTCTAAGGAAGCACTACCACCCTTTTTAGGTGTGCCTATTTCAACACAAGGAAAATCAAAAGTATTTTGCCAACCATCATATTGTTGAACTAAAGAAACCTTATATTCTTTATTAGTATCCTCTCCACTTACGACATCAGCCATAAGTTTAGCGTACTCACCTCGTATATTAGCCGCATCACTTGCTTCCTTAGCCTTCTCAATTTGACCCAAGAAAATAGGAATAGCGATTGCCACTAAAACACCAATGATTGCCACAACAATCAGTAATTCAGCTAAAGTAAATCCCTTCTTATTCATAATGCACCTTTATAAATTCCCAATATCCACTTTATAAATATAATTATTTATACATTGATTATACTTGTAAAACATTGCCATGTACCATGGATAATATACAATATCATCCTTAACAAAAACATTACTCTTACAAAAAACAATATTATTGTTATGTCTGAAATCTTTTACATCTTTTATCTTATCTAGTGCTGCATGTTTTTGAGAGTCATTACCTGATTTAATTTCTACATAATCTATGTTAGTACCTCTTTGTAAGATGAAATCAAGTTCACCATATTTATGCGAATCAAAGTAATTTAAAGAAAAGCCATTGACCACAAACATTTGAGCCATCACATTTTCCAAGATAGAACCCATATTAACACTAGTGTCACCTTGTAAAATATCAAATTGAATATTATTCATCGATTGTGCACATAATAAACCAGTATCAGAAGAATACAATTTAAACAAATTTCTTTTCTCATTTAACGCTAAAGAACCACATGGCTCACAAATGTTATAACAAGCATTCACTACTCCAGCATCAATCAGCCAATTGAAACTATCTTCATATCTTAAAAGTCTTGCGTTAGGATTTAGAGAAGAAATATTAAAACGCCTATTTTTATCATTAAGTTGCGAAGGTAAAGCATCATATATCGCCCTAATTTTAGGCCTATCACTCTCATTTGAATACTTTGTAATATCTTGTTTATATAATTCGATAATTTCATTTTGTAAAGAGATAACTTTGGCAATATCATGACTCTCTACATATTCGTTAACTACCGCAGGCATGCCACCTACTACGATATAAGTATAGAAAAGTTTTCTTATCACTTCATGTATACTATCTAAAACTGGTGTTTTATTTTCATAAGCATCTTTTAAAGAATCAATTGTTGAATCCTTAATTCCATTAGCTTTTAAAAATTCCAAAAAATCTAGCGGATACATATTATATATTTCCTCAAATCCAACCGGATAAGATTTAACCACTTTATTTTTAACGCCTAATAAAGAACCGCTTTCCACATAATC
>CAVFKJ010000024.1:0-6124 GCA_963623125.1 Clostridium sp. CAG:217
CAAGGGACATATAGTTAAACAGTCATAGTAAGTACTTATTACAATTTCATTTAATTTTTGTTTATAAATATCGAAAACAACTATTAGAGAATGAACAAATAGCTGATGAAATTAAAGTTCTTTCTAAAATTATTTGTTTAAAACATAATACAGAAATTAAATATTTGGAAACCGATAAAGACCATATTCATTATTTAATTTCAACTAAGCCAAATTGCAATTTAGCTAATTTGGTCAAAGCTATTAAATCGTACGCAACTTATCATATTTGGGTTAAGTTTTGTGATGAGTTAAGTAAAATTCTTTGGAAAGAAAGAACATTTTGGACTGATGGTTATTTTATTTCTTCGGTTGGAAATGTTTCTGAAACTACTATTAAAAAATACATAGAAATTAAGCGTAAACAATGATACTAAACAAAGCGATTCAACTAAGACTATATCCTAATAAGAAACAAGAAGAATATTTTTCTAAATGTTTTGGTTGTGTTCGTTTTGTTTATAATAAACAATTAGAAAAAAGAATTACTTATTATCAAGAAAATAAAACAAGTTTAAAGACTAATTATTCAGAGTTTCTAGATGACTATCCTTTCTTAAAAGAAGTAGAAGGTCAAGCTCTTAGTCAAGCTACTCAAGATTTAAATAAAGCCTACAATAATTTCTTTAAATTAAATAGAGGTTTTCCTAAGTTTAAATCTAAAAGAAGTAGACAAAGCTATAGAACCTGCCAACCACCAAAAGAATGTTTTAATATTGAACAAAGAAAACTAAAGATTCCTAAAATTGGTTATGTTAAATATAGAGGAACTGTTAATTTACCTGATAACTATAAAGTAAAGAATATTACCGTATCTAAATCTAAAAGTGGTAAGTATCATGCCTCTGTTTGTATTGAATATGACTACGATATACCAAATACTACATTAGATATAAACAAATCATTAGGATTAGATTATTCAAGTCATGATTTTTATGCAACTAATAAAGGTGAGTTTGGTGATTATCCTAAGTTTTATAGATTATATGAAGATAAACTAGCTAAAGCTAATAAAGCTTTATCTAGAATGATCAACACCAATATTAAAGGATATAAAGTTATTGGTGATAAAAGATATCCAATTTATATAAGACCACTTAAAGAGTGTAAAAATATTCAAAAACAATTACTTAAGATAGCTAATATTAACGAGAAGATAGCCAATTCTCGTAAAGATTATCTACATAAGTTATCTTATAAATTAGCTAATGAATATGATTACATCTTTCTAGAAGATATAAATCTAAAGGGAACAGCTCAAACCTTAAATTTAGGTAAATCAACTAATGATAATGGTTTTGGTACCTTTAGACTATTATTAGAATATAAACTAAAAGATAGAGGCAAAGTCTTCTATAAAATAGATAAGTGGTCTATTTCTACTAAGATGTGTTCTAAGTGTGGGACAATACATAAAGAAGTATTTGGCACTACCTTATATGAAAACCTAAATACAAGAGATTGGACTTGTCCTGATTGTGGTGCACATCTAAATAGAGACATAAATGCTGCTGAGAATATAAGACTAAATGGTCTTAAAGAACTTGGTTTAATTTAAAAAACAAAACCGCAGGGACTGCGGGGCTAGCCTGTTTATGCTTAATTCGTTAGAATTATCGAGCAGGAAACTCCTTATGCTTTAGCATAGGAGTAGTTCATAATAAAGCTGTTAAAAGGGAGGCCATCATGAAAAAGTTTAGTTTTATAAATTCCATAAAGATAATAGTATTAACGCTTCTTTGTATTACTGTGTTACCTGTTGGTATATATGGACAAGAAGCTAATGAGAGTAATTCGGTTGCTTATTCTGAAAAGGATAATGTAAGAACTTATTATCGTACAGTTACCGATGCGGTTAATGCTAGTATGAATAATAATATTACTATTGTTATGACAAGCGATTGGGTGTTTAATTCACCGATGAATGTTACGGAAGGCAAGACGCTTAGAATTGAGATGAATGGTCATACTATAAGTAGACCTTACACTCGTGCGAATTTTCCAAGTAGTGGACAAGTAATTGTAATGCATCCAAATTCTGAATTGTATTTGATTGGCAGTAAAGCTCCAGATACACATTTTAATATTCATTCAAACTATACTCATCGTACCTTGAATATCACTAGTGGTGGTTTAGTGTATGAAGGCCGTGCTGATGAAGGTGGCGGTATTTATATGAAGAAGGGTAGCAAGCTTCATTTAGATCATGTTGCGGTTGCTGGTAATAAGGCGAAGTATGGTGGTGGTATCTATGTCAATGGCCAAAATTGTTATATCTATATGGAAAATGGTGCTTCAATAGAGAATAATGATGCTGAAGGTGGCGGTATTTATTCGGATGCTGATGGCACCCATATTTATATGGAGTCTAATTCTAGAATAACTAATAATGATGTTTCGCCTTCTCATGGTGGTGCTGTTTATTTTAATTATTCTTGGTTTTCAATTGAATCAAAGGACAAAACAGGTGTAATTAGTAACAATGTTGGTAGAAATGGTGGTGCTATTTATGTTTGTTCAAGAACTTTTGGTTCAAATAATGGTGTTATAAGAGGTTTAACTATTAAAAACAATGAGGCTACTAATTATGGTGGTGCCTTATATCTTGATCAAAATAATATTCTTGTTGAGGATTGTACGATTATAGATAATGAGGCTAGTTATAGTGGTGGCGGTATTTATACAAATGGTAAAAATACACTGAAGAATGTTACTATTACTGGCAATAAGTGTAATCAATCGTTTGCGCTTAATAATAATGATGAGGGTGGCGGCGTTTATTGTGCTAGTGGCTATGATCTTACTTTATCTGGCAAGGTAACTATTAAAAATAACTATCGTATGAATGCCAATTTGGTACAATGGTGGAATCCTGATATGGAAGGTGGTAGTAATTATCGTCCTGGTCACTATGGTTATTCAAATGATGATGTTTTCTTAGGTGGCTCTAGTGCTTATTTAATTGCGAATAATTTAGATTCTAGTTCATTAGTTGGCATTAGAACAGGTCAATCTGATGATAAGAAATGTGTAAAAGGTGTTTCTAGTTATGACTTTGGGCAAACCTTCTTCTTGGATCTTGGCTCATCTTTTCATATCGGCTTTGAATCCAAGGATAAAGAAATTTGGCAAAGAAAGAACGCTACTAAATATACGGTAACAATCAATGGCAAGGAAGTTGGTAAGTATGACTATGACCAAGAGGTTACGGTAAGTGGTGATAATGTAGATGGTGTGTTTACTTCTTGGACATGTGAAAATTTTGAATTAACAGATGAACAAAAGAAGAGTACGAATCTTACTTTCAAGATGCCTTCTTATGATGTGAACTTGATTGCTAACTACAATACAGCTGGAACCGATAATGTGGCTATAACAGTAGATAGTCCAGTAGTTGGGGAAAATCTTGCTAGCCAAGGTAAATTAACTTGGACTATTAATAATGTAGGCCATGCTAGTACAATTGATTTAACTTGGTATGATAAGGATGGCAATGTTGTAACTAAGGCGGAAGCTAATAAAACTTATCACTTTAAGACAAGTGTTAATAAAGATGGTTCTAAGTACCTGGTTTTCTCTACTTCTATTGGTATTAAAAATGTTAAAGTAACTTATAATACTTTAGTTGGTGAAGAAACTAATTATGCAAGTAGTGCAAGTGTTGATAGTAATGGTACTTTAAGTATTCAAGGCTTTGATATCAATAGTGCTGTTGGCACATATAAGCTAGTAAATACTGGCTTAAGTACTATGTTAGAAGTAGGAACTTCTAAAGATGATGTATTAAAGACTATACCTGATGTTGTTACATATATTAATGCAAAAAGTGGCAATGTCACTAAGGAATTTAAGCTAGATAAAGATAAAATCACTTTCCCTGAAGGTACATTTGATTCTGATAATAAATTAGCTCAACCAAAGAGTGATAGTAAACTAGTTACTCTTACTATTCCGGTAATCGAACAAGATGATGTCATTTTAGCAAGCAATACTGTTAGTTATTATATTCTAGTTACAAGCCCTAAAACGGTTATTACTAAACTTGATGATGTAAAGGTAGAGATTAATGAGGGTGCAAGCACAAAAGACTTGCTAGATGCCATAAAGGACGCAAAAAACAATATTAAGGGATATGTGGACGATGGCACTACGGCATATACCGGTTCAAGTAAGATTGGTATTCGTTATACAAGCGATTCTTATTTAACTAAGTTATTTGAAGATGCTGGTTTATTAAAAGATGGCAAGGTTGTTTATCTTGAAAATGGATATACATACTCAAGAGAAGCTACTATTTCAACAGGCTTGCTTGATAAAGTAACACTTGGTGAGAATGCTAAAAATGTTAAGTTTATTATTAATGTTAAAAAGACTAATACTCAAAATGAAGATAATAATCAATTGGCATTAACTAGTGTAGATGAACCATTATTAACTACTTCAAATGATGACAATAGTGATAAAGAAAATCAAGAAGTTGCACAAGCAAACATTGATTCTAATGATGTAGAAGCATATAGTGATGATAATGGTCAAACAAATGAGGCTGTTTTTAATAACTCAGATGATGGTTATATAGAATTAAGCGCGCCAAGTGTTTCAACCAATAAATCTTATTTTGATAAAGATGATATTGATGGGGAAAATGTTGTATTAGTTGATGGAGTATTAAAACTTAATATTAAACTAAGTGTTGTTTCTATCGATGAAAAAACTAGACCTGCTATTTGTTACAACTTGTATACTGAAGATTGGACATTTATTAGGGGTGGAGAAAGTAATGATGTTACACTAAGTGCTACTTCTAATAAAGAAGAAGCTTATATTTTAGAAGTATATAGCAAGCTTGATGATGAGGAAAGTGCACATCAATATATTCCTTATACAATTGATAATACAAGTACTGAGTCTAATGATAAGACTATTACTTTAACTATCAACTATACTGATGGCACGCCAAGTAAGACCGAGACTTTAGCTTATACAAGTGGTAGTTCTTTCTATTTCGCTATTCCAATTATTGATGGATATTCATTAAATGGCTTTAATAGAAACAATAATACTAATGTAGTAGATGTATATTTAACTGAAGATAGTATAGATCGATATATATACGATATTAGAGGTTTAGATAAAGACATATCTGTAAGTGCCACTTATACGCCAGTTATTACAAAATTAGATATTGAAATGGATGATTTAACAGTTGGTGAAAAGCTACCATCAATTGGTAAGATTTGGGGATTTTTAATTGATGATAAAACAAAAGTCGATTTAACTAATTTCTTTACTACTAAGACTTGGAGTGTAGGTGGTGAAAAGATTGATTCTGATTCTATTGTTTTAAGTAATACTCAATATGAATTGATGTTAAAGGGTGAGTTTGGCACCTTAGAATACTTCTTTATGGGCGATATAGATATTAAAGATAGTACTGCTAGTGCTATTGGCATAAATTCATCTATTGGTGGTAAAAATGAAGGCTATGTAGATATCTTATTGCCTACAACATCTGAAGCGTTTGATAATGAAATTAGTTTTACCTTAAGTGGTATCAAGGATTTATCTTATCCTGAACTTTCTTATGAACAAGCCCTAACCTTAAATAAGGTAGAGTATGGAAAAGACGAGGGCTATACAATTGTTGATAACTATAACCTTCCTAGCAAATTATTTGTTACTTTAGATGATGACTATGAAGATGCCTTAGATATAACGTGGAATAAAGAATTCACTACTTCTTTTGACCCAAATAATTATGGCGAACAAGAATTAGTTATCGAAGGCGTTGTTTCTAAGCCAGACTATATTAAGGCTGATAATTTTAATAACAAGATTACTTTAAAGATTAAGGTCAAGGCAAAATATGCTTACGTCCCAGAGGACGCTTTAGATAATTCTAGCAATAAGGCTGTTACTTGTGAGGAATATATGAAGTCTAAGGATTGGACTTGGTCTGAATCTAAAAAAGCTTGTGTATATAAAGTAAGTAATACAAACAGTAAATAAACAATATAAAAACTTGGGCATTGTAGTGAACCCAATTATTTGAACAGTTTATTATACGGCTAATTGTAAGGCTTGA
>CAVFKJ010000025.1:0-14511 GCA_963623125.1 Clostridium sp. CAG:217
CATCGCCCTCTCAAGGCGACATTCACGGGTTCAAATCCCGTATCGATCACCATTAAAAATATAAGAAGCGAAAGCTTCTTTTTTTGTATAATGAGGTCGATGAAAATAAGCTCTAAAGAAATGAAATTAATTTCTTGCATATCAAATTCTTTATATGATGACTTAAAGATTGATTTTTTATTTCATTCAAATTACTTAGAAGGAAGCTCTTTTAGTAAGACCGATTTAGATAAACTATTATTTGAAAAGAAAGTATATGGTGAACATCTTTTTAATGATGTTATAGTAAGTAAAAATTCTTCAAAAGTATTTGATATGTTAATTAAATCTTTAGATAAAGAACTGAATGTAGATATGTTATTCTCTTTCTATAAAGAGCTTAAAAAAGGTTCTATTGATGAAGAATTAAATGGTTTTAATCTAAAATCAGTACAATCAGTTATGGTTAATGATCCACTTTTAAATTTATTAACTGATTATAACAGAATAATAAAACCAAATATTGAAGATATCACTAAATTTCATTACCAATTTGAATATATTCATCTATTTTGTGATGTGAATGGTTTACTTGGTAGATTTATAATTTTGAAACAATGCATTGAAGCAAATTTAGATTTGTTTTATATTGAAGATGTTGAAAAAGAAGAATATATAAAAGCTTTATATAAGGCACAAAAATATGATGATATTTTAGATTTACTTACACTTTTTAAAAAATGTCAAAGAAATATTGATGTCAAATATAAAAGTTATAAAAATATGCTTAATTCGATAAAGGAAGAAGTTGGAGGAACTTTATGAAGAAAGAATTATTAAAATCAGTTATTTATCAAGTATTTGTTAGAAATGAGACCAAAGAGGGGACATTTAAAGCTTTAGAAAATAAGTTGGAAGAAATTAAAAATAAAGGTTGCGATATATTATATGTAATGCCTGTTTCACCAATTGGTGAAAAGGGAAGAAAGGGAACTTTAGGTTCTCCTTATGCTATAAAAGATTATGAAGCTATAAATCCAGAATATGGTGGTCTAGATGACTTTAAATCGCTTATTAATAAAACACATAAATTAGGTATGAAAATTATTATGGATGTTGTATTTAATCATACCAGTAGAGATTCGGTGCTAATAGCTAAACATGAAGAATTTTATTACCATGATGCAAATAATAAATTGGGCAATAGAGTTGGTGATTGGTCGGATGTCTATGATTTAGATTTAAGTAGAGAAGATACACAAAGATATCTAGTTTCAGTTCTTAAATTATATAAGTCGTGGGGAGTTGATGGTTTTAGATTTGATGTAGCCTCATTTTTACCAGTTTCTTTTTATCAAAAAGTTAAAGAAAATCTATCTAGAGATACCATTATGTTAGCTGAGGCGGTCGATGGTGATTTCTTATTAGATGCCAGAAAAACAGGAAGAGAAGTTTTAAGTAATGATGAACTTTTTGAAGGTGGCTTTGATATGGCGTACCATTATGCCAATTGGCATTTTTTTAGCGAATTTTTAAATGATCGAACTTTAGAAAATCTTAATATTTATAAGGCGACACTTGAAATGGAACAATGTTCTATAAGACAAGATGGTTTAATAGTTAGAGCAATTGAAAATCACGATAGACCTAGAATTTGTGGCTATAAAGGCAATGAAGCATTCCATAAGTCTTTATTAGCCTATTCATTCTTTACAAGAGGACCTGTGTTTGTTTATTCTGGTGAAGAAAGTAAAGAAACTCATAAACCATCTTTATTTGACAAGGATACTGTCTTGTTTAAGAATTTCGATAAAGAATATTTTGATTTCTATATGAAAAATGTTGAACTAAAGAAAAGATATATTAATATCAATCTTATTCAATCTTCTTTTTCTCAAGACAAAGAATTTGGCTTAAAAGTAACTAACTACTACTTAGATGGTTATAAAGAACTGGGACTATTCCCGTTAGATGATAAAGAAGTTGAATTTATTAATATACCTTTAAATAATGGTTCATATGAAAACTTATTAGGCGGCAACGTTGAAGTGAAAGATGGAAGTATCATTACTAAGGAACCAATTATTGTAAAACTATTCTGTTGATAGAGGGAATAGAATACTTATAGTTCTTTGTTTTGTTATAACACTATTATAAAGTGAGAACTTATATAAATAATGTTATTATCATCTTAATTATCTTTGTTATCAATGCTTTGCTTGATTTGTATGAGATAGTTACTAAAATGAAGAGAAATTATGCAATTCGTGATTAATAATGCTGTTGATGCTGATGCCACTATTTTCTAGTTTCGTTATTTATGCGGATTCTTCAGGGATAAATGGTAATAGTTTTATAACTTGTTTAATTATTGGCGTTGGTATTAATTATATTAATTGGTCAAATCATTGCTTATTTAAGAAAACAAGATTAGAAAAGGAAGCTCGCGCTTCCTTTAATTATGCTAATTTTTCAATAGCTTTTTTAATTCTATTAATTGTTTCTTCCTTGCCTAGGATTTGGCCAATCATTGTAGCACCACCAGGTGTCTTATCTTTACCAGATAAAGCCACTTGAATAGGGTACATGATTGTAATATTTTTAAGGGTATTCTCTGTAGCTACTTTAGCTAAAGCTTCAAAGATATGATCGTTATCAAATGTTTCAACTGCTTCTAAAGCTGGTAAAGCAAGTTCCAATGACTTCTTGGCAACTTCTTCATTAGTTTTGGCTTTTTTATTTACATATAAAGTATTATCATAATCTTTTACTTCATTGAAGAAATCAACCATTCCTTCAACTTCCGTTAGTAACATTACTCTATCTTTTAAGGCTGCAGCTATTGCTTTATAGTCGTATTTTGGATCAACATTTTTTTCAATCATTGGCTTAACAAGTTCATAGTATTTATCATTATCCATATTTCTAAGATAAACACCATTCATCCACTTAAGCTTTTCAATGTCAAATATGGCACCACTTGTACCAATTCTCTTTACATCAAAGGCTTTACATAATTCATCTAATGAATAGATTTCTCTTTCTTCACTAGGTGCCCAGCCAAGCAAAGCGATATAGTTTAGAATTGCTTCTGGAAGATAGCCTTTAGCTACTAAGTCTTGGAAAGAAGCATCACCATTACGCTTAGATAATTTTTCATGTTCATTTTTCATAACTGGTGGACAATGAATATATCTAGGCTTTTCCCAACCAAATGCTTCATAAAGAAGGTTATACTTTGGTGTGCTTGATAGATATTCATTGCCTCTAACAACATCGGTTATTTCCATTAAATGATCATCTACTACATTGGCGAAGTTATAAGTAGGGTAGCCATCTGATTTTAATAGAATCATTTCATCAAGATCGGCATTATTTACGGTAATAGAACCATAAACTTCATCATCAAAAGTTGTGGTACCCTCTTGTGGGATAGTTTGTCTAATTACATATTCTTCACCAGCGTCAATTCTTTTTTGAATTTCCTCTTTATTTAGTTGCTTGCATGGATCTCTATATAAGAAAGATTCACCCTTGGCATTAGCGATTTGTTTTTGAATCTCAATATCCTCTTCTTTACAGAAACAAATATGGGCGTGACCACTTTCAACAAGTTTCATAGCATATTCTTTATATAGACCTTGCTTCATTCTATCTGATTGAACATAGGGTCCATAGTTTCCGCCAACATCTGGTCCTTCATCATGTTTTAGACCACAAGTTTTAAGTGTTTGATAAATAATATCTGTGGCACCCTCTACTTGTCTATTTTGGTCTGTATCTTCAATTCTTAAGATAAAATCACCATCATCTTTTTTAGCTACTAAGTAAGCATAAAGGGCAGTTCTTAGATTGCCGATATGCATATAGCCTGTAGGAGATGGCGCAAATCTTGTTCTTACTTTACTCATTTGTTACCTCATTTCTAAATACCTAATTATTATAGTATAATAATTGAGTTTAAGGGAGAAGAAAGAGGTTTAAATATGGAATATAGATATAAACCAAGTGGCGTATGTTCTAGAGAGTTTGTGTTTGATATCAAAGATGATATTATTCAAAAACTTGATGTAGTAGGTGGCTGTTCTGGTAACTTGCAAGGCATTTCCCAACTTCTTGTTGGCATGAACATTAATGATGTAGTTGAAAAGATTAAGGGCGTTAAATGTGGAATGAAGAATACTTCTTGTCCAGATCAAATCGCTTTAGCTTTACAAAAATTTTTAGAAAGTGAGAAAAACTAATGAAAAAACTTTTAACGATTTTATTAGCTTTGTTACTACTTTGTGGCTGTGGAAAATCGGTTGATGATAAAGTGGTTGACAAAACTGATGAAGAAAAAACGGTTGAGACTTTACCAACTGATGGTTCTAATGAAAATGCTGAATATTATTTAAATTTGCTTAAAGAATTCAAGGCTAAAGACAAGGACAAGACTAAGACTGACGATAATCAAGAATTTGATGCATTCTTAGATACTGTTTTTAACGATACTGTATCTGAAAGCTATCTTTTCATGCATACTGAAGTTAAAGATTATAAGGCAATGGGCCTTACTAAGCCTGAAGTTACTTGGGGTAAAGTTAGCTATGAGCTTGATACTGATGAGATTGCAAGCCTAGTTAAACAATATAACACTTTAGTTTCTTTTGATTATGATAGTTTATCTTACGCTCAAGAATATGATTATGATGTATTAAGATATTCTTTATTAGAAGCTTTAACAGGACAATATTTTTATCAATATAGTTTACCTTTCTCTGATACTAGTAGTACTTCAGAGGGTATTATCACTAACTTAATGGAATTTAAGTTCTATGATGAAGAATCAGTTGATGATTATGTTACTTTATTAAAAGAAGTTCCTGATTTTATTAATCAAGTTATTGAATATTCTAAGAAACAATCAGAAAACGGACTATATCATACTGATACAATGCTTGATAGTGAGGTTACTTATATTAAATCAGTAATTGATAATGATGGCCAAAGTCTAATTGAAGCTTTTGAAGGTAATAGTGAATATCAAGATAGACATGATGAAATAGCTAGTATTATTAAATACGATGTAGCTGATGCGTTTAATACTTTATATGAATATGTTCAAACTTTATATGGTAAGGGTGATGATGCATCATTACAATTATGCAACATTGATAAAAACTATGCTGAATATATGTTTATTGTAAATACTTCAACTAATGGTAATATCGAAGATAACTTTACAACGTTATTTAATTATTACGCTGATGTAGTTAATGATTTCTTTGATGCATATAATGAAAATAATAACTTGTATACTGATTATCAAACTTGGATTGGTAATATGGAAAGCGAACCACTTAATTTAGATGGCAAGGGCATGCTTGAATATTTAAGAAATAATACAAGTGAAAGATATAAGAAGATTGATGTTGATTACCAAGTATCTGAACTTACCACTTTAGGTTCTAGTACTGCTGGCTATTATATGAACGCTCCAATTGATGATCCAAATCAAAACGTTATTAGATTAAATGCTAATATGTCTTCATCAATGAGTGGTATTGCTGCCTATGAAATTTTGGCTCATGAAGGCTTTCCTGGACATTTGTACCAACATTATTGTTTCCAAGAAACTAATCCACATAAGTTTAGAAGTACACAAAGCTTTATTGGTTATACTGAAGGCTATGCTGATCTTGCAAGTAATGATGCTTTAGAATTACTAAATTATCCAGATGCTGAAATGGTAAAATGTGCAAAATTAGAGTCTGTTACTTTAAATACACATGTCATCTATTCTATTGTTGATATTGCGGTTAACTATATGGGCTATGATATAGATGCAGTTAAAGATTTGATGAAGGAAATGAATCTTTCGGAATCTAATGCTGAGCCAGTTTATAAGGCTGTTATTTCAATGCCTACGGTATTCTGTAGATATGGTGTTGGTTTTATTAAACAATACACAATTAGAGAGAATGCTAAGAAGGAATTGGGCGATAAATTTGACTATGTAACTTATAGCGATACAATCCTTAAAAATGGTCCACTTCCATTTACACTTTTAGAGGGAGCTGTTCAAGAATATATTGATGAAAACAAATAAGCTTTCTTATTTAACTTATTTATTTATTATTGTAGTTCTAGTTAGTGTTGATCAATATTCAAAGTATGTGATTACTTCTTATTTGAGTCTTGGCGAGTCTAAGACAGTAATCGAGAACTTCTTTTGGCTAAACTACGTTCAGAATTTTGGTGCTGGCTTTTCAATTATGCAAAATGCCAGGACCACTTTTCTGGTTATAACGCCAGTATGTTTAGTGCTATTTTCTTATCTTTTGTATAAGGCTAAGGATAATTTATCTAAAGCTGCATTACTTTTAATGATTGGTGGCACTATTGGTAACTTTATTGATCGCATCATTAATACTTATGTTGTAGATTTTTTAAGTTTCAATATTTTTGGTTGGTATTTTCCAGTCTTTAACTTAGCTGATACTTTCTTAACAATTGGGGTAATTTTATATATAATATGTCTTATTTTGGAGGAAAAACATGCCAAAGGGTAATTTAAAAGTAGATGAATTTAATACTAATCTAAGATTAGACAGCTATATTGCGGAAAATAGTGATCTATCACGTTCTACTATTCAAAAGCTTATTAAAGAAGGAAAAGTATTGGTTAATGGAAAGAGTACTTCTAATTCATATAAAACTAAATTAAATGATGATGTTGAATATGAATATGAAGAAGTTGTTTTAACCGATATTAAACCAAATAATATTCCAATTGATATTGTTTATGAAGATGATGACATCATTGTTGTAAATAAACAAAAAGGTTTAGTGGTGCATCCTGCTCCTGGTAATTATGATAATACTTTGGTTAATGCTTTACTTTATCATTGTAAGTCTTTATCGGATGTTGGTGGTTATTTAAGGCCAGGCATCGTTCATCGTATAGATAAAGATACTAGTGGCTTACTAGTTATTGCTAAAAACAATAATGCCCATAATTTTTTAAGTGAGCAATTAAAAGATAAGACTTGTTTTAGAAAATATTATGCCATTGTAAAAGGCACCATTGAAAATAATGAAGGAGAGATTAATGCGCCAATCGGTCGTAGTGAAAAGGATCGTCAAAAGATGGCGGTTACCGATAAAAATGCTAAAGAAGCTATCACAGAGTTTAGAGTACTAGAAAGATATAGTGATTCAACTTTACTTGATGTAAAACTATTAACTGGTAGAACCCATCAAATAAGAGTTCATATGGCTTTTATTCACCATCCAGTATTAAATGATGGTAAATATGGCGGCAAGACGATAGATGTAAGCGGGCAGTATTTACACGCTTATTATCTAAGTTTTATTCATCCTATTACTAAAGAAAGGGTTGAATTTAAGACGGCTATGCCTGAATATATGAAAGAATATATTAAGGAAAATGGTGGAAAATATGAAGGAAGCTTATAAGATATTTCAATTGATGAATTTTTTCATCAGTAAATATAATTATATTTCTTTCAATATTAAGGGCCTAACTAGACCAGATGAAGTTTTTATTGCTACAAGCGAGAATAAAGAATATCAAATGATTCGTATAAGTAGTTCTCCTTGCTACTTACTTACTGAAGATAAGGAAAGAATTGAACAATTTAGAAGTATTATTGCCAAGCAATTTGCACTTAAAGATATAAAACTGTTGGATGTGCATATCAATAATGATGAGGTTGATGAAGAATTTCCTTTTGATGTTGCGGTATTGAATACAAACTATCATAGTGGAGTTAAACTAGATGATATTTATAGTGGTATCTATGAAGTAATTCATGATAGTGATAACCAAGAAGATGAAATTAGAAAGAACATCTTAGATATCAATAATGCGGTTAAAAGAATTAGGGAAAAAGCTAGAAAGCGTCCTTTAATTAAGAAGATGCAAGATGAAAAGTGTCCACTTACTTTTTTGATAATGGGTATCTGTATCTTGATTTATTTTTTAACTTTATTTTTTTCAAGGAACTATTCAAAAAGTGCTAGTGCCATATTGCTTGGAGCTGATTATAAGATATTTACTTTAGGACTTCATGAATTTTATCGTTTAATAACATATGCTTTTGTTCATGTTTCACTGTTACATCTTTTATGTAATTTAATGGCCTTTTATTCAGTGAGCAAGATTGTTGAAAGACTACTTGGAAAAGCAAAATATATCGTTATGCTTATGTGTGGTATCTTGTTTGGTTCATTACTAAATGGAGCCTTAAGTGGCAACGGCTTACTTCTTGGACTTTCAGGTGGCATCTATACCTTGTTTACTTATTTTGTCTTCTATTATGTTTCTGAAGGATTTATTAATGTTAGAACCTTTATTCCAACTATCCTAATTAACATCATGCTTAATTTTATGCCTGGTGTTTCTTGGAAGTGTCATTTAGGTGGCTTGATGGCTGGAATAATGTTTTATTACATATATAAGTATGAAGATTTAAATAAACATGTGATTATTTTAACGGTACTATTACTTTTGGCCACGGGCTTTAAATATGTTACAAGTAATAATTTAAGACCCTATTATGGTCAAACAGATATTGAAATGATTAGTGTTTATAATCATCTTGGTTTTAAAAATCATGCCACTAATATTTCAAACGCATTACGTGATATTTATCGAGGAGGTAGTAAATGATTATATCTTGGGATGAATACTTTATGGGCTTAGCTCATTTAAGTGCTCTTAGAAGCAAGGATCCAAATACACAAGTAGGTGCTTGTATTGTTGATGAAGACAAAAAGGTTGTATCTATTGGTTATAATGGCATGCCTAGGGGTTGTGATGATGATAAGATGCCTTGGAGTAGGGAAGGCGACTTTAAGAAAACAAAGTATGCATATGTGGTGCATGCTGAACTTAATGCGATTTTAAATTCACCTAGAACTTTAAAAGATACAATTTTATATGTTTCTTTATTTCCTTGTAATGAATGTGCTAAAGCTATTATTCAAGCTGGTATAAAGAAAATATATTATGAATCAGATAAGTATGATGGAACGGATAATAATGTTGTTTCTAAAAAGATGCTAGATATGGCTGATGTAAAATATGAAAGGTTACCTTATAAAGTTAATTTAAGCGTTAATACTAGTGAAAACTAGATATTAAAGCTATGATCTTTTTTCCATTTCTTATATAAACTCTTGTAATAGGCAAGAGTTTTTTCTTCGCCATTTTCTTTTAAATATTCAAGTAATATTTTATGTCGACGATAATTATTTTCACCCATAAAGATTTTATCCTTACCATTTTCTAGATAATCAAAAGCACTAGAATCAACATATTTATCTTTCATATATATCTTACTAGCAGCAATCTTATCACATGCGGCTTCTAATAGAAAATTAAGTGGCATATCTAAACATTTAAAAGCGATATTGTTATAATCTTTTTCCATCCAATATTCAAAATGATGTTTGTTTCTTCCTTTATGATGGAGCCATCCTAAAGAATATCCTTTATCTTCTTTTTCGGCATCAATTGGTGATCTATAGCCTTGATAATATTTAACACCGGAAAAGAATTCGACAAAGGAATATTTACTCAAATCGTGAATTAAGCCTTGTTTATATAAGCCACTTTTAAAACATAACTTTCTTACAAGTCTTCTATGAGAATTTATCGTATGTAAATGTCCATAAAATCTTTTACTAAAACTTTTATTTTGCACCTATTAATTATACGCCTTTGGTGTATAATAATTTTTATGAATCGACATGAATATCGTATAAAAATGGTTACAGCTGTCTATCAGCATTTGTTATTAAAGAAAGATTTAAAAGTTTGTGTCATTGACACAATTGATGAAATAGATGATTTTGTAAGAAACATTGAAAGTGACTTATTAGATCATGAAGAAGAATACATTGAAACAATTAATGCGCATTTAAACCATTGGAGTTTTGACCGTTTAAACTGTATTGATCGTGCTATCTTGTTGGTGGCAACAAGCGAATATAAAACCAAACTAAATGATAAGAGCGTAGTTATTGATGAGGCAATTAGAATTGCTAAAGAATATTCTGATGAAGACTCATATAAATATATCAATGGAGTATTAGATAATCTATGAACAAAATAAGTGTTAGTACACTTGTTTTATATCTTAAAAATAAATTAGATAGTGATGCCAATTTAAACAATGTTAAGGTAAGTGGCGAACTATCTAATTTTCATCATCACAGTTCTGGACATTTATATTTCACTTTAAAAGATGATAAGGCCCAAATTAGTTGTGTCATGTTTAAATCTAAAGCCATTTCTTTAAAGTTTAATCCTAAAAATGGTGATAAAGTAATTATTTCGGGTAATGTATCTTTGTTTGAAGTATCTGGCCAACTACAAATCTATGTTAATAGCATGAATCTAGATGGTGTTGGCGATTTATATCAAAGATATGAAGAGTTAAAGAATAAATTATTCAATGAAGGCTATTTTGATGATAGCCATAAAAAAGCTATTCCGGTTAAATATCCTGAAAATATTGCGGTACTAGTAGGTGATAATAGTGCTGCTATGTCAGATATTAAAATTCAATTTAAGAAAAGATGGCCTATTTGTAATGTGGACTTTTATCCTTGTCTTGTCCAAGGGATTGAGGCACCTAAAGATATCATGAGCAAACTTCTTGAAGTAGATAAGAAAGATTATGAAATGATTATCTTAGCTAGAGGTGGTGGTTCTTTTGAAGATTTATTTTGTTTCAATGATGAAAATCTAGTTAAAACTATCTATAACTTAAATACTTTTATTGTATGCGGCATAGGACATCAACAAGATTTTACTTTAGTAGACTATGTGGCTGATTTAAGGGCCCCAACACCTACAGCTTGTGTTGAATATATAACACCTTCAATTAATGATGTATTAAAAGAAATAAAGGATAATGAAATTTATTTAAAAGAATCTATCAATAATAAATTAAATGATTATAAGGATAAACTTGATAAATATTGTAACAATAAGTATTTAATTAATCCTGATTTGATTATTGATAAAACCAAGTTAAAACTAGATTATTACGATTTATGTCTAGTTAATTATTCACATAAAATTAATAATATAAACAATACTATTGATATCTATTTAAATAATATTGAAAATAAATTAGATATCAAGCTTAAAGACAAGAATAAAGAAGTTAATAATTTATGTTTATTATTAAAGTCTTATTCGATTGATAATACCTTAAAAAGAGGTTATTCAATAGTTTATAAAGATGATGTTTTAATTAGAAGCAAAAAAGATCTTAAGAATGATGATAAACTAAAAGTAAGATTAAGCGATGGTTATATAGATACTGTTGTTAAGGAGTAATATGGCTAAGGAAAAATTTGAGGATAAAATGAATAAGCTTAAAGAGATTGTAGATAAGCTTGATGATGAAAATACGGATTTAGATAGTAGTATTAAATTATATGAAGAGGGTTTAAAACTATCTAGTGAACTCAAGAAACAGCTTACTAGTTACGAGAAACAAATTGAAGAAATAAGTGGTGATAAGAAAGATGCATAATTTTGAAGAATATTTATTTAATAGTTTAGATTGTTTTTATGACAATAAAATTAAAGAGGCTATGAAATATTGTCTTGAGGGCGGCAAAAGATTTAGACCAAACATCATGTTTGCGATTGTTAAGGGATTTGGTTTAAATGAAGAATGCGCTTATCCTTGTGCATGCGCTCTTGAATATATTCAAACCTATTCTTTAATTCATGATGATTTACCAGGTATGGATAATGATGATTATCGAAGAGGGAAATTATCTTGCCATAAAAAGTTTGGCGAAGATATTGCGATATTAACAGGTGATGCTTTACTTACACATAGTTTTTCTTGTTTAAGTGATGGGGATATCGCAAATGATATTAAAGTTAATTTAATTAGTGCCCTCGCTAGATATGCGGGGTTGTATGGCATGATTTATGGCCAATTATTAGATGTTACAAGTACTAATAAAGATATTTATGATAAATTATTGTTTGAAATTCAAGATAATAAAACTAGTGGTTTATTTAAATTTGCTTGTTTAGCGGCCATGTATCTTGCAAGAAGTGATGATTACACTTATTTTGAAACGCTTGGTAGTAAACTGGGTGTGGTTTTTCAAAATCAAGATGATTTATTCGATATTATCAAATCAGAAAAAGAACTTGGTAAGTCAGCTTCTGATGTACGTAATGATAAACTAACAGCTCTTAGTTTTAAGAGTGTGGATGAACTTAAAGACTATATTGATTATCTATTCGACGACTTATATGCTTATTTAAAGGGTGCGAAATTTGATACTCGTTATATAATAGAAATAGTCGATAGAATGAAAAATAGATGATGGATGTTAGAGAAATTCAAGATTCAACTTTTGTAAAGACTTTAAATAAGAAACAATTAGATGAATTAGCGGATAATATTCGTGCTTTTCTTATTGATTCGGTATCAAAAACAGGTGGTCATTTATCAAGTAATCTTGGCGTTGTAGAACTTACAATTGCCATGCATTATTGTTTTGACCCCTTAAAAGATAAATTCTTATTTGATGTGGGACACCAATCTTATGTTCATAAAATCTTAACTGGTAGAGCTAAGGATTTTAAGACTTTACGCCAATTTAATGGCTTAAGTGGTTTTCAAAGAAGAGATGAAAGCAAGTACGATTGTTTTGAAGCTGGACATTCTTCTACAGCTTTATCTACTGCTTTAGGTATGGCGGTGGCTAGAGATATAAAAAAAGAAGACTATTATGTTGTGCCAGTAGTAGGTGATGGAGCCTTACAATCAGGATTATCTTTAGAAGCTTTAAATCATTTAGGAGAACTTAAAACAAGAGTTATCATTATTTTCAATGATAATAATATGTCTATTTCTAAAAATGTTGGTGCTTTATCAAAGGGCTTTGCCAACTTGCGTAATAATTCAGAATATATTTCTTTAAAGGGAAATGTTAAAGACTACCTAAGTGGTAAAAAGAATGGTAATTTAATTGTTGATGCGATTAAGAAGTTTAAGAATTCGATCAAAGATAAAGTGATTGATTCAGGTATCTTTGAAGGTTTTAATGTTGATTACTTGGGGCCGGTTGATGGCCATAATATTACTGATTTAATTCACGCGTTTAATGCAGCTAAGTCAAAAGATGGACCGGTTGTTGTCCATGTGGTAACTAAAAAAGGTAAGGGCTATAGTTTTGCGGAAGAAGATAAATCAGGCAAGTGGCATGGTGTTGGTAAGTTTGATGTAAAAACCGGCAATATGCTATCACGTGTTCCTGATGGTTATAAAGCTTATTCACGTGTAGTATCCGACCATATTTTAAATATGATGGATAATGATCCAAACATTGTAACCATTACACCAGCTATGATGTCTGGCTCTTGTTTAAATGATATTTTTACTAAGTATCCAAATAGAAGCTATGATTGTGGCATTGCGGAAGATCATGCCCTAACTTTCGCTTCAGGCTTAGCTTTAAGTGGACTTAGACCATTTGTTTCCATTTATTCTTCTTTCTTACAAAGAGGTTATGATCAAATGAATCATGATATTTGTCGTATGAATTTACCGGTAGTTTTGGGTATTGATAGAAGTAGCATTATTGGTGAAGATGGTGATTCTCATCAAGGTATCTTTGATATAAGCTTTTTAAGGCCTCTTCCTAATATGATTATTGCACAGGGTAAAGATAGCTGCGAGATTGAAAATCTCTTGGATTTGGCCTTTAAAACCGGCTCTCCGTTTGCGATTAGATATCCTAGAGGTTCTATTGAATACAAAAATTTTAAAAAAGATGAAATTAGTGTAGGAAAATGGCAAAAAATTATTAATAATGATAGTAGCAAGGCCACTATCATTACTTATGGTAATGATGTCTGTAAGATTGAAAAAGATATCTTAGATAATGACTTGCCTCTAGATTTAATAAATGCCCGTTTTATTAAACCGATTGATGAAGAAATGCTGCTTGCGTGTTGTGATAAGCCAATCTTTGTTTATACATGCGATATCTTGAAAGGTGGACTAGGTGATGAAATCCTTGAAACCTTAAATAAAAATCAAATAAATGCTCCAATATATATCTTTGGAGTAGATGATATGTATGTTAAACATGGTGATGTTTTAAGAGTCAAAGAAAGTTTAGGTCTTGATTTAAAGAGTTTTTATAAGTTTATTAAGGAAAAAATTGAATGTTAAAGAGTTTGAGAATTAAAAACTTTGCCATAATTGATGATATTCAAATTGATTTTGAAAAAGGTTTTAATGTTTTCACAGGTGAAACAGGAGCTGGTAAATCAATTATCGTAACAGCTTTGTCATATTTATTTAAAGGTAGAAGTGACTCTTCGTTAGTAAGAAATGGTTATGATAAGGCTATTATCGAGGGTGTGTTTTTAATTGATGATATTTCTTTAAAAGAGGAGCTTGATAAACAAGATATTGAATTTGATGATGAATTAATTGTTAAAAGGGTAATTGGCAAAGATAATCATAGTTC
>CAVFKJ010000026.1:0-16627 GCA_963623125.1 Clostridium sp. CAG:217
TTGCACGCACATCACTATCCCCTAAAGTCTATTCCCCTAAGGAATTTGGATACCTTTCAAAAGTCCATTATATATGGACTTTTGTTTTGCCTTTTTTGTGTAAATTCGCTATATTATACTTTTTGTTTTAGCTTCTAGAAGGTAAAATAATAGTGGGTGTTGGAATAATTAATCATTTATATAGGAAGGTTTTATTATGCATAAAGAAGACAATAAAACGATTGATTTTAAACAACTCACCATGCATATATTAGATTCTTATTTAAATTCTTTATCTTCTAATGATATGGATGTTGTTAATCTTCTTGATGAGAATATGAGTGTTATTGGAACTGGTAAGCATGAATTTTATAAGAATCTTGAAGAGTTTTATTCATCTTTTCAGTTTGAACAAACACAAAGAGAAAAAATCCATTTTGAGTGGAAAGATTTTGACATCATTGAACATGATATAGACGAAAATAATGTAATGGTCTATGGTTCGGTAGTTATTATAGGTATGTTTGAAAATGGTACTACTTGCATCAACATGGATACTAGATTCACCATTCTTTATGGTTATATCGATGGAACATGGAAGGTTTTACATATTCATCATTCTATTCCTGATAAGGAACAATTATCTAATGAAGAATTCCCAAGAACCTTAGGCAAGAAAATTGAGGAATCAGCCCGTATAATTATGGCCCTTTCTTCCGACTATAACGATGTTTATGTTGTGGATATAGAAAAAGATAGTGGTCGTGTTATAAAACAAGATGGTGTTATTTTAAATGAAAAAGATGAGAATTTAGGCAATTTTTGTTACTCAAAGGCTTTTAGTGATTATGCTAGAAGAAAAATATGTAATGAAGATATAGATATTTTCCTTAGTACGGTGATGCCGGATGAAATTGCTAAAAAGTTTAATGGTGGCAAAGAAAAACTAGAAATTAATTTTAGAATAATTGATGAGGGAAAATTCATACACTATAGCGCTCTTTTTATCAAGAATTCCAAGCCTAATGAACCATTAAAGATAATAGTTGGTATTAGAAATACCGAGAATATAATTTCCACGAAAAAGAAAAATCGTGTAGAGGGCTTATATAGTGCTTATGCTGCTTTATCAGATGCATACAATTTAATGAATCGTGTTGATGTAAAAAAGAATACTTATTCAATGATTAAAAGTATGAATAATATTTCTGATTATGCAAATAAGCCAGCTGATGAGTTTGAAAAGAGCGCTATTACGTTTATGAAAAAGTATGTAGAGACAAGTGATTATGCTTCTATTTTGAACTTTATAAATTTGAAGACGCTTGATAAAAGAATGAATGGCAAAAAGCATATTTCAACACGTTTTAATAGTAGAAATATTGGAACTTGTCGTTTACATTTTATTAAAGAAAGTAGCGATGAGGATGGAAAATTAGAGTATGTAATTTTTGCAGTAGAAATACTTACTGAAGATGATTTCTATTCGGGTTTTGATGTCCTTTCTAAGAACTATCAAAATGTTTATTTGATAAATTTAAATGATGAAACGCTAAAGGTTTTAAAGGATGAAGATGGTTTTGACATCAATAATGATGATAAGGAAAACTTCTTGCCTTACTCACCATTATTTGAAAAGTGGATTGAAAATAAAGTTTATCCTTTGGATAGGCAATCGCTTTTAGATGCAACTAGTTTTGAACATGTATGCAAGGTACTTAAAACTAGTGATGAATATAGTGGTAATTATCGTCGTCTTATTGATGGTACAATTCATAATTACCAATTTTGTTATAAGCGAATAAACAATTCTAAGTATGCGATTGTGACTTTCCAAAATATTGATACGATTATCGAAGCTCATTTCGCAAAGGAAAAGTTACAAAAAGAAAAAGATGAAGCTTACCAAAAAGAACTAATTAAGGCTAAAGAGGGATAGAGCTAACAAAGCCAAGACCAATTTCCTTCTTAGAATGTCTCATGATATCCGTACACCTATTAATGGCATTGTTGGTATGTTAGATATTGGTGATCGCTATGCAAATGATTTGAATAGGCAAGTTGAATGCCGAGATAAGATAAGGAATGCATCTAAGGTGTTGCTTGAACTTGTTAATGAAGTGCTTGATATGAGTAAGTTAGAATCAGGAGAGTTAATTCTTGAACATGAGCCTTTTGATTTTATTGAAGTAACAAAAGAAGCTGTTAAATGTTTAAGTAGACAAGCTGAAGAAAGAAATGTAACGATTGTTGAAGAGTATGATATAAAACATCATAAGCTTGTTGGTTCTAGCGCACATGTTAAGCGTTTGGTTATGAATGTTATTAGTAACACTGTAAAGTACAATAAAGACAATGGCCAAATTCATATTACTTATAAAGAAATAAGTAATGATGAAGATAGTGTAAAAATACAGTTTAGATGTTCTGATACTGGTATTGGTATTAGTGAAGAGTTCTTACCTCATATTTTTGAACCATTCTCACAAGAAAACACTTCAGCTAGAACAAAATTTGAAGGAACGGGGCTTGGCATGCCAATTGCTAAGAATATTGTTGATAAAATGGGCGGCACTATAAATGTTTTAAGCACTAAAAATGAAGGTACAACCTTTAATATAGTTCTTCCTTTTATGATTGATAAAAATACTGATGATAAAGTAGATGAAACAAATAATGAATCATTTTCTATCAAGGGTATGAAAATTCTACTAGTGGAAGATAATGATTTGAATATGGAAATAACCAAGTTTCTTTTAGAAGATGATGGAGCTAAAGTGGTTGAGGCAAGAAATGGCAAGGAAGCTGTTGAATTATTCAATAATAGTGCTTTATTTGAATTTGATGTTATTTTATGGATATTTTGATGCCTATTATGGATGGACATGAGGCAACTAAAGCTATTAGAGAATTAAATAGACAAGATAGTAAAGACATTCCAATTATTGCCATGAGTGCCAATGCGTTTGTGGAAGATAAGCTAAAGGCTAAACAAGCTGGTATGAATGAGCATCTTTCAAAGCCTCTTGACCACAAACTACTTATTAAAACAGTAGCGAAATACGTCAATGAATATCGAAATGGATAAAGATTAGGCCTTGAATTGCTCAAGGCCTTTTTAAAAGAGATATTTATTTAATTCAAGATTATTACTTGTCTAAATGTGGCTAAAAAAGATAGATTTAGACAGGTAATAATTTATTTAATATTAAAAAATTGATATACTAAAGACATGAATAGATTAATCGGAAGAGATAGAGAGCGCGCTAGGCTAGAACAATGTTTAAAGGCTACAACAGCCCAACTTGTTGTTGTGTATGGCAGAAGAAGGGTAGGAAAGACTTATCTTATTAATGAATTTTTTAAGGATAATCTAGATTTTAAAGTCACCGGTGCTTATGGCCTAAGTAGAGAAGTTCAACTTCGTAATTTTTCTGATGAATTAAATAGAAGATGTAAGGGCAAATTTCCTATTCCCAAAGATTGGATAGAGGCTTTTAATTTTCTAAGAGATTATATTGATGGACTATCAAAAAATAAAAAGCATATCTTCTTTATTGATGAGATGCCTTGGCTTGATACACATAAATCAGGTTTTTTAGCTGCATTTGAATATTTTTGGAACGATTACGGTACAAGCAAAGATAATTTAGTTTTCATAATTTGTGGTTCTGCCACATCGTGGATGGTTGATAATATCGCAAATAATAAGGGTGGTTTGTTTAATAGACAAACCTGCAGGATTTATTTGGAGCCTTTTACGCTAGGACAAACAAGAGATTATTTAAACTCATTAGGCTTCTCTTGGTCTAATTATGATATTGCAGAATGTTATATGATTATGGGTGGGATACCTTATTATTTTAGCTTACTAGATAATAATTTATCTTATGTTCAAAATATTGATAATTTATTTTTTAGAAAGAAAGCTGAACTATGGGATGAGTTTGAGCATCTATATCGTGCATTATTTAAAAATAGTGATTGTTATATTCGATTGGTGGAATGTCTTGCAAGTAAAAGAAGTGGTTATACAAGGAACGAACTAGCTTCAAACTTAGGTATAGCGGCAAATGGCAAATTGACAAAATTGCTTGATGATTTGATTAATTCGGGTTTTGTGAAGGCTTCTTCTTTCTATGGCAATAAGAAAAAAGAGACTATCTATCAATCGTGTGACTACTATTCTAATTTCTATTTTCATTTTTTGAAAGATAATCATGACAAAGATGAACATTATTGGAGTAAGGCGCTTGATGTTCCTTCAAGAAGGGCTTGGGCTGGTTTAACTTTTGAACAAGTATGTAAGGATCATATATATCAAATTAAGAAGGCTTTAGGAATTTCGGGTGTTCTAACAGAAAAATTTACTTGGTTTTGTAAAGAAAATGATGATTTAGGCATTTCGGGAGCGCAAATTGATTTACTTATTGAAAGAAGAGATAGAGTTATAAATATTTGTGAAATAAAGTTCTCTAACAATGAATTTGTCATTGATAAAGAATATGATTTGAAATTAAGAAATAAGCTTGAAGCTTTTAGGCAAAGCACTTCTACAAAATATGCTTTACAACTAACGATGATTACTACCTATGGCCTTAAGCACAACAAATATAGCAATATAGTCGGCAGCGAAGTGACATTGGATGATTTATTTGATTAATTGAAATTCTCTATTTTTTTGGTCATTAAAGGATGGTTGATTTCTATCCTCCAGAAAGTCATCAGGGAATGTACCGATAACTTTTTTAGTCGGTGCCCATGGGTCAGCTATTGGATATTCAACATAGATATCGCCTATCTTCTTTTTAATAGTATTTTTGTTTCCTTTAATTTTCTTTTTCTTATTTTTCATTTAAATCGATTATATCATCACAGATACTATAATTATTACCTATCTAAATGTGTTTAAAAAAGATAGATTTAGACAAGTAACAATTATTTATGTAAGAAGATAATAAAGTTTTCATAAAAAATGAAATTAGTTTCATTCTCATATTGAAAAAATAATACAATAGTGAATGGTAATTGTTTTACTGGGGTATAGTATGGAAAGAATATGGGAAAACATTGAACAAGATGCATGTGGTATAGGTACTATCGTTAATATTGATGGTCATGTTGATTACAAGGTTTTAGATGATGCTTTAAAGATTGTTGAAAAGCTAGATCATAGAGCTGGTAGGGATGCTAGCGGTAAAGTTGGTGATGGTGTTGGAATCTTAATGCAGATATCACATAAATTCTTTTTGAAGGAATGTGCTAGGGTCGGCATTAATTTAAAAGGCGAAAGAGAATATGGCGTTGGTATGTTCTTTTTGCCTTCTAATAATTTAGCTGTTACTTTCGCTAAGAGAATGTTTGAAGTTATCGCTAAAAAGAATGGTCTAAAGGTACTTGGCTGGCGAAAGGTTTCTGTAAATAGTGAGATTCTTGGTGAAAAAGCCAGACAGTGTATGCCGGATATTGAGCAAGTTTTTATTGATAAGCCAAAAGATGTTAATAAGGGCATTGATTTTGATCGTTTACTATATATAACAAGAAGAGAATTTGAACAAGGTAGCGAAGATACTTATATTTGTTCTCTGTCTTCTCGTACTATTGTTTACAAGGGCATGTTTTTGGTAAATCAATTAAGAGCTTTCTATAAGGATTTACAAGATGAAGATTATCAAACAGCTATTGCGATTGTACATTCACGTTTCTCAACCAATACTACTCCAAGTTGGCAAAGAGCACATCCTTATCGTTTTATTGCCCATAATGGCGAAATAAATACGATAAGAGGCAATGTTGATAGAATGTTCGCTAGAGAAGAGACAATGTCTAGCGATTTATTAAACGACAATTTAAATAAGATATATCCAATCGTTAATACTTCAGGATCAGATTCAGCGATGGTTGATAATACCCTAGAGTTTTTATATTACAGTGGTATGGATTTGCCTTTGGCCATGATGTTGATGATTCCTGAACCATTTAAACATAATCAGGCAATGGACTTCAATCGTCGTGATTTTTATCATTATTATGCAACAATGATGGAACCATGGGATGGCCCAGCGGCGATGATTTTTTCAGATGGTGATGTAGTGGGGGCAACACTTGATAGAAATGGTCTAAGACCTTCTAGATACTATGTAACTGATGATGGAAGATTAATTTTAGCAAGTGAAGTTGGTGTTCTTGATATAGATGATGAACATATCATCAAGAAATCAAGATTAATGCCTGGTAAGATGTTGCTTGTTGATACTTTACAAAAGCGTATTTTAACTGATGAAGAAGTTAAGGAAAGATATGCTAATTCTAAGCCATATGGTGAGTGGCTAGATATGAATCTTTTACATTTAGCTGATATTAAGATTCCTAATAAGAAGGTTCATGAATATAGCCAAGAAGAAAGAGATAAGTTATATAAAGTCTTTGGTTATACTTATGAAGATGTAAAAAATGTGATTTTGCCTATGGCATCAAATGCTGTTGAGCCAACCTGTTCAATGGGAAAAGATATTCCTCTTGCGGTATTAAATAATAGACAAAGTTCTTTATTTGATTATTTTCATCAACAATTTGCCCAGGTAACTAACCCACCAATTGATTCCATAAGAGAAAAAGTAGTAACTGATACTACAGTATATATTGGTAGTGATGGCAATTTATTAAAAGAAGCCAGTGAAAATTGTCGTGTGCTTGAAGTAAATAATCCTATTTTGACAAGTATTGATTTAATGAAGATTCGTACTTTAAATAAAGAGGGTTTTCATACTGCCGATATTTCTTTGCTTTACTATAAGCATACTTCTTTAAAGAAAGCATTAGATGCTTTATGTATAGCGTGTGATAGAGCTTATAATAATGGCTCTAATATTTTAATATTGAGTGATAGAGGCATTGATGAAAATCATGTAGCAATACCTTCATTACTTGCAGTAAGTGCTGTTGAAACACATCTAGTTAATACTAAGAAAAGAACTAAGGTGTCTTTGATTATTGAAACAGGTGAGGCTAAAGATGTTCATGAATGTGCTGCCTTACTTGGTTTTGGTGCGCGTGCTATTAATCCTTATTTGGCTCAAGATTTAGTGGTTGAGCTAATTGAAAAAGGAATGCTAAATAAAGATTATCATTCAGCTATAGATGATTATAATGAAGCTTTACTTTCGGGTATTGTAAAGACAGCTGCTAAAATGGGCATTTCTTGTTTACAATCTTATCAATCTTCAAAGATATTTGAGGCTTTGGGTTTAGATAAGAACTTTGTGGAAACTTATTTCCCAGGTATTTCTTGGAAAGTAGGCGGTTGTACCTTAGATACGATTGAAAAGCTAGTTATTAAAAACCATGATAAATCTTTTGATTCTTTAGGACTTGGTGTTGATACAACTCTTGATTCTATTGGTTATCATAATCTAAGAAGCAATGATGAGGCTAATGAGCATTTATATTCTCCTGATGTTATTGTCGCACTACAAAGAGCGGTAAGAGATGGAAACTATGAAGAGTTTAAAGAATATGTTAGTTTACTTAGAAAGAAAGTGCCGCATACTTTGCGTGATGAACTTGATTTTGATTATATTAATAAGCCTATTTCTATTGATGAGGTAGAGAGCGTTGACTTGATTGTTAAACGATTCAAAACAGGCGCTATGTCTTATGGTTCTATTTCAAAAGAAGCTCATGAGACCATGGCTATTGCGATGAATACGTTAGGCGGTAAGAGTAATACTGGTGAAGGCGGCGAGGAAGAAGAGCGCTTTGGCACAATTAAGAACTCCGCTATTAAACAAGTGGCTTCCGGTAGATTTGGTGTTACATCTGCTTACTTAAATAGTGCTAGTGAGATTCAAATAAAGATGGCGCAGGGTGCAAAGCCTGGTGAGGGTGGCCATTTACCAGGTGTTAAGGTTTATCCATGGGTTGCCAAGACAAGATTTTCTACTCCCGGTGTATCTTTGATTTCGCCTCCTCCGCATCATGATATTTATTCAATTGAGGATTTAGCCCAACTAATTTATGATTTAAAAAACGCTAATCATAAGGCTAGAATCTCTGTAAAACTAGTATCGGAAGCAGGTGTTGGCACAGTAGCTTCTGGTGTTGCCAAGGCTGGTGCGCAAGTTATTTTGATTTCTGGTTTTGATGGTGGTACGGGTGCTGCACCTTTATCTTCAATTCATCATGCTGGTATGCCCCTAGAACTTGGTATTGGCCAAGCACAAGAAGCTTTAATCGAAAATGGCTTAAGAGAAAAAGTAATCATTGAAACTGATGGCAAGTTAATGAGTGGCAGAGATGTGGCAATCGCGTGTCTTCTTGGTGCTGAGGAATTTGGTTTTGCTACAGGACCACTTGTTTCAATGGGCTGTATGATGATGAGAGTATGTTCTAAGGATACTTGTCCATTTGGCGTGGCTACGCAAAATAGTGAACTTCGAAAAAGGTTTAAGGGCAAGCCTGAACATGTCATGAATTTCATGAAATTTATTGCTCAAGATTTAAGAGAAATCATGGCTCAATTAGGCTTTAGGACAATTGATGAAATGGTTGGTCGTAACGATTGCTTAAAAGTTAAAGACAATAGTTCTATTCATTTGTCTAGTCTAGTTCATACTAAATACGCCAATGCAAGTTGTCGCCATCATATTAAAGGGGAAGAATTTGATTTCCATTTAGATAAGACGATTGATGAAAGAGAACTTATTCCAGCTTTTGTTGATCATATAGAAAAGAAAGAACCTTTCAAGTATTCAATTAATGTTTCAAGTACTAATCGTACAACTGGTACTTTACTTGGTTCTTTGATTAGTGAAAAATGTGGTTCTTCTTTAAAAGAAGATACTTATGTGGTTGAATGTACCGGCGGCGGTGGCCAAAGCTTTGGTGCCTTTATTCCAAAGGGCATGTCACTTTATTTAAAGGGTGATAGTAATGACCATGTTGGTAAGGGTCTATCAGGTGGTAAGATTGTTGTTACACCAAGTGAAAATGTTAAATATAATCCAAGCGAAAATATCATTATTGGTAATGTTGCCTTATATGGTGCTACAAGTGGTAAGGCTTATTTTGAAGGCATTGCCGGAGAAAGATTCTGTGTAAGAAATTCGGGAGCTATTGCGGTTGTTGAAGGGTGTGGTGATCATGGCCTTGAATATATGACTGGTGGTAAGGTTGTAATACTTGGTAAAGTTGGCAAGAACTTTGCAGCTGGTATGTCAGGCGGTATTGCTTATGTGCTTGATAGTGATCATGATTTATATAAGAAGCTTAATAAGGGTCTTGTTTCAATGATTGAAGTTAATGATAAATATGATAAACAAGAACTTAAGGAATTGCTTGTGGATTATTATAAGGAAACAGGTAGTTTAAAGGCTAAGGGCATTTTGGATAATTTTGATGAAGTGTCAAAGGACTTTAAGAAGATTGTTCCAAATGACTATGCAAAGATGTTATCTAATATTTCTCATTTTGAGGAACAAGGATTATCTCATGAAAAGGCCGAGTATGAAGCGTTTCAACTTATGAAGAAGGGAGCTTAAGATGGGTAAGATAGATGGTTTTCTTTTATACGAAAGAAAAGATAATGTGGTGGTTGCTCCTAAAGAGAGAATACAAAATTTTAATGAGTTTCATCTTCGTTTAAACAATGAAGAAAGAAAGAAACAGGGTGCTAGATGTATGGATTGTGGTGTACCCTATTGCCAATCAGCCTTGAAATTAAAAGGCATGGTAACAGGTTGCCCATTACATAATTTGATTCCAGAATGGAATGATGAAGTATATAAGGGGAATATGAATCATGCTTTATCTAGACTTTTAAAGATGTCTTCTTTTCCCGAGTTTACTTCAAGAGTTTGTCCTGCACTATGTGAAAAGGCTTGTTTAAATGGGGTTAATGGTGAGCCTGTTAGCATTCATGAAAATGAATATGCCATTATTGAATATGGTTTTGAAAATGGTTTAATGAAACCACAGATTCCATCTGTTAGATCAGATAAGAGTATTGCGGTTATTGGCTCTGGTCCAAGTGGCTTAGCGGTTGCGGATAGACTTAATAAAAGAGGGCATAATGTTGAAGTCTTTGAAAGAGAAGACAGAATTGGTGGTCTTTTGATGTATGGCATTCCTAATATGAAACTTGATAAGTCTATTATTGAAAGAAGAAAACGATTAATGGAACAAGAGGGTGTAGTATTTCATACCGGTGTCGATATTAAAAAGGATGAGGCAAAAGCTCTATTAAAAGATTATGATGCCATCGTTTTGGCATGTGGTGCTAAAAAGGCTAGATCATTAAATGTTGAAGGTATTAATTGTACTGATGGGGTTTATTATGCGGTTGATTTTTTAACATCTACTACTAGAAGTTTACTTGATAATAATTTAAAAGAAGGAACTTATATTTCGGCTAAAAATAAGCATGTTGTAGTAGTTGGCGGTGGTGATACAGGTAATGATTGTGTTGGTACTTGTATAAGACATGGCTGCAAATCAATAACACAGCTTGAAATGATGCCTAAACCTCCTGTTAATAGAGCTAGTGATAATCCTTGGCCTGAATGGCCCAAGGTCTTAAAGACGGATTATGGCCAACAAGAAGCTATCGCTGTATTTGGTAAAGATCCACGTATTTTTGAGACAACTGTTAAACAACTTATTTGTAAAGATAACAAATTAAAGGAAATTGAGATTGTTAAGACTAAGTTTGAAAATGGCAAAGTTGTTGAAGTTGATGGCACTAGTAAGAAAATTCCTTGTGACTTATTGATTATTGCGGCCGGCTTTGTTGGCTTTGAATCTTATGTTAAGGAGGCTTTTGGAATAGATACTACACCTAGAAATACAGCTTTAACAAATGAGGGAAGTTATAAGACAAGTAGGGATGGAATCTTTGCATGTGGTGACATGCATAGAGGCCAATCACTTGTTGTATGGGCCATTGATGAAGGAAGAAGATGCGCTAAAGAAGTTGATGAATATTTAATGGGCTATACGAATTTGGAATAATCACTCAATTGAGTGATTTTCTTTTAAATGCAAACTTGTTTGTATAAGTTGTGCAAACAAGTTTGTTAAGATATAATATGTTCAAAGGCAAAAATATGTTAAAGATAAATCTTGATTATTGTATAAAAGATGACATTAATTTTATTTTAGAATCAGAAAGAATAGGTATTAACGAGCTATCTGATCGAACTGGTATTTCTAGAATGACGTTAGATAGAATTCTAAGCGGTAAAGTCGCAAACTATGATGTTTGTGAGAAGTTTTATTCTTTTTTATATGAACATAACTATAGAATTAATTCGGTTAAAGAAGAATTGATAAAAGAAAAATATAGTGAAGTTTTATTTCATGGTTCTAAGAATGGGCTATCGAATATATCGATATTTTCTTCAAGAGAAAATTGTGATTTTGGTAAAGGTTTTTATCTTGGTGAAACATATAGCCAAGCATTAGCTTTTGTAAGTGAGAAGAATAAGTCTTCAATATATTCTTTTAAATATAAATTTGATAATTTAAAAAAAATAGAGTTTGATTGTGATTTAGATTGGATGTTGGCAATCTGCTTTTATAGAGGTGGATTAAAAGATTATACACAAAATGAAAAAGTGAGAAAAATAATAGATAAAATAGAAAAAGCAGATATAGTAGTGGCGCCTATTGCGGATAATAGAATGTTTTACATAATGAGCCAATTTAGCGATGGTGAGATAAATGCTGAAGTAGCTTTGCATTCCTTGTCGGCTTCAAAGCTTGGCAAACAACATGTATTTAAATCGGAAGAGTCTTTAAATAATTTGGTGCCTATTGAAAAGTATTTTGTTTCTATACCAGAACGTATCGATTGCAGAAAAGCTTTAAATGAAAGAAGTTATGAAATTGATACAAAACTAAAACTTGCAAAGAGGGAATTTAAAAATGGTTTATATATCGAGGAGTTGCTTAAATGAGAAACTTCGATCATAACGGCTTACTTTTATGTGAGTATCAAGGAAAAATATTTGAAAAATCATATGAACTAAATTGTTCTACACCAATATTTATACGAAGATTTCTTCACTCAGATTTATTAGTAGAATTAGATAAAAATGATTCGGCACTAGTTTCGTTAGACCCCAACGAAGGTATTGATGATATTCTAGAACAATTTGGCGATAGTGACTATGGAGGTTTAAAGTATTCTAAAGCTTCTTTGTTTTGGATTGGCTACATTTACAGATATATTTCCTATACAAGAGAACAATCTACAAGCTTTGTGATGAAAGTGTTTGATTATAGGCAACTAAATGATGTTTATTATGCTTATCATACTCAAGATGTAGAATGGTGTATCGCTAATTTATTAGACTTAAATGGGCTTGATAAGAATATATTTGATAATAATTATCGACTAAAAGAAACGATTAAAAAAAGCTATTCTAATATCTAGTAGAAATTTTTGAATATTATTATTTTTGTTACAAGTTATATTAGAATGACTGATTTATATTACTAATTCTCTTTTTAATTCGACATCCATTTTTTTACTATTTTAAAAGTTTCGCGATGACTGTTTGAAGGGAATAAATACTTATTTTATATTGCAATCGTGGCAGTCATTATTTGGCTCCAGTCTTATCCATTCTCTCTTTTATATAAGAAATGCGCTTGTACATTCCAGGGTGATTGTATTCAAGTAGTTCTACCAAAGGATGAGGGTTTACATCAACTAGTTCATCACTTGATAGTTTAGTGAAGGTATCAATTAAAGCTTGGCCATAGCCATGGTCTACGGCGTTAAAGTCTGCTTCTTTTTCTTCCATACATGATACATAGTTACTATAAACTGAGAAGATGAAAAGAAGTGGTGTCAAAGCATAACTTAATATTGTTAAAGACAAGATATAGTTTGTATATTGTAGGCCAAAATAATTATTAATATATGAATTAATTTTGATTACATATTGACCATTTGGAAGTAACCATACCACAAATATAAACAACATAGCATATACAATATATACTATATAGTTATAAATATTTTTCTTATGTTTTAAATGGCCTATTTCATGAAGTAGTACAGCTAATAATTCATCTTGGTCATTTTCGTTTAAGAAGTTATCGGCGATACCAAATTCTCTATACCATAATAGTTTTAATAAGAAAGCATTCTTAGAATTAGATTTTTTTGATTCATTATATACTTTGATATGTCTTACTTTCTTTTTGGCTTCTTTAGCATATTCTTCAATTTTCTTTCTTAAGTCATTGTCTTCCATTTCAGTATACTTATATTGAATACGCATGATTACTAAAGATAAAAGTGATAAAAGTATCATGATGATAAAGAAGATTCCTACGATAATTGCACAAATTATAAATGATTTTAAGTAACTAATATTAAAATTGTTTGTCCATTTAGCTAGATTTGTACAAATAAAGATAACAAAGCCGAATACAACAATATTTAATACTATTTCCAAGAATAGATTTAATAAATAGTCCTTAAGCCATTCTTTCTTAGTTTTCTTATTTTTGCCATATCTTTCTTCAATTGAGAATGTTGCATAATAGTCAAGTGGTATGGTTATAATTTGTGATATAACATGACTACAAAGTACTGTTAAAGCGGCAGCAATATAAGGATTTTGGTTATCAAATAGTGTATAGAAATTTGATAAGATAAAAATACAATTTAGCACTAATGAAATGATGCTTATTCCTAGGCCAATGTTACGATATTCTCTTTTATAGTTTAGGTAGCTTTGGTATCTTTCTTCAGTGTAGATATTGCTTACGATATCTGGTAATGGTTTCTTTCTATAAGACCATGTAAGATAAACAAGCCATCTTTTCCATAGGAATTGTAATAGTAAAAATAATACGATAATAATTTTAAGTTTCATAACGCTATTATAAACTTTTGTTATAATGGATTCCATATGATTAAATGTGTAGTTAGCGACTTAGATGGTACGCTTTTATATAAGGGGAAGTTATCAAATAATAATTATCAAGCTATTAAACTTTTAAATGAAAATAACATTACTTTTGCGATTGCTACAGGTCGCAATATTGAAGAATTAAGTATTCTTGATTTGAATGATATTGTTTGTCCTAAGGTTTTAATAAATGGTTCATTAGTAGTTGATGAAAAAGATAATGTATTATCTTTAATTAACTTTAATAAAAATCCATTGATTAAATTAATTGATTTATTAAATGAACATGAGGTTGGTTATATTTTATATACCAAGGATAGACGTTATATCGTTAATAAAGAAGTTTTGCTTAATAGTTTTAGAAATTCAATGGATGTCTTTGGCGATAATTTTTTTAATTCAATCAAAGATTTTAATAATGATGTTTTAGATGATTTTTGTAAGATTGAAGTTTTGGATGGTGAAAGATTTGATTTATTAAGGGACATTGAAAAAAGAATTGGTTTAATCGATGGTTTAGCTTGTACGAGTTCTGATCCTAATAATGTAGAAGTTATTTCAAGTTTATCTAGCAAATATAAGGGAATTAAAGTACTATGTTCTAAATATGGTTTTAAGGAAGATGAGATTGCGATATTTGGTGATAGTAATAATGATTTATCGATGTTTGAAAATATTAAAGAATCTTATGCAATGGGTAATTCGAATACTTTAATCAAATCTAAGGCTAAATATATTTGCGATACTTGTAAAGATGATGGCTTTTATAAGAGTGTTTTAACGATTATTGAAAACAATTAATATTTTTATTGACTATTAGTATTATTTTAACTAAAATACTTAGGTACCTAAGGAATTTAGTTATGGAAATAGGAAGACAGATAAATAGAATTTCAAATTATTTAAGAAGAAGATCACAAAAGACTCAAGAGAAGATTGGCTTAACTAATAGCCAAGCTTTAGTCTTGGATTACATTATGGCAAGTCCTAATAGCATTTATCAAAAGGATATCGAGAAGGAGTTTGATTTAAGATCAAGTTCAGCTACGCAATTAATATGTGGTATGGAAGAAAAAGGTTGGATTAAAAGAATTAGTGATCCAAATGATAAAAGACTTAAGGAGATTGTTTTTACTGATGATAGTAAAAGGGTTAGAGATAGTATTAGGGATGAAATTTGTAGTACTGAAAAAAAGTTAATCAAAGATATTTCAAAAGAAGACTTAGATATTTTTATGAGAGTTACAAATAAGATGTTAAAAAATTTGGAGGAAGAAGAATGAGCGATAGTAATAGTTGGATGAGTGAAAATAAAGTTGGCGATGTTGTAAAAAAGATGGCCATTCCTAGTGTTATATCTAGTTTGGTTACAGTTGTATACAACATGGCCGATACTTTCTTTGTAGGACAAACAGGTGATCCGCTACAAGTAGCAGCTGTTTCCCTTACAAATCCTATTTTTATTTTATTTATGGCCATAGCTAATATGCTTGGAACTGGTGGCAGTGCTATCGCGAGTATGGCACTTGGCCGAAAAGATGAAAAAGAAGTTAAAAATGTTTCTTCATTTGTGACGTATTTTTCAATTATTGTAGGCATTATATTTTGTCTAATTCTATTAGTATTTCCAAATAATATCTTAGCTTTATTTGGTGCTAATGCAGATACGATGGATTTAGCTAAGGGTTATACTTTCTATATTGCGATAGGTGCGCCCTTTATTGTCTTTTCAGCCGCTGCAAGTTTTATTGTTAGAGCAGGTGGTGATAGTAAAGAGGCAATGATTGGTTCAATGATTGGAACTATTATCAACATTGTCTTAGACCCTATTTTTGTTTCAGTGTTTAATCAAGGTGCAGCCGGTGCAGCCATAGCTACAACAATTAGTAATATTTTAGCTAGTGTTTATTATGTTTATTACTTTGAAAGAAAAACTAAAGCTATGTCTATTCGCTTTAAATATTTTACTTTTAAAGTTGGCAAAGCTATCTGTCTATCAGGTTTACCAATGGCTTTATTTTCAAGTTTAATGAGCGTTTCAACTGTAATCGTAAACCTTATTTTAGTTAAATATGGTAACAGTGCTGTTGCGGCAGTTGGGATTGTATTTAAAGCTAATATGTTTGTAAGCTTTATACAGATGGGCATTGCCAATGGTGTACAACCAATACTTGGCTATTGTTATGGTTCTAATAATAAAGAGCGTTTTAAAGAGATTGAATCTTATACTAAGAAGATATGTTTAATATGTGGAATAATCTTATCTTGCGTTTATATCGTTTTTAAAAGTCAAATTATTCAAATATTTATCAATGATGTTGAAACAATAAATTATGGTATTCCACTTTTGGTAGGTTATACTTTATCAGGACCATTTATTGGCATGCTATTTATGAATATGAATGTTTTACAGACATTAAATCATCCTCTTCCCGCAACACTATTATCTTTATGTAGACAAGGATTATTATTTATTCCAGTATTGTTTATATTAAATGCCTTAATAGGGTTTAATGGTGTAGCGATTGCTCAATCGGTTACAGATATATTAACTATTGTTTTATCTTTCATACTTAGAAATAAGGTGCTTGAGAAGGTTGATAACTTGGAACTTGAAAAAGCGTGAAAATTTTGTTGAAAAATTGTTGAATAATTTTCTGAAAATGTATGTAGAACGCAAGTTAAAATGATACCACTTAAAGGGCTTGGAAAGGTGCTAACCA
>CAVFKJ010000027.1:0-26892 GCA_963623125.1 Clostridium sp. CAG:217
TAGATGGAAAAGTAGCGGTAATAACTGGATCAACTTCTGGTATGGGAAGAGAAACTGCTTATTTGCTTGCTAAAGAAGGAGCAAAAGTATTAATTACTGGTAGAAATGAAGAAAGGGCTAAGGCAGCAGTAGCTAAAATTAAAGAAGAAGGTGGCATAGCTGATTATGTATTAGCTAACACTCAAGATTTAAATAGCGCTGATGTTATCTTTAATGCCTGCATGGAAAAGTTTGGCACATGTGATATCTTAGTAAACAACGCTGGTCAATTATCAGTTAATGGTTATTTTGATACAAGCCTAGAAGAATGGACTCAATGTTTTAATGTTAATGTAACTATGGCATTCTTACTTGGACAAAAGTTTGGCAAAGTCATGATGGAAAAAGGTGTAGGACATATCGTTAATATTTCATCTATCGCTGGTACGGCAGCACATTGGGGCACAGCCGCTTATACTTCAAGCAAATTCGCTATGAAAGGCTTAACACGTGTACAAGCTAACGAAATGGGACCTGCTGTACATGTAAATGGAATCTGTCCAGGAGCAATTAAAACGGCTATGCTAGATTCAGCAGGTGGTGTAGATTCGTGTGGTTTTCTAATTGAACGTTCACCATTAAAAAGAGTTGCTGAAGGAAGTGAAATCGCAACAACTGTACTATTCTTATGCACCGAAGCATCTTCATTTATCACCGGTCAAATCATTAGAGTTGATGGCGGTGTAGATTGTTAATTAATTTATCTTGACTCTCTTTGGCGCTGTATTTACTGTTCTTTTATATGGCGCCACATTTATATTAATTAAAAACAATCTTAGATATTATAAAAGCGGATTTGTCAAACTTGGTTTATCCGCTTTTTATATAGTTAAAACTTTAAGATTTATTAAAAAAATAATCCATTTTCTTACTATCAAAACAACAAGAAGTTCAACATTTACTGTATTGGCAATCAAGATTTATTGTATGATAGTGAACTTTTTATACAGTGTTAAAATCCGACTTTATTAACATCATTAAGTTTACTTCAGTCTTCTCCATTCAACATTATTTCTGTTACCAACATTAATAATTAAACCTTTTTCCTCTAATTGTTTGATAGCCCTTTGAATAGTTCTAGTAGAAACATTAAAGTAATCTGCCATTTGTTTTGTAGAAGCAAACCTATTTTCACAAGCATATTTATACACTCTATCTTTAATTGCGGATGCATCATAATTGGCAATCACATCATTCACATCTTCAACATAATAATCATTATCATTAAAATCCAAAGTGATAGTAACTCTATCTGGATTAACACTTTCTTTTAGCTCAATCTTTTTATAGCCCTTTTCTTCCCAAGTATTATAAACATCACAAATGCCACTACCAGATCTTTCACCTACATTAATAAGAGAAAACATATTAAAGATACGTGAATTTCGCGCATCACTTATTCCCCCGGCAATAGCTTCATTTATATCAATGCGAAATAAACCAGGATTAGAGATAGTAACCTTTCTAAATTGCTTATCAATTACAATTCCTCTTCTTCCATAGTAATCCGCATGTATTAACGCATTAGCTAAACACTCACGTAATCCTCTATGTACTGGCGTATCATCAACACGCATTAAATTGCCGTCCAACATAAAAGGACGCTTAACATCACTAGTTAAACGATCAATAACTCTAAAATAAAAATCAAAGATATTGCCACTCCAGTCACCATCTGTGCAACACACTCTATCCGACCAACGATTATCATTAGATGACTTTTCACGATAATCTAAAAAATAGTTCGGCAACTGATCTATGATATCAATATAATTACCAAAGAAAATTAAACCAGCTAAAGTAGGATGAATCTTATAATCTACATTTCCTATTTTAGCCGCACCAATTTTGATTAAAAATTGATCGTTTGGTAAAGAACTATAAACATGACCTTGTTTAATATTATTAAAACGAAGACGATAATTCTTTATACTATCTTTGTTTAAAACATCAATATCTACATTATCTAAGACAAGGCTATCATTTGAAGTATCTGATTGATCTCTAAGCATCGCTTTAACTTCTTCCCTTGCACAATGATAATCACCATCTAAGTTACGTTTATAACAGCCCTTAAACATATCATCCCCAACATAAATTGGTCTATCATTTCTATTGGCTCTTGGAACTTCAATCACAATATAATTAAGTCCATCATTATTTAAAACATAAACTTGATCTTCTAAAAGAATGTTCTTACTAATCTTGCTTGAATTATTTAAAATATTCCAAATATCCTTAAGCATCTTATCGCTGTCTTTTACACCATAAGGGATAAACTTCTTTGTAGTCTTATCTTCACCAATCCCAAGTACTATAGTTCCACCAAAAGTGTTCGCAAAAGAAGAATAAGTTTCCCAAACACTACTTGGAATACCACCTAAGGCCGCCTTAACCTCTACATTTACGCTTTCTTTTCCTTGAAGTAATTGCTTAATATCAATCATATTTCCTCCTCTAGTTACTTTATTGACGACATTATGCCATTTTAGCGACACTTTCGCGACATATATCAAAGTTAGTGACACTCAACAACACAATTACTCAAGTGAGCCAAGAAAAAGGAGATTGCTCTCCCTATCTAATAAAATTAGTAAATTGTCTTTTTTCTGTCTTTAATTCTTTAAAGTCAGGCTTATTTTTAAGATATAGTGCCATATTCCTTGCAAGCATACGCATAGTCTGCATACCCTCATCATCCTTTAAAACATCACCAATATCATTTCCATGAAGAATATTCCAATAAATAGATGAAACAACAGGCATTTGATTAATTGTAAAGTACTTATTTAAGCGATCAATAGTAGCACTACCACCACTTCTTCGACATACACAAATTGATGCGGCAGGCTTATATCTTAAATCCTTACTAGAAGAATAAAAGATACGATCAAGTAAAGCACACAAGGCACCATTAGGTCCTGCATAATATACAGGTGAACCAACTATTATGCCATCAGCTTCTTTCGTCTTTAAAGCTAAAGAATTGGCTACATCATCATCAAAAACACACTTTTTAAGTTCACGACACTTATCACAACCAATACAACCTCTAACCATCTTAGAACCGATGGAAACAATCTCTGTTTCAACACCTTCTTGGTTTAAGTTTTCAGCACATTCTTTTAAAGCTAAATAAGTATTGCCCTTAACATTAGGACTACCATTAATTAATACAACTTTCATGTTTTCTCCTTTGATATCTATAATTATACACACTAAGGAAAATACAAATTAGAAAGGCTACGGCCGATAAGACAAAGGACATCTTAGGATTTATCTCATATACAAAACCCGCAATCAAAGAGCCAAACACCATGCCAAGTGATCTTATCGCATTAAATAAACCAACTAGTTTGCCATCATCCTTAGTCTTAAACTTATCAAGAAGCGCTTGTTGTAAAGGCAAGTAAATGGAATTCATACCAAAGAAGACAACATTAATAATGATAAAAGGCACCATGTCTTTAATCACACAAACACCCACCAACATTACAAACAACAAACTAAAGACACCAACACTACTCTTAAAAATGTTCTTTTTAAGTAAAGCCATCGTGATAGTAAAGTTAGCTATTAAGGCAATAATACCCACGCCAGCCTTTAAAATGCCATTATAAGAGCTAGGGAAACCAAAGATATCCTTAATATAGTAATTAAAACATTGTTCATAACATGTGCTGCCAAAACTAGCAATACCTGCACAAACTAGGAAAGATAAAATAAAGGCATTAATAATATCCTTACAACTTGTAAAGTCCTTAAAAGGATTTAAATCCGACTTAGTAAAAGTTGTATCAACACATTGTTTATCATCACCTAAGACAAATAAACCAATTATACCTACCACAAATAAAGATACACCCTGAATAATAAAAGTATAAAAGATACTAATATCACCAAGGAAACCACCAATTAGAAAACCAAAAGGGGATACCACCATATTTAAGGTAGCCAATATCGCCATATCCTTACTAACATTCTTAGAATTCTTTAAAACATAAAGAAGTTGCGAAACAGATATGCCTGATATAAAGACACCGCCAATTAGCCTTGCCAAAGCAATTTGCCACTCGGTCTTACTTAAGCCAAAAGCCACCTGCATTACACCATATCCTAAATGACATAAGCTAAATATTAGACCATCACCATATTTATCACACATCTTACCAAAGAAGGGACTAAATAAGAAATTAGTTAAGGCCATACAAGCAAACGCCACTCCAAACATATAATTATGTAAACCAAGATTAACGATAAAAGTTGGCGTAATAGGATGCGCAAAATTAGCGGCCAAAGAATATAAAACAACTAAAACAAATAGTGTTTTAATAGAAACTTTCTTCATTATCTAACAAGATGGAAGTTTTCTTGACGACCACCAAGATAATAAACTTTATCATTTGTAAATAAGACATCTGTCTCAAGACCTAAGATAAATTCTGTATTACCCCATTCTTCAAGCTTGAAACCACAATTTAGTTCCAAAGAATATGCAGTATTGTTATACATTGGATAAGAACCATTCTTGCCCTTAACACCCTGTTGTTTATCATATAAGCCAATAGTAGGACCAGCCGCATGACCATTGTAGCCAATTGGATGTGAATATAGACAGGCATTCAAACCCTTTTCCTTAGCCTCTTTTAAAGCTAAAGCTAAGATTTCATTACCCGTTCTACCTTCCTTAAAATAGCTTACTGTAATATCTTGGAAAGTATTTACATCCTTTAAAGCCTTCTTTAAACAAGCTGGCGCATCATCCTCACCATACTTTAAGATATAAGCATTCTCTTGAGTATCAGTACATAAACCAAGATAATTAAAGCCTACATCGCAATGCAACATATCACCTTGCTTAATAGTATCCTCATGTTCAAATTGGCCAACACCTTCTCTAATAATAGAAACTTCAAAATCAAACCAAGGAGTAAGTCCCATACGAATTACCTTATCAAGCATCCAATACTTAACATCTAAGTTAGTTGTAACACCAGGAATAATCACTCTGCTTGAGAAAGCTTCATCAATCATCGCATGGGCAATCTGCATAATGCTATTGTAAGCTTCCATCTCTTGACTTGTTCTAGTCTCAAGCCAGCCAACACAAATCTCATCGGCCGAAACAATCTTTGACTTCATATCTTCATCAAAGCACTTAACAATCTCATCATACATGGTCTTACTTAAACCATCCGCAAACGCAAAATCACGAGACATGTTTAAGCCAATCTTAGAAACATCATTTTCCTTAATTAATCTAGCTAAACACTCAAATTGCGTTTCAGCCTTACTTTGATCTAAACACCACATAGAATCCTTTTGATTAATCCAAGCAGCCTCATAAAATTCATCTAAACCAACATTTGGTCTAGTTATAGAATATCTTTTTACTTCATCATCCTTTAATACAAACAAAAGAATTGTTGTACGTCTAGCATTCATCATAGCGGTAGGTGTTAAAGATCTTAAAACAGGATCCTCATTATATTCATCACAAGCCACTACCCAACAGTCAATACCGCTTCTTTTCATGACCATAGGCAACACTTCTTTATAACGAACCCTTAGCCAATTATCGACAATTCTTTCTCTATCACGATACTTTAAAATCTTCTCATTAAAATCATCTAAATGACTAACTTCTTTAACTAATTTATCTTCTCTACTTATCATCTTCTTTACCTAAAAATAAATCCTTTATTTGCTTAACAGCCAAATCAATATCGGTATTCTTAACTTGATTCTTGAAAAGAGGGGCAATCTCCATCTCCATTCTAGCCTTATTAATACGTGCATTAGCGCTAGCTAAATTATCACCATAAACATCCATGATGTGTTTCTCTAACTCTTTTAAGCTCTCTGGCACAATAAACACCGCAAGCGCATCAGGCATATTAAGTTTTAATGGGCCAACGCCCTCAGCCTCAACTTCAATAAGGACATTCTTACCGTTATTAAGCAAGAAATCAACTTGCGTCTTAGGAGTACCATAATAATAACCGTTAAACTCGGTATACTCTAAAAATTCCTTATTCTTAATCGCATTAGCGAAATACTTAAAGTCCACAAAATAATAGTCCTTGCCATCAACTTCCTTATCCTTCTTAGGACGAGTAGTCATAGAAATAGACTCCATCAAAGATAAATCCTTATCCTCTAATAATCTTTTTTTAATGGCACCCTTACCAACACTACTAGCGCCAGATAAAATTAAAACTCTACCTTCACTCATTACTTACACTCCTTAACTAAACTAGTTAAAACTTTATAACCACGATCAAACGAATTTAAATCAAGACGCTCAAGCGGTGTATGAATATCCTCACAAATTGCTCCATAAGTTAAGATATCCATATCCTCATCAATGGCGGCAAACACACCACATTCACAACCACCATGTGTAGCCATCTTTAAAGCAGGCTTATTATAAATTTCCATCATTACCTTATCTAATTTATCACGCATAGGACTATTAGCCTTATAGTTCCAACCAGGATATCTAGCTGAAACACTAACTTTATAATTAAACAAAGAAGCTAAAGTCTTAATCTCATCAATCAAATGATCAATGCCACATTCTAAAGCACTTCTTAAAGAACTAGTTAAAACCAAATAATCACCACTAGTCTTAACAATACCTAAATTTAAGCTAGTTAAAGTTAAACCCTCAATAGCCATAGAACGATGTTTAAAACCATTTGGTAAAAGGAAAATATAATCAACAATACGCTTACTATCGAAATTATCAAGTGCCTTACCCGCATTATCTACTACGCTTAATTCTACTTTTAAACCACTATCCGAGAATTCAAGCTCTTGTTTAAAATCATGAACACTTAAAAGTAAACTTGCATTAAGTTCATCAAAGCTACTCTTAGAAGCAAAAGTAATCTCACACTCTCTTGGAATGGCATTATCCTTAAGACCACCATCAGCACTTACAAACTTAAAATCAAGACCTTTATTAAGCATTTCCTTAATAATTCTAAAAGCTAACTTATTCGCATTACCCTTTTCCTTATGAATCTCACCACCAGAGTGACCACCAAGTAATCCACCTAAATATAACTTATATGTATCATCCTTATTTTCTTTATAGTCTAATGGAATAGTAGAAACCGCAACGCAACCACCAGCTGAACTAATACCCGTACTTACTTCACCACCACCATCAAGTGATACCATTCTTCTAGCTTTAAAAAGAGAAGTATCTAGTTTTAAAGCACCAAGCAAACCAACTTCTTCTTTAGTCGTAAAACAACACTCAAGTGCTGGATGAGGTAAACTATCGTCATCCAATATAGCTAAGATATAAGCTACACCCATACCATCATCCGCACCTAATGTAGTACCTCTTGCCTTTAGCCAATCACCATCAACATATAAATCTAATGGATCTTTACTAAAGTCATGATCAGAATCTTTATTCTTCTCACATACCATATCCATGTGTGCTTGAAGTAAAAGGGGAGCACTATCCTCATAGCCCTTACTTGCATCCTTATAGATTACAACATTTAAGCTCTCATCTTGAACAGTCTTAAGATTATGATCCTTACCAAACTTAACTAGATAATCAGAAATTCTTTTCTCATCAAAAGAGCCATGAGGAATCTTACAAATCTCATTAAAATATTTACAATAAGGCTTACTTAAATCAAAAGTTGTCATTATTTATCCTCCAAAAGATACTTATTCATCCAATTAGTAATTTCTGTTAAACGCTTAATCCTATGATTTGGCTTACCACTTCTACTAAGTTCATGATTTTCACCCTTAAAACCAACAATCTTAGTATCAACACCATTACACTTAATAGCTGTGTAATATTGTAAAGCTTCAGGGAAGATACAACGATAATCATTAAAACTATGTATAAACAATAATGGTGTCTTAACATTATTGGCATATTTTAATGGTGACATAGCCCATAATTCATCATGACAATTATGTAAATCAGTAAAAGCCATTTCATATGGGAAATCAATACCATAATCACTAGCTGTAACTTCGGTAATCATATTAGAAATAGAACGTTGGGTAGCAGCACACTTAAATCTATTAGTATGCGAAACAATCCAGTTAGTCATATAACCACCATATGAACCACCAGTTACACCAACTCTATCTTTATCAATTTGTGGATAAAGTCTTAATACTTCGTCAGTAAAATCCATGATATCCTCAAAATCAATACCACCCCATTGTCTTCTTAAATCAGAGAAGGCATTGCCTCTACCATCACCACCTCTAGGATTACAGAAGAAGACAATATAACCAAGATTCACCCAATATTGCATCTCGTGATAGAAAATCTCACCATAGGCACACTTTGGACCACCATGGACATCAAGTATTGCGGGATACTTCTTGTTTTCATCAAAATCCTCAGGAAGTAAAACCCAACCTTGAATCTTAGTTTTCTTATCAAGCCAAATACGATGTGGTTTAGCCACATAATATTCGCTAATATCATTAATATGGGTAAGAACTTTTTCACCTAATAGTTCAACTTCTTGAAGACGATTAGGAAGGGTAGTAATCGCATATACTTTACCATCTACCACTACCGCATCATCAACAGTACCCTCAAAATCACTTAGACAAACTAATTTATCATCACAAATTGTAAATAATTCACCCCTTGAGCCCTTACTAGCGCTAAGGAAATAAGGTTTACCATCAATCTTTCTAAATTGACTAAACTTACCATAATGCACATCCGTACCAATAGTGTTATATAAACTAAGTTCACTATCAATATATAAAGTACACTTCTTATCCTTCAAAGTATAAAACTTAGGACTCTCAATCCAACTAATCTCTTTACCATATGTTCCAGCTACAATAGTCTTATCTTCAAAATAGAAGGCTCTTGTGATTAACATTGTTTCATCATATAAAGTAGTAGTTGTCTCACTTTCTACATCATATTCATATACACATGCAAACTTTCTTTTATAAGAACTAAATTTAACGCCCGTAAATAAAATCTTACCTTCTTTAAAGTCAAAAGATTCAACATCCATCTCTTTATCCGTTATACGCTTTAACTCTAAAGTAGCTTTTTCAAGTAAGAATAAGGCACTACGATTACCATTGATAATACCAGCACCATTAAACATGAAAGGATATTCATCAAGCTCTAGATAATCACTATTTTCCTCTTCTTGTTTAACAAGTTCTTCTTTTTTAGATTCATCATATAAATAATAATCAGGATCTTTAACTTTAATTGTAGCTAAAACTAGATAATACTTATCATCATAAGATTTGATATCACTTACATCAAGCGGCAAAACAAATTCATCTTTCTTTTCACCATTTACATCAAGCACATCAAACTTAGTTTGCACCTTCTTTTCTTCCTTATCGATAACACCTACAAAAAGCTTATCGTCATCTACATAAAACAAAGGTAATTTATCAACATAATCTTTAATTACACTTGTTTTATCATCAACTAAATCATATTTTAATAGTCTTTGTTTATAATCACTCTTATCTTCCTTAGCGATTGTATCAACAAAATAAAGTGCCTTAGAATTAGCACATAAAGAAGAAAGGAAATGATAATTACAGAAATCAGTAATACCTATTTTTTTCATAAATCCTCCTATAAAATAACGGCAAAGTGCAAGCGCAAATTGCCGTTATATTTAAAATAATAAGTTAATTATTCAGTTGGAACCTTAACAAACCAGAAAGTAGAGTTACCTTGAGGAGAGTTAATAGAACCAGTCATACCAACAGGTTGTAGACAAACTGTTTGGTAACCAAATAATGGACAAACTTGAGCAGTTTCTTCAACTAGATACTTTTCAGCAGCATGTAATTGATCGATTCTCTCTTGACCAGATAAGCTAGCAGCCTTAGTCATCATTTCATCATAAGTGCTATCGCCCCAACTTGCACAAGTTTGATATACAGTAGTAGCCATATCAAGATAAGTAACTGGATCCATGTAGTCAGCAGACATAGCGCCTCTTGCAGCTTCATAGTTACCATTGTCATCTCTATCTGAGAAGAATACTCTGACATCACCTGTCTTAAGTTCTAGGTTAATACCAACTTCAGCAAGTTGAGCCTTAACTACAGCAGCAACTGTATCATGCATTGTGTTTTGGTTGTAGTAGTATTCAATAGTAACTGGGTTATCTACAGAATAGCCGCTTTCAGCCAATAATTCGATAGCTTTATCCTTATCATAAGTAACATAATCGCCACCAACTTCTCTAAAGTCACCTTCAGATGAAGAGATACCTTTTGGAACAAAGCCATATAGTGGATAGTATGCATCACCAGCATCAAGAGCATCAACGATAGCTTGTCTATCAATAGCAAGTTGGAAAGCTCTTCTAACGTTTACATCAAGTAAAGCAGCGTTAGTGTTAGTTTCAGGTCTGCTGTTGAATTCAATGTAGTAGTTGATAACTGAAGGATACATATCGATTTCCTTACCAACTTCATATAAGCTTGAAACAGTAGCAGCATCAACACTTGTAGCATAATCAATTTCACCAGTTTGGTAAGCCATTAATTGAGCTTCCATATCAGCCATAACTACAGCAGTCATGCTTTCTAGAGTAACTTGATCAGCATCACAGAAGTATTCATTCTTTTCCATTTCAATTTTATCTGCTCTATCAATTGAAGTGTACTTGAATGGACCATTTGTTGGAACGCTAGGATCTTCAGCATAAGTGTAATCACCACTAGGTGCAAAGTCACTTCTTACAGCGTAGTATACACCACCAGCAAGTAATGAAGTGAAGTAATCACATGGTTGAATAAGCGTGAATACTAAAGTGTTATCATCAGTTGCAACAGCACCAGTAAGTTCAGTCATAGAATCAACATCAGCGCCATCATATTGAGCAGCACCAACTAGATTGTTAGTTACCCAAGATAAATAAGTAACTTCACCAGAACCGATTGATAAAGCATGCTTGATACCATAGATATAGTCTTCAGCAACAACCTTTTGACCATCAGACCAAGAGTTGTCTCTTAAAGTTAAAGTGTAAGTAAGGCCATCTTCACTAACTGTGTAATCTTCTACAGCACAAGGATAAACACCATCTTGACTAATTTGGAATAGTGGATAAGATGTTTGGTTAATTACATATGAACCAATAGAGTCTGCACAAACAGCAGGATCTACATAAGTAGGTGAATCACCTAGAGCATATGTAAAGTGTGTCTTATAAGATGTCTCTGTAGCAGTATCATCAGTAGTATCACTACTATCATCTGTAGTATCAGATGAACAAGCTACTAAAGTCAAACTCATAAGTAAAGCTAGTGCTAAAACTAGAATTTTCTTTAATTTTTTCATAATCTCCCTTTCTTTTACTTCTCATACAAGAAGCAAGCAACCAGTCTATTACCGACTTGTACAAATGGAGGGACCTCTTTCTTACAACGTTCACTGGCCTTTGGACAACGTGTAGAAAATGGACATCCACTTGGTGGATTGATTGGCGAAGGGATTTCTCCCTCAAGCACAATACGTTGTTTTGCTTTCGCAATATTTGGATCCGAAATCGGAATAGCTGACAATAATGCAACCGTATAAGGGTGTAAAGGACGATGATAAACATCATTACTTGGTCCAACTTCCATCATATGACCAAGATACATAACTCCAATACGATCAGAAATGTGTTTTACCATACTCAAATCATGTGCGATAAATAAGTAAGATAAATTCATTTCCTTTTGAATATTCTTAAGTAAATTAATTACTTGAGCTTGAATTGATACATCAAGTGCTGAAATAGGTTCATCACAAACAATAAACTTTGGATTAACCGCTAACGCTCTAGCAATACCAATTCTTTGTCTTTGACCACCAGAGAACTCACTTGGATATCTTCTAATATGGTCAGGTTTTAAACCAACTGTCTTTAATAACTCAACAACACGATCTTCTCTTTGTTTGTCGTTATCATAAATATTATGAATAATCATTGGCTCCTTAATAATTTCACCAACAGTCATTCTTGGATTTAGGGAAGCATAAGGATCTTGGAAAATCATCTGCATATCTTTTCTAAAAGCCTTAAGTTCTTTGCCCTTTATTTTGGCGATATCCTTTCCCTCAAACTCAATTTTTCCACTAACTGGATCATAAAGCTTAACGATGGTACGGCCTAGTGTTGATTTACCACAACCTGATTCACCAACAAGACCAAAGGTCTCATTTTCCTTAACATCAAAGCTAACACCATCTACCGCTTTAACAATCTGTTTTTTGGCAAACAAGCCCTTAGTGACATCAAAATGAGTCTTTAAATCTTCAACCTTTAAAATAATCTTCTCACTCATCTTTATCACCCCAGACCTTTTTAGCCATATCTTCATTTAGCCAACACTTACATGTATGACCTTCATTAAATTCTTTTTCGCTTGGCATATAATCCTTACAAATACGCATTGCCTTAGAACATCTATCCACAAATGGACAACCCTTTGGTGGATTTAATAAATCTGGTGGAGAACCAGGAATTGGTTGTAAGTCTTTCTCTTCACCATCCTCAGGATGGGCAACACAATTTAATAAGCCTCTTGTATAAGGATGTTTTGGATCATAGAAAATATCTTGATCGCTACCTTTTTCAACCAATTTACCACCATACATAATGCATACTTTATCGCAAAGCTTAGCCACAACACCCAAGTCATGAGTAATCATGATAACGGCTGCATTAGTTTCTTTTCTTAGATTATCAATAAGTTCTAGAACTTGCGCTTGAATTGTTACATCAAGAGCTGTAGTAGGCTCATCTGCAATAATTACACGTGGATTACATGTTAAAGCAATCGCAATAACGATTCTTTGACGCATACCACCAGAGAACTCATATGGATATTGACGAATTCTCTTTTCAGGAGAAGGAATACCAACAAGACGCATAAGCTCAAGAGCTCTTTCTTTTGCTTGGGCCCTTGTCATATTAGTATGATTCATAAGTGGTTCAATAAGTTGGGTTTCAATTCTAAGTACTGGATTTAAGAAAGTCATTGGATCTTGGAAAATCATGGCAATCTTGTTTCCTCTAAGTGAACGCATCTTTGCATCATATTCTTTTTTATTCTTGAAATGGCTAGGTGAAATATCCTCACCATCAAAGTAAATTTCACCACTTTCAATTACACCATTATCCGCAAGTAAACCCATAATTGAATACATGGTCTGTGATTTACCAGAACCACTTTCACCAACAATACCAATTACTTCCCCTTCATTTAAAGAAAGAGAAACATTGTTTACTGCTTGAACCTTACCTTGTTCAGTCTTAAAAGACGTTGTTAAATTCTTTATTTCTAATAATGCCATATACTACCTCTGCTTAGCTTGGAAAGCTTCACCAAGACCATCACCAACGAAATTAAGTGACAAACAAGTTAAAGAAATAGCCAATACTACCCAAATAATTTGAATAGGGTAAGTAAAGAATAAACCACGACAATCATTTGCCAACTTACCCCAAGATGGGATAGATGGATCAAGTCCAATACCAACGAAACTTAAGAAAGATTCGGTAAAAATGGCACTAGGTACCATCATTGTAAGATTAACAATGATTGGACCAATCGCATTAACAATTAAGTGATGTACTAGTATACGCCAATGACTTGCACCAAGAACTGTAGCGGCCATTGCATATTCCATTTCCTTAATTGAACGAATCTGCTGACGCACTTGTCTGGCCATACCTACCCAAGCTGTAAAACATATTGCAAACAACATGGCTGGAATGGTATTACCAAATATCATCAAAATTAAGATTACATAAAGTAAAGTAGGAATTGAATCAAGAATATCAACAATTCTCATCATTATCATATCTACTTTGCCACCAACATAACCAGCAACACCACCATATAATACACCAATAATCAAACAAATAAAGGCGCTAGCAAAGGCGATAGATAAAGAAATACGACCACCATACATTACTCTAACAAAGATATCTCTACCTAATTTATCTGTACCAAATGGATGTTCCAATGATGGCATCGCATTCTTGATTTGAATATTTTGTTCATCAAAACCATATTTAGAAAACATTGGCACAAATATTGCTAGTAAGACCATGATTACAAGGAAAATTAAACCAACCATGGCTAATTTATTCTTTTTATAACGATCCCAAACATCCTTTAAAAATGTTTTAGAATCCATCGCAATAAACTCTGAATTCTTTTCATCATCAGGAAGTTTTTCAAACATTTTTTCAGTTAAAACTAACTCTTCTTTTTCCATAAAAACCTCCTATTTATTTACCTTGATACGTGGATCAATTAGTGCTGCCACAACATCGGATACAAGCGTCATCACAATAACCAAGGCACCAAGTAAAATAGTCAAGCCCATACATAACGTATAGTCACGATTGGAAATAGAGTTGGTAAACTCTCTACCAATACCTGGAATTGAAAATAATGTTTCAATAACAAGTGAACCCGTAATCATACCCGCAAACATTGGACCAGCATAAGTAACTACTGGAAGAATGGCATTTTTAAGTCCATGTTTAATGACAACAGCTGTCTCTTTAGTACCCTTACTACGTGCTAAAGTAATATAATCAGAACCCATTACATCCTTTAAAGAAGATCTTGTAAGACGGGTAATAGTTGAAATAGGAGAGAATGATAAAGCTAATACTGGCATGATATAGCTTTGAGGAGTATCAAGTCCTACTACTGGTAACCAACCAAGTTTTACCGCCAATAATATCATCATCAACATCGCCAACAAGAATCCTGGCACTGATACACCAATTGTAGCCAATACAGTAATTAAGGAATTAACCCACCGTTTCTTTGTTAGGGCCGAAATTATACCTAAGGTAAGCCCAACTAAGAGCGCCACACAAAAGGCAATCGTACCTAGTTTTGCTGTAACTGGAAGTCTTGCTGCAATAATTTCTGTTACACTTTGTCCTTTCTTTGAAATAGATACGCCAAAGTCACCATGAATAACATTCTTCATGTAGATGACATATTGTTCACTGACTGGCTTATCTAGACCATATTTTTTGTTTAAAGCCTCTAAGGTAGCTGCCGGAATAGCCTTATTATCTCTTGAGAAAGGAGAACCAGGCATAGCCTTCATACCAAAGAAGACTATTGTTGCCAAAATAAACAACGTTAATATTCCAAGCAACAATCTTTTTACAATATACTTAAACATCTTTTACCTTCCTTGTAAACTATAAAATTAAGTTTACACTCTTTTTTATGAAAATAAACACTTTTTGTCATTTATTTTCATATCTTATGAAATATTTTTCATAATATGTAAAATCTTACATATGTTACTATTTTTTAGTATTATAAATTTTTACTGAAATCTATTTCAAATAAGTCACGAGGGAAATTAGTTAAAAACTCAGCACCATCTTCAGTAACCAAAATCATATCTTCCACACGCATATAGCCTTCATTCTTAAAAAACATCTTAGGCTCACTACAGAAAATCATACCTGGCTCTAATACTAAATCATTACCCGGAATAAGGAATGGCACTTCATGAACCTCACTACCGATATGATGTCCATTGCCACCTTCCTCATCTCTTTTAAAACGAAGATAATCATAATAACCAAGTTCTTCTACCTTATCACAAATATAACCATATAAATCACCAAACTTAGTAACATGCGGTTTAATCTTACTTACCATATATACTTCACCTGCTTGTAAAGCTTCATAGCCTTTTTTAACAAGTTCTGGTGCCTTACCATAATAAACGCTTCTACCCCAATCACTACAATAGCCTTGATCCATATAGCCAATATCGAAGGCAATCATTGTACCTTCAACTAATTTGCGATCATTTTCAAATGGTTCAATACTTAAAGCATTATCTGTATTTCTTGTCTTAAAACCACAAGTAGGAGGGAAAGATAAATCTTGCATACCATTTAATAGACCATAGTCCATAATCATCTTTTCAGCCTCAAACATGCTCATACCAGGCTTTAAATGTTTACAAACATACATTACCGCATCATCCGTAAATTTAGCCAATTTACGCATGCGCTTAATCTCATCTTCATCCTTAATACGGCGAATATCATCAAAAATAGTCTCAACATTAACGGTTTCAATATCTTTATCAATAACCTTTAAAGTATTCTTAAACCATGTATCGCAATCTCTACCAATACCAATCTTCTTACCATCAATGATTCTACTTAACATATCCTCAAATTGATCCATATATGATACATAAACATCATTTAAAGTATTATCGAAATATTTCTTTAAAGTAGGGATACAAAGAATAGTTGATTTTCCTTCTTTATTAACATAAATCATTGCCTCGGGAATAATATGGCTTCCCGCAATAGGCGCATCTAGATTGAAACAATATCTTTGCCAAAAATAAGAAGTTGATTCACTTAAATATTGAAAGTTAGCACCAGAAGCAAAAAGAACACCATCACAACCACTTTCAATAATCTTCTTAAGACAATTTTCTCTTCTTTTACTCATGTTTAGCCTCTACTTCAAATAAGTCTCTAGGGAACTTAGTTAAAAACTCAGCACCATCTTCGGTAATTAAAACGATATCCTCAACACGCATATACATCTCATCCTTAAACCACATCTTAGGCTCGACCGCAAAAGTCATACCTGGCTTAATGATGAAATCATAGTCCTTGTTTACCATAGGGAACTCATGACAATCAATACCAATTTGATGACCAAGCATTTGTTCATTCTTGTAACGTAAGTAATCAAGCATACCAAGTTCATCAACTTTCTTCATGACTAAGGCATATAGTTCATTGATATTGGTCTTATAAGGAACTATTTGACTAGCCATATATTTAACCGCTTCATTTAAAGCATAATAGCCTTTCTTACAAATATCAGGTGCCTTGCCAACATAAACAGTTCTGCCCCAATCACTACAGTATCCCTTATTCATATAACCAACATCAAAAGCAATACCTGTTTGATCAATTAACTTCCACTCACGGTCATAATATTCAACATCCTTACTTGTAATAGTATTTTGTGTCTTAAAACCAACAGTAGGAGGGAAAGATAAATCTTCCATATTATGTTTATAACCATATTCAACTAATAGATTTTCAGCTTCTCTTTGGCTCATGCCATATTTAAGGTTATTAACAACATACATTACCGCTTCATCAGTGAAAGCACAAAGCTCTCTCAATGTCTTAATTTCATCTTCATCCTTAAAACAACGTACATCATTTAATAGATTCTCGCCATCTACTACTTCAATATCCTTATTAATAGCCTTAAGCATTTCTTTAATATATGTACCACAGCTAATAGAAACACCAATCTTCTTTTCTTTTATAAAAGGAGCTAAAGCATCCTCAAATTGGTCCATATAAGATAAAGTTACATGACCCTCATAATTTTTTAAGAAATAATCTTTATTATGATGATTACAAATAATTTGATAATCACCCTTATTATTCAAATAAAGTAAAACTTCTGGTAAATTAAAGGCACTAGAAAAACCATTAATGTTAGTATCACAACTTCTTTGCCAATAAAAATCATTAGCTTCTAACAAATATTGTAAGTTTGCACAAGGGCCATAAACAACGGCCTCTATTCCTTGTAAGTCCATTTGCTTAAGCGCAGCTTCAATTCTCTTCTTTTTCATAAATTTATTAACTCCTATTCATTTATTTAAGAACTTTTATAAACAAGAGTAAAGAGAAAATGATATTATTTTCAAAAATTGAAAGTATTTTCAAAATTAATTAGATTTTATATGCAACACCAATTAATATGGCAAATATAAATTTCTTAAATCATTAAGAATTTGTTTTTTATCTTTACCCACTATACCTAATTGTTTTATATCAATGTCTTCACTTTCCATATTTGTAATAAAATCTATAATATCTAGATATACTTTATAAGGAACTTTAATTATCATTGATGAAGTAATAAGTTCACTTAGACGAAAAACATCATTCCTATGTTTTCTTATATTCTTACTATCAACATGTTCTCCCATTTGATTTTTACTTGTTAAATCCAACCAAGCTTTAGCCTTAAAGGGAATTAGATAATACACGTCTAAAATTACAACTCCATCAACATTTACCTTCCCTTGTTTTAAAAAATCATAATAATCATCATCCAATAGAATAGCTGATAGACTCGATATCTCATCATCAAAAGGAAGGGGTGTAATTATCGCCTCTTTTGGAAGTTTTATTGTATCTAACCTTCGTGTAAAAGCTCTATCATCGATGGATATTTATTAGATATTGGATTTGTAAACCGGTAAAATTCAGGCGTAAGTGTACTTTTGTTGCAATGCCTATAACCTGCTTGTTTTACATATTGCCAAAATCTATTTACAAAGTTCTCATCAATCGCCTCAATTATTAAAACCAAATCAATATCCTTGGTAGCTCTAAAATTTAAACCTGCTTTATTCATCAAAATATCGCAAGCACTATCACCTATAATTACATATTGTTTTTCATAACCTTTAAACCATTCTCTAAAACTCTCAATTCCTGTTATCATCTATTCCTTTCCATAAATTGTTTAGCATCTCTTCTATAGCTTCCATAATTCTTTCATCATTATCATCCTTAAGTGATAAAGCTAAAGAAAGTTCATCTACTATACCATTCTTACTCAATACATAAGGATCGTAGCGCCATATCTCTAATGCCGCTTGAGCACTTGAATCACATAAATTATTTTCTATAACATTATTCCATCTTGATATTTTGTTTGTTGCATAATAACTAACACTTGAATCATTAAGCATTGAATAGTTAGATAGAGCGGTATATCCACTTTTTAATAATTCTTTATTCACAAATTCTTTAGGAATATACACTACTTTTTTAACTGGATTCAATAATATATCCTTAGCCTTGTTAAATAACTCTTTTGGCGAATCATCTGAAAGCAATAATTTATTAACACCACTTTTCTTAGTTTTTAAAAGTCCTAGCTCTTCTAATTGTCTAGAAGCTCTTGAAATTGAAGTAGGGGTTAAGTCTAAATCTCTTGAAGCCTTGATTGTAGAAAGTTCTTTACTTCCGCCATATATAAAATAAAGTAGTAGCATCTGTGCTGAAGGCAATAGCTTATCACCTAGTTTTTCACTATCACATTTTTCTTGTAGATACATGCCCATAAAAGGTAGATAAATTTGCTTATTATCAACTATAAAAGGAATTCTTTCACGAATTAGATACTCTTTCATTCGATATGTAAGCTCCTTTAAAATTAAGACTATAGGATAATTATTATTTTCCCTTATTACATTAATATGCTTTTTTAATTTCGATATCTCTTCCAAATCTACCTTAGGATAGATAAAGATAACATTATGTCCATCTAAAGTTACAGTCTTCAAGTCATATCTTGTAAGTATAAAATTAGGTAACGAAATGAGTTTCGTATCCTCATAGACAACCTTTATACCTAATACTTTATCTAAATATTCCATATCAAAAAGCTCCTTCATAACTTTATTTTTGTATTATAACTTAAATAATGTTACAAATCACTTTTTTAGTGATGATGTCACAAACGCTATCAGATTATACGCAACTAATGATTTCGCCTCCTTTGGTTTTAAATCATTATTACGATTAAATTTAAAAATTCCTACATCAATAGGAATTTAAGTAAAATAAAAGCCACACCGAGAAATAAGTAACTAGAAAGGAATCCGGTGTAGCACTTTTATTATACGATAATTAATCCTGTTTTACTTTTTTAAATAGTAAATGCACTAAAGTTAAGCCACTTATGATAAAAGAAACATTACGTATTGTAGTATTCTTGTACCTTAAAGTATATGATCCACCTTCAGTACACTGAAAACTTATCAAACTATTATATCTTTCAATACTAACTTCCTTGTCATTAAGATATAGCTTATATCCTTTATAGATTGTAATAGGTAAAACTAATCTAGTATTAACATAGTCATCACTGACATCAAAACTTAAAGTAGTACCATCCTTACTATATTCAATATCAGTATCCATTCCATCACTTGTCTTAATCGTATTAGAATAAGTTCTAAAATCAACACTATCTAAAGGTAGATAATCACCACCACAAAGTTCAACTCTTTTATAAGTAGCCGAATAATAGGGATCACATAATTTACCACTAGCAATATCATCATAAGTATTACTACTACTTATACCAAAGGTACGAGAATATACTGGAATTAAATGATATATTCCCTCTATACAAATAAATAATATTGAAATGATACTTATCATTTTAGAATAGTTTATATTTGAAACAACATAGGTAACCACAACACTCAATAAACTCATGGCAATAAGTTCTAATCGCCAAAGAAATTGAATGATTCTAAAGATACTTAAATATTGCCAGGGAATTAAATCGCTTGGTAATAATAAGAATATATACCCAACAATAAATAGATTAGTAATAAACTTATCTTTCTTTTTAATAAACAAATACAACAAAGGAATAAAAGTTAAATACCATCCCACATTAACTAGCATGGCCTTGCTTGCATCCTTTTCACCATAGCCAAAGATTGTCTTATTCAAAAAGAACTTACTAAGTGGCATAGTATAAGACTCCAAAGAACTAAATTTGCCATAAAAATGAAGATATAACTCTTGATAAGTACTTTGTTCAATAAGAGGAATACTATAAAAACATGTAAGTAAGAAGGCAAATAAACATCCTTTAAATATATTAATAAATACTTGTTTATCTATTTTCTTAAGATTAATCAAGACAAATATTAAAAGTAATACTAACCCAAATAAGAAGCTCAGGTTATGCGATAGTATTAAGCCAATTAAAGAAAGGGTAAGTAAATAATATTTATTACTTTTTTGATAAAACAGTTCATAGATACCATTTAATAATAGTGGCATAAACATCATTGCACTAACTTCACCTAAGGCACCCCTAACATAGACATCCGTTATATGATAATTACTAAAAGTATAGGCTAGAGTACCAATAATGATAGCTAGTTTATTCTTTGTAAGCTTGCTTAAAAATATATTCATATTTAAACAAGCTACAAAAGTAAAAAGAAAGATACAAAGTTTATAACTATTAGCTAAAGATAGTCCTAAAAGATAACAAATTGATGGAATATATAAGAAAACATCACTATAAAATAGGGGACTTGCATAGCCAAAACCATTATTCTTATAAGGATAGATAGCTGGGAAAATATCGCCTCTTTTTAAGGCATCAGCTAAACCTTCAATCCTAGCCAAATGAAAGAAAGTATCATGTTCAATACCTAAAAAATCTTTTGTAAGATAGGGCACATTAAACAAAAGCGCTATAATAAGCGCCAATATAATATTAAAGATAATTTGTTTTCTACTTTGTTTCACTCTTTAATTCTCTTTGGAATAATTTATTTACCGCAACGCTTGGATCCAAGCCCTCATATACCACCTTAGCCAACATATCCGTAATAGGCATTTCAACATTATATTTATCTTTAAGCTCTAAGGCAGCAGGTAAGGCATTAAGGCCTTCAACCACCATACCTATTTCCTTTTTAGCTTCATCAACACTTAAGCCTTTGCCTAAAAGATATCCACAACGATTATTACGACTATGTTTAGAAGTACAAGTAACAATTAAATCACCAACACCAGCCAAACCAAAGAAAGTCTCATCTTTACAACCCATCTTAGAACCAAGTCGCTTAATTTCTTGAAGTCCTCTAGTTATTAAGGCTGCCTTACCATTATCACCATAACCCAATCCATCACAAATACCAGATGCGATTGCCATAATATTTTTTAAGGCGCCACATATTTCAATTCCTTTGATATCGCTATTGGTATAAACTCTAAAATAATTACTAGCGAAAGTATCTTGAACAATTTTGGCAGCATTTTCATCTTCACTAGCTGATACGATAGCTGTGGGCATATCTTTAATAACTTCTTCAGCATGTGTAGGACCACTTAGTACTACATAAGCTAATTTATCATTATTAAACTCTTCTTTAATTACTTCACTTAAAGTAAGTAAAGTATCTTTTTCAATACCCTTAGAAACATCTACAATGATTTGTCCATCATGAATATATTCTTTAGCTAAAGACGCCACTTCTCTAATAGTTGTTGAAGGAAGGGCAAAAACCACCATATCCTTATCTTTAACACACTTACCTAAATCGCTAGTATATTTAATATTCTTTGGAAGAAGGATATCACTAAAACGTTCATGACGATGTGTTTTTTCTAACTCAAATACTTTATTTTCACTATGCGAATAAACGGTTACATCAAAGTTTTTAAGAGCTAAAAGTCTAGCTAAAGCTATACCAAAAGTACCAGCACCAAGTATTCCAATACTATTTATCATTCTTATGTTCCTTTACATAAACTGCCAACACATTAATATCAGCTGGATTTATACCGGAAATTCTACTAGCTTGACCTAGTGTAAAAGGTTTTATTTGATTAAGTTTTTGACGAGCCTCAAGTCTTAAATTATCCACATGACTATAATCAATATCCTGAGGTAACTTCAAACTATCCATTTTAAGCATCTTATTAGCCTCTTTTTTAGCCTTCAAAATATAACCCTCATATCTAATTTTAATTTGGGTATTTAAAATAGTTTCCTCATCATAATTATTATTATGCAAGAAATTTAATACTTCCTTAAGCTCTACATTAGGTCTTTTAATAAGCTCATAAGCATTATGAGAAGTCTGATTATTTTCTTCATAACCCAAAGAATTTAAATAATCATTTATACCACCAGTATAGTCAACCTTAGTTTCCCTTAAATAATTAAGAAGATTATCCTTGTTTGCTATATCATTTAAATATCTTTGATATCTTTCTTCACTAATCAAACCATCTTCATAACCATATTTAATTAAACGACTCTCGGCATTATCATGACGCATTAATAAACGATATTCAGCTCTACTTGTAAGTAAACGATATGGCTCCTTAGTACCCTTAGTAACTAAATCATCTATCATTACGCCAATATAAGCTTCATCTCTTTTTAATATTAACGGCTCCTTATTATTTAATTTTCTAAGGGCATTAATACCCGCCATCATACCAAGGCCAGCCGCCTCTTCATAACCCGATGTACCAAGTATTTGACCACCAATAAATAGACCATCAATTTCTTTCATCTCTAAAGAAGCTTTAACTTGTAAAGGATCTATCGCATCATATTCAATCGCATAAGCATACTTAACAATTTCAGCATTCTCAAGCCCAATTACTGAATGGACCATTTCTTCTTGAACATCATATGGCATAGATGTTGAAAAGCCTTGTACATAAGTAAGATCATTATCAATAGTTAATGGCTCTAGGAATAGTTGATGTCTTTCTTTATCCGAGAAACGCACAATCTTGTCTTCAAAACTTGGACAATATCTTGGTCCAACACCCTTTACAACACCAGAGTACATGCTTGATTTATTTAAATTCTTTAAGACTATCTCTTTTGTCTTTTCCGTTGTATAAGTTAGATAACATGGCACTTGATCAGGAAACGATCTAATTTCATCTTGTTTTGTCTCTTGGCAAAATCTTATAAAACGATTAGTACCAGGTTCTAAAGAAGTCTTAGAAAAATCAATGGAACTAGTTTTTACTCTAGGAGGAGTACCAGTTTTAAGTCTAAATAATTTAATGCCCATCTTTCTTAAAGATTCGCTTAGATTTTTAGTAGTAGGCTCATTATCTGGGCCACCTGGTGTTACATTAGCCGATACCATACGACAAGAGTCCATATAAGTACCTGTTGTTAAAACAACGACATCGCTTTCTAAAACGCCATGTTTTAAAAGTCTAACACCTTTTATTTTCTTGTTTTCATCACACAATACTTCTTCAACAATATCCTCAAATAAAGTTAAGTTTTCCGTATGCATACAAAGATCTTGCATCATTTTAGAATAAGCGTCTTTATCTGATTGCACGCGCATGCTCCATACTCCTGGCCCTTTTGTAGTATTAAGCATCTTAAATTGTAAAGCTGTCTTATCAGCTACCCTAGGCATAACACCACCCAAGGCATCGACTTCTCTTACTACAATACCCTTAGCTGGTCCACCAACCGAAGGATTACATGGCATGTTGGCAATATGATTAAAAGAAATCGTAACCAAGGCCGTCTTTTTGCCACCATGGGACAAAGCCATAGCTGCTTCAACACCGGCATGCCCAGCTCCAACAACAATCGCCTCAAACATTAAAAGGCTCCCTTAAACTGATCATATACCAATTTCATTTCAGCATAGTGTTTCAATACGTTATCATACGTCTTATCTTCTAAGTCCTCATAGACTTCCATTAAAGCAATATATAAAGGATATAGATATAAATCTTGGGCTAAGATAAATAAACCCTTGCACGCATCCTTGGCTAAAGCATAATCCTCATTATCTAAGTATGTTTGCATACCCTCAAAAAATTCATCATTCAAATAAAATCTAACTATATTCTTATATTCTTCAATATCAGGATACTTCTCAGATATCAAATCATAATTTAATCCTAATTCTTTAAAACTATTTTTCATCAAATATCTCCTTTATCTTTTAAGAAGCATTACTTCATTTACACCATCAACTTCCATTAAACGAACCTTAACATTCTCACTTCTACTAGTGGGTACATTCTTACCAACATAATCCGCTTTAATAGGAAGTTCCCTATGTCCTCTATCTACCAAGATAGCCAAAGAAATGCGCTTTGGGCGGCCAATTTTAAAGATAGCTTCAATAGCCGCCCTAATTGTTCGACCAGTATAAATTACATCATCCACAAGCACTACCTCTTTATTAGTAACATCCACCTTTGGTAAATCATTATTTACAGTAGGCATTTCTGATAGTTTACTTAAGTCATCACGATAAAAAGTAATATCTAAACTTGCCACTTCGCATCTTATGCCATTGTGCTCATAAATCTTGTCTGCGATTCTATTAGCCATTGGCACACCCCTTGTTTTAATTCCTACCAAAACAATATTTTCAATATCCTTGCACTTTTCTGTTATTTCAAAAGAAATACGTGTTAAAGCTCTATTTATAGCTATTTCATCTAATAGTTGAACATTCTCTTCCATATTAAAACCTCATTAACATTATAATGTATAAGAGGAAAACTATATGCAAGAAATGACTTATAAAAGAAACGAGTTACTAGCTCAATCATTAATTAATGAATTAGCTTCTAGAAATATGGAAGCTTTCTATTGTGCCAATAAAGAAGAAGCTTTATCAAAAGTATTACAACTAATGCCAAAAGGTAGTAGTGTGACAATGGGAGGTTGTCAAAGTGCCATTGATATTGGACTTGTAGATGTATTAAATTCAAATGATTACAACTATATTGACCGCTCTAAAATGGACAAAAGAGAAGCTTTGATTAAAGGATATGATGCCGACTTCTTTATATCTAGTGTAAATGCCATAAGTGAAGATGGTATCTTGGTAAACATTGATGGCAATGCCAATAGGGTATCTTATATTTGTAATGGACCAAAACAAGTTATTTTTATAGTAGGTATGAATAAAGTATGTAAGGACTTAGATAGTGCTATGAAAAGGGCACGTAATGTAGCGGCGCCAGTCAATGCCCAAAGATTTGATATTAAAACACCATGTAAAAATACCGGCAAATGTTTTGATTGTAAATCAATGGACACCATCTGTTGTCAATTTCTTATAACTAGATTCTCTAAACATAAAGATAGGATAAAAGTAGTACTTGTAAACAAGGATTTGGGATTTTAATGAGAATTATTGCGATAGATGGACCAAGCTGTGCTGGCAAGACAACATATGCCGATTTAATTAGTAAAAATGTCGTACATATCGATGATTTTTACTTGCCTTTTAAATATCGAAATGAAGAAGTAATGAAACAACTTGGAGGAAATATAGACTTTAAGCGTCTTATAGAAGAAATCATTCTTCCTTATATTAAAAATAAGGAAGTAATATATAGACCATATGAATGCCATAATGATAAATATGAGGATGAAATTATCTTAGATAATAATGATGATTTAATAATTGAAGGCAGCTATAGTCATCATCCTATTTTAAAAGAATATATCGATTATAAAATCTTTATTGATATTAAAAAAGATGAACAAAGAAAAAGAATTATAAATAGAAATAAAGATAATTATGAAGACTTTTTTAACATTTGGATAAAAAGGGAAGAAGACTACTTTAATACTCTTAAAATTAGAGAAAATTGTGATTTATTATTAGAAAGAACCATTAAAATTAAAGCTACCTATAAACACTTCAAAGGCAATCTATATTATGTTGAAGACATCGCCAGAAACAGTGAAGATGCTAAGTTATATGTAGTATATAGACAACTATATGGCCAACACTCTTTATGGATTAGACCACTAGATATGTTTTTAAGTGAAGTAGATCATCTAAAATATCCAGATATTAAACAAAAATATCGTTTTGAACTTGTTGATTAAAAAACGTCAAATAATATGAAAGGAAAGGAATGTGTAATTTATGATTGAAACAAAATTTACCGATAACAACAAAAGTAAGAAAAAGATAGAGGCTTTTGAAAAATTGGAAGAAATAAGAAAAAGCAATAACGAACCTATCAATTATGAAAAACAAAGACAAGAAGCATTAAACGAAAAATATAATTTATCTCATTAGTAAAAAGAAGAACACTTATTTAGAATGTCCTTCTTTTTTATTGTCTTCTTTAGAATTAGATGATTTCTTATTTTTAGCTTTTTTCTTATCGCCAATGAACTACTCCTATGCTAAAGCATAAGGAGTTTCCTGCTCGATAATTCTAACGA
>CAVFKJ010000028.1:0-11417 GCA_963623125.1 Clostridium sp. CAG:217
GCATATATTTTAACAATTTATATGCAGATACATCAATTTATCTGCATATTTTTTATAAATTTATATGCAGATATTCGTTGTTTTTACCATATTTATATGCATTTAAATAGTAGAACCAAAAGCAAATTGAAATATTTTTTACGTATATTCTTCCTTAATAACGTAATTATTATTTCATATATGGATATAATGTATTCATTTCAGGATACCTTTCTAAAATTAGAAAGACAATCAAAGATTTATTATAAAAATTACTTCCCGTTAAGGAAGTAATTTTTATTATTCTGCATATATTTCAACATAATCGCTTTCAAATAATCTTTGATAGCTATCAGTATCTAAACAAGTAAATTTCATCTTTATATTTTCAATCTTATCGATATCGTTTTCTTCAAGAGTACTATCAAAGAATTCAATAGTATCAAACGCTTTATAGCCATCTTTAATGTTCGCATAATAATAACCATCAATCATAAAACCATTAATCGATTCATCATTACAAGTTAATGAAATGTTATGACCACTATTGTTTTCAGCATAAATTAGTACTGACTTGCCCCAGAAAGAATCTTCATCAACATATTGAGCTACAATTCTTACACCATCTTGGTTTAATATTTCTTTTCCTTCAATTTCTAAAGAAGAATCAATTGAATCGTATGCTGAAGTTTTGATAACTGAAGGTTGTTCACTTTCATATATTCTATGATAAGAATCATCTGATAAATAGAACCAAACATCTACTTCACCAATATTAGTAATCCCAGCTTTTTCTAGTTCACTACTTAAGCAATTAATTGTCGCATTACTCTTTTGACCAGCTGTAACTGTTTCATACATTAAATCACTTACCATGTAGCCATTTACTGCCAAAGCATCACAACCAACCGCTACATCACTACTTGAATTATTTTCGATTAAAATCTTGATACCCTGTCCCCAAATAGAATCAGTTACAATTTCTTTAGCTGTAATCTTCACATCATTTTGATCAAAGATAACCGTTTCTTCAAGTGTTACATCAATTTTAGTTTCATTACTAGTATCGGTTGATATATTAGTATTCTTACTATCATCACTACTACTAGAACCACTACCTAAGGCGATTACCATAAAAAATACAATCGCCAAAATCAAATATAATTTATTCTTTTTCATTTCTTCTCCTAATTATTAAGCTTGTAAGTATACAAGCACCTACTTCAACTACTACATCATATATATCGCCAGTTCCGGGTATTAAAAGATAATATTGTCCTATTTCTAATAATGTTCCACATATTATTGGAATAAATATTATTTCATATGGATTATTTGTAAACATACTAACTGTTATTGTAAAAGCTATTGCCCAACATAAATCAGCTAGATAGTTTCTTACAATATTATTTTTAATATCAAAGATATAAACTGATGTACCAATAAGCAAAACAATAAGTATAATTAACAACTTATTGCGCTTCATTCTTTTTCATCTTTGAATATGCTACAAAACACAAAATCATTTCAATTATTACAAACATAAAGTACATGATAAAAAGTACCATCGCTACCGCATATAATATTCCTGCTGTAAGTGCTGCCCATTTTACATTAAGAAAAAAGCCAACCCAGTTAAATATTACCGCAATAGCTGTAAGTACCATGTGTGGTGCAACCATTAAAGTTGCAATACCACTGCCAAGGCTTTCACTAGAGCTACCACTTGTTACATTGATGTTTGTGAAATAATAAATCAGATAAATTAGGTATACTAAACCTATTATTCCTGACACCAGTAATAATTTACTTCTCTTCATAATATCCCCTCTCTTTGGTTTGATTCTAACAATTTGTTGTCTAGAATATTACCACCAAATAGGGGTAATTATTATTCTTCTATAGTTTTAAGATATTCATCAAAGTCTTGAGAATCTCTATTTTTATTATTAAATAAAGCTATAATTTGCGCATCCTTTTTAATACGGGCATATAAAGGAGCCATGCCATATAATCTTAGCGCTCTATTTGTTTCATCAACACCAAAACAAGATACATAACATAACTTAACAATTGTATTTCGATCATTTGTATGTTTTTGACCAGATAATATCTTATAACCATAAGTTTCTGATATATCCGCTCTTAAGAAAATCGTATTAAGAAACAATCCTTTCTTCTTAATACAATCTTTAAAGTATGTCTCGAAATCATCATTTACTATATTATCTTTTTCATCCATTAGATATCCTTCAACATTATCTGGATGTGTTTTCTTTAAAATATTTTCTAATTCTCTTGTAGTTTTATTCATAACTAAACCCTTATAATTAATTTATGTTAAATGATTATTCATTCATTAAGGCTATAAACGATACACATCAAGTATATCTAGTTAAAAACAATTTTGACAATAAGTATTATGTACAAAAAGTATTACAGGTATACGACTATAACGTTTTAAACGCTTTAAGCAAAGTAAATATTAATGGTATTCCACATATTAAAGAAATAATTAAGGAAGATAATAAATTAATCGTTTTTGAAAAATATATAAGTGGTAAAACTCTACAAGAGTTAATTGATACAAATTATAAGTTTTCTAATAAAGAGATTATCAATATTGCCATAAGGTTATGCGATATCATGCTTACTTTAAATAGTAATTTTCCAATTGTCCATCGTGATATTAAACCATCTAATATTATTAGAGGCTATGATGATTATTACCTAATAGACTTTAATGCAGCTAAGTTTATTAAAGATGAAAATAAAGATACCATCTTACTTGGAACCCAAGGCTATGCTGCACCTGAACAATATGGTTTTTCTTCATCTAATATTAAAACTGATATTTATGCCATTGGTATATTAATTAAAGAACTTGGTGGTAATAATTTAAATAAGCAATTAAAACATATCAGTGATATTTGCACTAATATGGATAGTAATAATCGCTATCCTTCTTTCAAATCTTTAAAACAAGCCCTTAAAGTCTGTTTGAAAACTAAATGTTATTATGCACCAGTTGGTTTTAGAATGCTTAATATCTGGCATATTTTAATTGCCATCTATTTTTATTCAATTGGTATTTATATGTCACTCACCGTTACTTATAGTGATGGATCATCCAGTTTACCAACAAAGATACAGTTTTTAATGCTTACTTTTTTAATACCAGCCTTTTCTTTTAATTATCTAGGTATGCAAGATAAAATAGGCCTATATAAATACAAGCCTATTGTTAAAGTTATTTTGATAATCTTATGCGATATTGTACTATTATCTTCCTTCTTTATAATTGGTGTAGCTCTATTTAATATCACAATTAGTTAGCTACACTAAGCAATTTACTAGAAACTCTACTAGAAACCTCAATATAGTAAGCTAGCTCCTTATTATTTAAATCTTCACTATCCCACTTATCAAACTTTTCCGCCATATCTGCATACTTACTCATATATGATGCATAGTTGGCTAATAAACCTAAATCGCTTGGATTTTCCTTATATTTTTGCATAAACTCTACATACTCATCCATAAAAGCCTCATAAGAATCCATTGCTTCCTTAAAGTCAGCCCTAATCTCATTACTATCTTCAGGTATTTCACTAACTTCAGGTAAGACTGTTTCTTCTATCTCTGTTGTTTCGATAGGGTCCTTAGTCTTTTCAGGAACTTTTTCACTAACATCCTCTTTAATAGTAGTCTTGTTCGTTTTCTTCCTATCATTAAACATTCCAATAAACATACACACTACAATTAGTACGACAATAATAATTATTTTCTTTTTCATAAATTCCACCTTTTCTTTAGTCTAACTTTTTTAACTTTTCCTTGTATTCACGATTTGTGAACTATAAAGAACTCATCAATTGAGATGTTATAGTGCTTAGCTATCTTATATGCACTAATTAAATCCATTAAACGATAACCACTTTCATAGTTGGCAATAGTTGTCTTATTGTAGCCAATAAGCTCTCCTAACTGTTCTTGAGTTTCCTTGTGTTCTAATCTAATTCTTTTTAGATTAGCACCAATAATTTTGTTTAAATCTTCCATAAGATTCTCCTTTCAATAGAGAATCTGTAAATTTCGCGAAATTAAATGATATGATTTCTTTATGAAAATAGTAAAAAATAAAGAAATAGTTGATTACTTAAAAAGAATTTCTAAAAACCTTGATAGTAATTATCAAAATGATTATTTAGATGGTTATGTTGATATAAAAGACGAGCTTAAGGCTAAAGAAGAATTAAAAGCTGCCGGCCAACAAGAATATGAAATAGATATTAATGCACCTTTATTTATTGATTCTAATGAATATAACAATAATCCTTATGTAAAAAACATTAAGCTAGATAGTATTTGCGATGAACATTTTTCTTATGAATTAGTTACTATTGAAAAAGGCTATTTATTTAATAGTGATTCAATTATTGATGATAAAGATAGAGAACTTAAGGACTATATGAAACTTAGGGCACTTAAAGAAGATATAAAAGCTATCTTTCTTTTTCAAGATAATAAAGAATGGATGATGTCAACTCCAAGTGAATTTATAACCAATGACCCATATGCTAAAAAGGGGAAAGGTAAAGTTATAACTTTTGGACTAGGAATCGGTTATTTTCTTTATATGACTTTGTTAAATAAAGACGTTGAAAGTATTACAGTTATTGAAAAAGAAAAAGAAGTAATTAATATTTTTAATAAAATTAAAAACCAGTTTCCTAATATGGAAAAAGTCACTATTATCCAAGGTGATGCGTTTACTTATTTCAAAGAAGATTATCTAAAGGATTTTGATTATATTTATGTTGATATCTATAAGTCTAGCGATGATGGAAGATATTTAATTGAAAAGTTACTTGAACAGTATTTACCACCATTAAATAAATGTGATTTTTGGATTGAAAACTCTTGTTTATCAATCATTAAAACCTTAATTTATCTTTATTATGATGAGCTAGTATATAAAAGACATAATAAAGTTTATAAAGAGTATCTTCCTTTATATAACAAAGTTAAACACTATTTTAATAAATTAGATATAACTGTTGATGATGTAGATACTTTAAAAGATTATATGTATAACAAACAAGTTATTAGGGAAATATTATCAATAAAGCTATAACACAAAAAGGGCAGATGCCCTTTTATAGTGTGTATTCATACCATTCATCTTTTATTTGTTTAAAGCCAATAGATTGAAACATTCTTTGACTTTGTTTATTAAAAGAATAAATATTCGCTCTTACTTTTGAAAAGCCTTTTTCCTTAGCTAAGTTTAGTATTTCTAATACTGAAAGTCGACCAATATGTTTATTTTGATATCCTTTAGAAACCACAATTGCAATTTCACCATTATTAAGTAAAGTGATATCGCCAACCAATTTTCCTTGATACTCTATGTAGCAACAATCTCCATTATTACTTAGATAGTCATACATTTGATGTAGTAACTTTAAATCATAAGGAGTATCACGATTGTCAACTTGTTTACATAGTTGCAAATCTTGATACCAAATTAAGACATCATCGTTTTGATAATAGGGAATTAGTTTAATATCCTTATTAATAATTCTTTCTTGAATCATTAAAGTCCTAGTTTATCAGCGATTTCTTCAGCTTCAATTAATACTTTCTCAAATTTATTTAAGGCAATATCGATTGGCTCAGGTGTATTTAAATCAACACCGGCATGTTTTAACTCATCAAGTGGATACTTACTAGAACCCATAGATAAGAATTCAAGATAGTTTTTTACCGCATCCTTCTTGCCACTTAAAATATTTTCTGAAATAGCACAAGCACTAGAGAAACCTGTTGCATAAACATATACATAGAAGAAGTAATAGAAATGAGGAATTCTAGCCCATTCATATTTAACTTTTTCATCAATTACCATATCATCACCAAAATATAGTTTGATTAAATCTAAATACTTATCACTAAGTGACTTAGCCGTTAAAGCTTCTCCTTTTTCAGCCATGGCATGTGTTTCTTTTTCAAATTCTGCAAACATTGTTTGTCTATAAACAGTACCCTTAAAGCCTTCTAGATATTCATTTAATAAGGCTAAACGCTTATTTAAATCCGTTTCTTCTTTAAGTAGTTTTTCAATCAATAAATTTTCATTAACAGTAGAAGCTACTTCTGCTACAAACATTGTATAGTTGGCATATTGGAATGGTTGATTATGATGAGTTAGCCAAGAATGTTGAGAATGTCCCATTTCATGAGCTAAGGTTGAAACAGAATCCAATGTTCCTGTGAAGTTCATTTTAATAAACGGATTAGAATCAAATGTTCCAGATGAGAAAGCACCTGATTCTTTACCCTTATTAGGATAAACATCAACCCAACGATCTTCAAAAGCCTTCTTTACTCTAGCTACATATTCTTCACCAAGTGGGGCAACAGCCTCTTCAACCATCTTCTTAGCTTGTTCATATGTATATTTAGTATCAATGCCACTAGTTAAAGGTGTATATAAATCATAATAATGAAGTTCATCAAGCTTTAAGATTCTTTTTCTAAGTCTTACATAACGATACATTAAGTCCATTCTTTTATGAACAGTATCAATTAAATTATCATAAACACTCTCAGGAATATTATCACTAGACATCTTCATTTCTCTTGAAGACTTATAGCCTCTAAGTTTAGCCTCTGTTACACCAACCTTAACATTACCTGCATAAGTAGTACTTAAGGTATTAATGTGATTTTTATAAGTTTCATAAAAACTATCAAAAGAATTTTCTCTAAGTGTTCTATCTTTACTAGTTTGAAGAAGAATATATGTTGACTCTGTAAGTTCATGCATATTACCATCGCTATCTTCAACACTATCAAATTTCATATCCGCATTAGTTAAAGCTGACATTGTTTGTTCAGGTGTATTAAATACTTCCGCAAAAGCTGCCAAAATAGCTTCTTCCTTGCTTGAAAGCATATGTGCTTTTTCCCTTACTAAATCGCTTAAATAGAAATTAAAGTCTTTTAGTTTTTCATCATTGATAATTTCTTTTAGTTTTTCGTCATCATTTGCTAAAATTTCAGGGCTTGCAAAAGATAGGCAAGTTTGAAGTTCAACAAGTTTACCATAAGCTTTTGAATACATAGTCAAAGCTTGATTATTTCTTGTATCTTCTACTTTTCTTAAGCTTGCATAACAAAATAAATTGCTTGCAAGTCTTGCTGTATCACTTTTTTCTTTTAAGAAAGCTAAAATATCATCTACGTTATTTAATCTTCCCTCATATTTTTTTAAACTTTCTGTCTTTGGACCTAATTGTTTTAAAGCTTCTTCAAAATCTTCATCACTCTTAAATAAAGTACTTAAATCCCAAGTATCCTTTATATCAATATCTTTTCTCTCTTTTACAACTTCACTCATAATCTGCTCCATTTCTGTTTCTATTTTATTACATCAAGTATTTCTCTAGGGTTGTTTATTATTCTAGATGCCTTAGCCTCAATAAGTTGTTTCTCACTTCTAAAGCCCCAAGATACACTTGCAGAATCTATACCTGCATTTAAAGCTGTCTTAATATCAGTAGGACTATCTCCTATATATAAAGCATCTTTTTTATCAATATTCATTCTATCCAAGATGATATTTACACCTTCAGGATCTGGTTTAACTTTTATGCCATCCATCTTTCCTAAAACAAATTCTTGATTAATATTACTAAAATGTATCTCAATTAACTTTTTGGTATAAGTATCATTTTTATTAGAATTAACACCTACTTTTATATCTTGTTTAACTAATTCATCAATAAGTTCTTTTATACCTTGATAAGGAATAGTAGTCTTGTAGTATTCTTTATCATATATTTCTAGAAACTTTTGATAAGCTAGATTAATTAATTCTGGATATTCAACAAATAATTGTTCCACAAGATTTTTTATTCCATGTCCAACCATAGTCATGGTTTTTTCTTCAGTATTTGTTTTATCAATTCCATAATACTTATAAGTTAGATTAACGGTGTTATTTAAATCGGAAATGGTATTTAGTAGGGTACCATCTAAATCAAATATTATTGCCTTTTTCATTTCTTTAACACAATATCATCCGCATCCTTATAAATACTATCTTTAGGAATAACACCTCTTACTCTACTAAGAGGATAAATATTAGTGTTTCGACCAACGATAGTACCTGGATTTAAGACTGAGTTACAACCAACTTCAACATTATCACCAAGAATAGCTCCAAACTTTTTTATTTCAGTTTCAACTTTTTCACCACTTGGATCTTTTACCACAACCAATGTTTTGTCTGATTTAACGTTAGAAGTAATAGAACCTGCACCCATATGAGCTTTATAGCCTAAAATTGAGTCACCAACATAGTTGTAGTGAGGTACTTGTACATTATCAAATATAATGACATTTTTAAGTTCACATGAATTACCTACAACACAATTATCACCAACCAGTGCTGATCCTCTAATAAAGGCACAATGTCTAACTTCACTATTTTCACCAACAATTAATGGTGCACCTAAATAAGCACTATCAAATACTTTAGCACTTTTAGCAATCCAAACATTTTCTTTTACTTCATCATACTTTTCTTTATCAAGAGTTTTACCAATTCTAATAATTTCTTCACTAATTCCTTTTAAAGCTTGCCAAGGATATTCAAATTTACTTAAATAATCTTTGGCTAAAGTATGTTCTAAATCTAATAAGTCTTCTGTTTTATACATAATTAATCCTTCCTATTTATTGATTTATCACTATCAAAGCCATCTGGAAAACGCTTTTTTAGTTTTTCAATATTTTTATTTAATACTTCTTCTAAATCAATATCCAAGCCATATGATGCTTCAGCTAAATACCAAGCAATATCTCCAAGTTCCTTAATAAGTTCTTCTTTATTTAAGTTGTGACCTTGAAATAAGTGTTTTTTGATTAAATCAATAAATTCGCCACTTTCACCACAAAGTCCCATCCCTGCATTAATTAGAATATCTTCTTTTTTAATATTCTTGTTAAGCGTAGACATCGCCAATCTTTGATATTCATTAATTTCCATATTATACAACCTTTGATTTATACTCATTATTTTCTAAAAAATAAATAAGTTCACTTTTATTATCACTTTCCATTATGTCTAATATTCTATCCAAATCAAGAGAAAGCTCTTTACTTTTTAATTCTTCCTTTTTAAGCCAATAAACTTTTCCTTCATCAGATGATTTAAGTTCTCCTTTAAATTCATTACATTTATAGAATAAGATTACATAACGATCTTCATTATGTGTTTTTTTATATTCCTCTATTCCACAAAGAATGGGATGAAGAAGAGTTAAACCTGTTTCTTCTTTTACTTCACGAATTATCGCATCATAAAAGTTTTCACCCTTTTCAACATGTCCTCCAGGAAAGGTAATACCTGGCCAATCTTTCTTAGTACGTTCTTGTACCAATATCTCATCTTCCTTAGAAATTAGACACATATTAGTGAAGATAGTATATTCTTTTTCTCTTGTCATATCTCTATTATAAATTATTCTGTGGATAAAGGTTTTATTTTCAGGGAAATATTACTTATCCACAATGTTGAAAACTAAGCGATAAAATGGGACTTTCTATGTGGATTATCCACATTTACTAATTAACATTTTTATTTTCTTCACAATTTTTATACACATCCACATTTTTGAGTTATCCACATTGTGTTGAAAAGTGGAAAATTGCTTAAAACCCTTTATTTAAAGGTTATTTTGATGGTGACTATTGTGAAAAACGTTGTGTATTATTTATTTTATCCACACTTATCCACTGTGGAAAACTATGTGGATAAACTATAAACAATTTATCCACATTTAAAAGATGTGGATAACTGTGGAAAACTCATTAAAACGCGATAACTAAAATGTGGATAACTTTTTTTAAGTGTTGATTATTTTTTTAAGCGTAATTTTCTTCTTGAATAATAAAAATAGACTGAATTATAATGACAATACTTGGTTAAAAGTATGACAAATGTAGACTATTATTATAAAACTTTATGGAATAAGACTGTCCAAGACGTATATGACAGTGGTGATATATCAGAGGATATCTTCAATTTAATTTTTACTGATTCACGTATCGCTGATTTAAATGAAGTGGAGGCTAAGGTAGCTGTTCCTGCTTTCATTAATCAAACTTTAATGATTCAAAATAAAAAGACTATTGAAAAAGCTTTAGAGAAGAATATTGGTGAGTTATTAAATGTTAATGTTGTACTAGAAGATGATATACAATCAGCCGTTGCGACTGTAGTATGTAATGATTATTTTGATAGGCAATTAGATATCAATCAAAACTTTTCTAATTTCGTACTAGGTAGAAGTAACAATCAAGCTCAATTGGCTGCTTTGACTTGTGCTAAAAATTTGGGTGTTGTCTATAATCCTTTATTTATTTATGGCAATTCTGGACTTGGCAAAACCCATTTACTTAATGCGATAGGTAATGAAGTTAGAAAAACTTTTCCACATAAGAAAATCGGTTTTATATCGGGTCTTGGTTTTACCGAAGCTCTTGATAAATCTAATAAAAATAAGTGTATTGATGAATTTAAGAATTCTTTCTACGATTTAGACTTATTACTTGTGGATGATATTCAATTTATTGCAGGTAAAAAATGGACACAAGAAGTATTCTTTTCCATTTTTAATATCTTGGTTAATAATCGTAAACAAATTTGTATTACTGCCGATAAGACACCAGCGGAAATTAAAGACTTGGAAATTAGATTATTATCTCGTTTTAATCAGGGCTTAAATGTTAATATTCAATCTCCTGAATATGAAACAGCTATTGAAATTTTAAAAATGAAAATAGCTAATAATGTGGCCGTAAATGAAAAAGTTGATGATGATGTATTATCTTATATTGCCACTAACTTTTCACAAGATGTGCGTTCTTTAGAGGGTGCAGTAACTAGATTATTATTCTACTTCATTAACTTTGGCAATGGGGAAGATCATATCACTTTAAAAATCGCAACAGAAGCCTTTAAGGATCAAGTTGTTGAAAATCATAATGAATTAAGTATTAATAAGATTAAAAAAGCTGTTTGTGACTATTACAATATTTCTAAACAACAAATTAATAGTGGAAATCGTACTAAAAGTATCGCTATTCCGCGTCATATCGCAATGTATCTTTGTCGTAAACTACTAGATGCACCATATAAGGAAATTGGTAGTGAATTTGGTAAAAGAGATCATTCTACAGTTATAAACGCTTGTGATAAGGTAGAAAAACTTATTAAAACGGATGCAGCTTACTTAAAAGCTATTAATGATATTGAAAAGCGTATTGGATAATCACCAATAATTCACATTTTTATCAAGATTAAAAATGTTAAAATAAAGGCATAATTAAGGTTTATAAATGACTTATCCACATTTATCAACACC
>CAVFKJ010000029.1:0-5551 GCA_963623125.1 Clostridium sp. CAG:217
CATCTATAACACAGTTTGGTTTAAAAGTAGTAGCTCCACTATCAAAATAAATAAGCTCAGAATTATTTGTAAGCATAGGGAAATCATTTCTAATTGATTTTAGATCAAGCATATCTTTGACACCTTCTTAGCTACTATATCTTTTATTTCTTCACCATTTAAAAAATCATTATAGAAATCATCGCTTGGAATAAGATAACTTACAAGTAACAACTTTAAAGCATCTTCCTTACTTAAGCCTCTAGAATTCATATAGAATAAAACATCACTATCAATCGTACCAGAAGACAAGGAATGTGATGCTTCTACATCATTTTCATCAATAAGCAAAACTGGCAATATTCTAGCTTGTTTTGGATTTTCAAAAGTTAAACAACGATTCTTTTGATGACACTTAGAATTTTTAGCACCTTTTTCAATCTTTCCTACTACATCCATTGAAAAGTTCGCTTGGTTTAAACAAACCACATTATTAGCTATTTCAACAAGACTATCTCTTTGTTTATTAACTAAGTTATATTTAATATCCTTGTTATTTACACCCAAAAAGATAGAATTAATAGTCAATTTAGATCCTTCATAAACATTGATATTGTTATCATATTTTAAAACAATATCATTTAAGTCCAAATAATCGATTAAAACACTACTGTTTCTAATATCGCCATTTTCTTTAAAATTAATTTTTGAATCACTATTAAAGAAAACTAGTATCTTATAGTCACCATCATTTAAATCATAATTAATTGTTAAATCATGTTCTACATAAATACTTACAACATCAGAACTATTAAGTTTTATATCTAAATGATTGTCTTTAATATCATTATAGACTTTAGCCATTGTTTGTCCTCTTATTTCTAGCACAAGTGCCAAGTGAATAAACCATAGGCTTTTCTTCTTTTAAAGGTTGTATCTTTAATTCATCATATAACCAATCATAGCCATCAGAATCAATCTTTAAAACAAGTTCACTATCACCTTCACAAACTATCTTTCCATCAACAATAACGTGGGCATGTGTTGGCTTAATAGAAGTAAAGAACCTTTCATAATGAGAAACAACCATTAAACCTAGATTAGTTTCTTCTTTTAATTTTAAAATCGCATCTGAAACAAGTTTAATCGCATCTACATCTAGACCTGAGTCAATTTCATCTAGCATGGCAATAGATGGTTTTAATAGTTTCATTTGTAAGATTTCGTTACGCTTTTTCTCACCACCAGAAAAGCCATCATTAACAAAACGATGAGCTAAGTCATCTTTCATCTTTAATTCTTTAATACCAGCATCTATTTCCTTAATAAACTTATATAAAGAAATAGGTTCTTCACTCCTTGCATTAATCGCTGCCCTTAAAAAATCCGAATTAGTAACACCAGAGATTTCTTGAGGATATTGTAAAGCTAAAAACAAGCCCTTCTTACTACGAGTATCAACTGACATGCTTAATACATCTTCACCATTAAAAGTAATAGAACCACTAGTTACTGTATAGTTGGGATTTCCCATAATGGTTTGAAGTAGTGTACTCTTGCCATTACCATTAGGTCCCATAATGGCATGAATTTCGCCGCTTTTTACAGACAAATCAATGCCCTTTAATATTTCTTTGTTTCCAACTGAAACATGTAAATCTTTTATATCTAATATGTTATCCATACTTTCACCTCGAAAAGCATTATAACATTCTAAATAAAATAAGGGATAATAACTATCCCCCTTAGATTCTATTCTTCCTTATATTCTTAAAAGAATACATCATATCATCAGCTTCCTTTATAACATCCATAATATTTTGATTATCCGGATCATAATAAGCATAGCCTACCGAAACAGTTGGGAAGCTTGGTGAAGTTTCTCGATGTTTTCCAATACTTGTAAATAATTCATGATTTAATTTTTCAATATCATCAAAATCACAAGTAAGGATAGCACAAAATTCATCACCACCATATCTAAAACATTTACCATACTTGCCATAAATTTTCTTAATCATACTAGCAATAGCTTTTAAATCATTATCACCAGATTGATGGCCAAAGTTATCATTAATTGATTTAAATTCATCAACATCAAAGAAAACGACCACGCATTTTTGATCAACATGGGCAATATAATTATCGTACCCTCTTCTATTCAACAGTTCTGTTAAACCATCTGTTTGTTGAATCATCTCAAGCGTAAAGACATAGCACATAATTGATACAAGTCCAATAACTGGATAAACAATGTTTAATGTCTTATCAAATAAGCCAATTAATAATGAAGCGATAATAAAGGCTACAAGGCACATAAAGAAACTAAGTCCAGCATATTGATACTTCTTAATATTTTTCATAAGAGTAATGCAACAATAGATTACCGAAGTTAAATAAACAGCTACATATATAAAATAGAATTTACCATGATGGTAAATATTATTGGCGTCTACATAGAAAATAAAGCCAAACTTAGCCGATAACATTTCGATAAAACAATGTATTCCTAAAAAGATAATTATTTCTTTTAAATAGCCTTTTTTGAAAATTAAAGACAATATATAGGCAAAAGATGGCGCCAATGATAGTTCAATAACTTTTAAGACCTTATGCAATAAAATAAGATCGTTTTTATATGTTTCTAAAAAATTAGCTCCCCACTCGCATAAGGCAGCTAGCGCTATAAAGTTAAAGAATAAAGTAAATAAATCTTTTTGGCTTTTATTTAAGGTATTAGATTTTCTAAGACATATCTGAATGATTATCATTGAGAAAATCGTTATAAAAGTGTTGGCAGTATAATAGTTCATTCCCTTTATTATAAACATATATTTCTTTTTATGTTTATTATGTGAAAATAAGCTGAAATAAAACTCATAAAATTGTTTTAAAGCTTCTACTAGTGTATAATTATGTGGTTTTAGGAGGTTTCCAATGGATTTTAAAGAAAATTTAAAAAAGTATTGGTTTATAGGAGTAATCGCAATTGGCTTACTAGTATATGTAATAGTCTATTGTGTCCAAGCTTATCAAAATCGTACAATTTACGTAAACGCAAAACAAGAAGATGGTAAATCAATAGTATATACACTTAATGGTGAAAACTATTACGCTGATGATTTCTATGATGATTTATATGCATCTTTAGGAAAGAATGCTTCTTACTTTAAGTGGCAACAATATGTTGTAAGAAGTGCTTATGAAACTGATGACGATATCACAACACAAGCTAATAACGCTTACGCTTATATCAAGACTTACAATGAAGAATCAACTATTTCTTCTTCACTTAAACAAAGTGGTTATTCAAATGGTATCGATGATTTACAACAATACTGTTTAGATATGGTTAAGCAAAATAAGCTATTAACTGATTTCTATACAGCTAACTTTGATACTTATGCGCCAAAGTATATCGAATCAAGTAACCCTAAGAAAATCTATCATATCTTAGTTAAAGTAGCTGATATTAGTGAAGACAGTGATGATGATGGCAATACTGTAAGAACAGCTAATATGACTGATGAAGAACAAGCTAAATATGATGCGGTAGTACAAGCTTTAGCAAACGGCGATGATTTCAAGGAATTAGCTAAGACATATTCAGATGATACAACAGCTGAAAATAGTGGTTACTTAGGTATCTATACTACTTCACAAGTTACAAGTAATTTCGTTAGCGAATTTGCTACTGCATGTAATGAGCTAGAAACAGGTACTGTTTCAGAACCAGTACTTAGTCAATATGGTTATCATTTCATTCTAACTGAAGAACCTACAAATGATGAATTAAAAGCTGATTCAACATTTATGTCTAGTATTTCTAGTAACTACACTTATTCTAATGTAGTAGCCTTTAAGGAAAAGTCAGATGAATTAGGTTTTGAAATCAATAGTGAAGATTTAAATACTTTAATTAATAATTATTTAACTCAAGCTGCTGAAGAGTTAAACCCTACTACTAGTGAGGAGGAAAGTGAATAATGAAAAAGATTTTAACTTTATTACTAACTTTATGTTTATTAACAGCTTGTGGTGGAAATCATTATTCTAGCGTAAGCGATTCTGATGAAGTTTTATTTAAGTCAAGTGATGGCACAACTTATACTAAACAAAATCTATATGAAGATATGAAGGCTAATGATGTAACTGATTTATTAAAGATTAGTTTAGTAAAGAAACTTGCTGAATATGAAGGTATTGATGCCGATTCAATTAAAACAAAAGTAACTGAATCAGCAAACGCCATGGTTGAAGCTGGTTATGAATCATTTATTACTTCATATTACGGTAGTTTAGATAGCTATATCAATTCAAGTGTTGCGAATGAATTATTAACTTCTTTATGCGAAAATGAAATCAACAATAACTTTGATAAGTATGTTGAAGACTATACACCATATAAGGCTGCCATTGTTTATTTTGACAACAAGGATAGTGCTCAAGCTGTAATTGATGCTGTAAACAATGAAGAAGCAACTTTCGCTTATGCAGCAAGTGAAAATGGTTATAGCGAAGAAGTAAGTGAAAAAATTTATTCTGATAACGATACTGATTTACCAGTAGAAGTAAAAGAATGGGTATTAAACGCTACTGAAACTGGTGTATCAGATATTATTGAAGTTTCTACTGCTATAAATGATTCAGATGGTAATTCAGTATTAAATCCAAGATACTACTTAGTTTATTTAACTTCTAAGAATGTTGAAGATTTCAAAGATGATTTTATTACTCTAGTAGAAAACAATATGGATAAAGATAGCGTAATTAATTCTTTACTTGAAAAATACAATATCGAAATTCATGATCAAAGAGTATATGAAATGTTATCTGCAACATATGAGGCAGCTAAATAATGTGTGTATTTTGTAAGATTATAAGTGGCGATATCCCCTCTTATAAAGTATATGAAGATGATAATTTCCTAGCTATTTTAGATATATCACAAACTACTCTTGGTCATACACTAGTTATGCCAAAGAAACATTATTCTAATATGCTAGAAATGCCAAAAGTAGAGTATGAACAACTAATGGGATTAGCTCAACAATTAGCTATTAAAATTACTAAAAATCTTAATGCGAGTGGTTGTAATATTCTAATTAATTCAAATGAAGTTGCAGGACAAACGGTAATGCACACTCATGTTCATATCATTCCAAGATATACCGAATCGGACTCAATTAAGATTGAATTTAAAGAAAATAAATTTAATCTTGAAGATACACTTAATAAAATAAATAAAGCCTAGAAATAGGCTTTATTTAATGATTATGACTTGGTTAATTCTTTGGCCAAAGCTTTGATTTGTTCTTTGCTCAATCCAGAATATTCAGCAATTTCATCAATAGAAAGCTTGCCTTTGGAAATCATCGTTTGAGCAATAGATGATGCTTTATTATTTTCACCAATAGATTTGCCCTCTAACATTCCTTCATTCCTACTATCTTCTCTTATCTCTTTTATAGCTTGACACATATTTACTTCTCCTTTGTCATTTACTTTTAAATTTAGTTTTGCGTTAGTTACATCATTAGCTATATTAGCTAATAAAGGATCTAAATGTTTA